>NZ_CP053562.1:290000-621785 GCF_002085925.2 Thioclava electrotropha
ACCAACAGCTAAGGCCCCAATTCATGGCTAAGTGGGAAAGCATGTGAGACTTCCAAAACAACCAGGAGGTTGGCTTAGAAGCAGCCATCCTTTAAAGATAGCGTAACAGCTCACTGGTCTAGTTAAGAGGTCTTGCGGCGAAGATGTAACGGGGCTCAAGCCATGAGCCGAAGCTTTGGATGCACAGTGATGTGCGTGGTAGCGGAGCGTTCTGTGATATAGAACGCTGCCTCCTTATCTCCGTTCTCGGAGTATTGGAGGCAATGTTCTGACTGTGAAGCCGGGCTGTAAGGCATCCGGTGGAGTGATCAGAAGTGAGAATGTTGACATGAGTAGCGACAAACAGGGTGAGAGACCCTGTCGCCGAAAGTCCAAGGGTTCCTGCTTAAAGCTAATCTGAGCAGGGTAAGCCGGCCCCTAAGGCGAGGCCGAAAGGCGTAGTCGATGGGAACCAGGTTAATATTCCTGGGCCATGTGGTGGTGACGGATTGCGAGGGTTGTTCACACTTATTGGATTGTGTGGGCCGCTTAGCAGTTCCTGGAAATAGCCCCACTATCGGACCGTACCCGAAACCGACACAGGTGGACTGGTAGAGAATACCAAGGCGCTTGAGAGAACCACGTTTAAGGAACTCGGCAAAATGCCTCCGTAAGTTCGCGAGAAGGAGGCCCCATTCTCACGCAAGTGAGGGTGGGGGGCACAAACTAGGGGGTGGCGACTGTTTACTTAAAACACAGGGCTGTGCGAAGCCGTAAGGCGACGTATACAGTCTGACGCCTGCCCGGTGCCGGAAGGTTAAAAGGAGGAGTGCAAGCTCCGAATTGAAGCCCCGGTAAACGGCGGCCGTAACTATAACGGTCCTAAGGTAGCGAAATTCCTTGTCGGGTAAGTTCCGACCTGCACGAATGGCGTAACGATCTCCCCGCTGTCTCAAACGTGGACTCAGCGAAATTGAACTGTGTGTCAAGATGCACACTACCCGCGGTTAGACGGAAAGACCCCATGAACCTTTACTATAGCTTCGCACTGGCATCAGGCATGTGATGTGCAGGATAGGTGGTAGGCTTTGAAACGGGGACGCCAGTCTTCGTGGAGCCATCCTTGAGATACCACCCTTCGCCTGCTTGATGTCTAACCGCGGTCCCTTATCGGGATCCGGGACCCTGCGTGGTGGGTAGTTTGACTGGGGCGGTCGCCTCCCAAAGTGTAACGGAGGCGCGCGAAGGTTGGCTCAGACCGGTCGGAAATCGGTCGTTGAGTGCAATGGCAGAAGCCAGCCTGACTGCAAGACTGACAAGTCGAGCAGAGACGAAAGTCGGCCATAGTGATCCGGTGGTCCCGAGTGGAAGGGCCATCGCTCAACGGATAAAAGGTACTCTGGGGATAACAGGCTGATGGTGCCCAAGAGTCCATATCGACGGCACCGTTTGGCACCTCGATGTCGGCTCATCTCATCCTGGGGCTGGAGCAGGTCCCAAGGGTACGGCTGTTCGCCGTTTAAAGAGGTACGTGAGCTGGGTTTAGAACGTCGTGAGACAGTTCGGTCCCTATCTGCCGTGGGTGTAGGATACTTGAGAAGAGTTGCCCCTAGTACGAGAGGACCGGGGTGAACGGACCACTGGTGGACCAGTTATCGTGCCAACGGTAGTGCTGGGTAGCTATGTCCGGACAGGATAACCGCTGAAAGCATCTAAGCGGGAAGCCCCCTTCAAAACTAGGTATCCCTTGAGGGCCGTGGAAGACCACCACGTCGATAGGCTGGAGATGTAAGCGCGGCAACGCGTTCAGTTGACCAGTACTAATTGCCCGATTGGCTTGATTTGATCCGGTAGAAGCCAGACCTCTGGCATCCGATCAAACAGCATGCATTAATTTAGTGTAGAACGCTCCGCGCCAGCGCAATGCTGGAGGCGGCAAGCGCCGCATGACTTGAACTTCATCGCTTCTTCCTCGGTTTGGTGGTCATAGCACGAGCAAAACACCCGGCTCCATTCCGAACCCGGCCGTTAAGTGCCGTCGCGCCAATGGTACTGCGTCTT
Organism: Thioclava electrotropha; assembly: GCF_002085925.2. Classification (NCBI taxonomy): domain Bacteria; kingdom Pseudomonadati; phylum Pseudomonadota; class Alphaproteobacteria; order Rhodobacterales; family Paracoccaceae; genus Thioclava; species Thioclava sediminum. The sequence continues at coordinate 292,041 of NZ_CP053562.1, forward strand.
AAGACGTGGGAGAGTAGGTCACCGCCAAACCTAGAAAGAAGCGATAAAACTTCATCTCTCAAACAACGATGACAAACAAAATCCCGATCGCAAAAACATAAAGCCCTCGGGAAACAAACGCGGGATCGAGCACCCCGCAATCGCTACAAACTCTCCTCGAGAGTTTGCCTAACGCGATCGCCTCGTCAGGCTCATAACCTGACATAAAGGCAAACGCTCAACGGACGCGGGATGGAGCAGCCCGGTAGCTCGTCAGGCTCATAACCTGAAGGTCGTAGGTTCAAATCCTACTCCCGCAACCAAACAAACTACAGTTACATCAATACGTTAAACGCCGCCTTAGGGCGGTGTCTTGCGTTGTGCTCAGCCCCGTGGAAGCAATGTGGAAGCAAGCGACGCCTAATAGGAGCGCTTGCAAACGAGCAACAGTTGAAGTCTCCTATGGTCATACGGCACAGGTATTGCGCAGCACATAAATTGGTCCGGTAGCCACATGACGTCACCTGAAGTTCTTGACCTCCTTGAGCGCTTTCAGACTACGATTGTCGGCGTCGTGGGCTTCTTTGGCGTAATTGGCACGCTGATCGCGAATGCACGAATTTCCAGAGTCGAGCAACGCCGGCAGATAGTCACGAAGCGCAGGACATTGCGTAGGATTTTGGCTGCCGAGTTCCGCAATTACTCACGCGCGTTGAAGGAAAATGTCGAAGCTCCTTCTCCCGAAGGCGGAGTGTTCTCGGTCGGCAAGATTCGGAGACTTCTGTCAGACAGTTTGAATGCGGATCTAGGGCTTTTGGAAAATGATGAACTTGATGTCGTGATCAATGCGCTCATCAGCCTAGATGGCTTCAATCACTATCTTGAAAACCTTGCTCAACAAAATTTGGAAACTCGTTTCCTCTTTCCTGAGGAAGTGTTGCCGCATTTTCGCAGCGGTGCCGGTAGAATGGCGGAGGCGCTCGACCTTGCTATTGATGCGTTGGAATCGTTCGATGAGCGCTGAATGGACAATCGGCCCACAACATGGTTTCATCTTCGATGAAGTGGAGGGCTGAACACAGCTCGATGTGGCTTGGCGAATGACTACTGATTGTCACGGATGAAATGAAAATTTCGCAGCTTAAGGGCGCCCGATAGGTCGCTTGGCTCGTCTTGATGGTCACCTCGGAAAGTCCGTTACAAGCCAAAGCTGATCATTGGCGAACGCGGACGGCCGCGATCGCCCGCCCCGCTACGCGAAATGATAACTCCGCGGGTCGGGCGATTTCGAACCTTGCACTGATCGGCGTAAAGACCAACCGAGTTCCGATTCTAACTTAGCGAAAGTCCTTGGCAGGTTGATGCCCCTTAAGCCATTGTAAGGTGCCCACTCAGCCGCTTGGGTCAGCTTGCCACTCGGTTGAGTTGCCATATCGGTTAGGGCGGACTAGCCTAACGAAACGCGTCGCAGGTTGCGCAGCCTATACTGCGTGTGATGCAAAAGGCGGAGATCGTAATCGTAATGAAACTGGCAATAGGCCGTCCTCAGAGTTTGTTCGGACGATTTTAAATTAAGGAAGAATTATGCGCTCGTTGATCATCATTCTGTCCATTTGCGCACTAATCGTCCTAGGGCTCTTCGCTTTTGTCGCGTGTCAGCTCCACCCTGACGGAATCGAGCTGGAGATCGCGAAGGCGCTCCTTAATCTCCTAACGGTTGTTATAGTTACGCAAGCTGGAGCCATCGTTTATTCCCGCTACGAGCAGAAGAAACGAAAGGATGAATTAAGTGATTCCGCGAGAATGAGGATTCTAGACTCTTTGACTTTAGTATTTGGGGAAATTAAGAGGCTCCGAAGAAAAATCCGTTCGAGGCTCCTGTTTTTGGACAACGGAGCCGCAGTAACGCGGGATGCTATTTCGCTAGAAGTATATGATTCCTCATTAAACGAGATAAACGCAATGCAAATTACTCTGGAAGCCGTCGCGAAAGATGTTGAGAACATGGAGAATTTGTTCTCAAAGCCTAGGAAGGTCTTCGACGCGGTTTCTCAGATGGAGGCTTACCTAAATACAATGGTCGACGAATGGGAGCACAACTCTGTGAAGTTCGACGACCATACTTCTAAAGTCGATATTGCAGAGTTTCCGAAACTCGCCGACTTTTTAGGGGAGTATAAATCTTCTCAATTTAGAAAAGAATTTGTGCACAAATATTACTCCGCAGCGGATTATATGCGTGCAGATTTGATGGATGGCCGGAGCACCGCGTGGAAGCTGAAGAATTAGACGTCTCGAAAACGGGAGGCCACATAATTAAATTTTTGGGACGAATCTCATGGATGTAAAGTCCGTAATTTTTCCAAGGCGCTCCATCTCATTTGAACTCGGAATAGCAATTGGTGCTGTCTCTCGACAGGTTTGCGGTAGGAGCTGACAATTTTGGTCCAAGGCTATGTGGTCAGCAGCTCGCAGCCCGTATCGGCCACTCACACGGGGACGCTGCGGCTAGCCGCTCGCAGCGAGATAAAAGTCCTTAGGGACCCTGCAATCTTTACCCTAAATGATCATTAGTGTAGTTTTGGATTTTGGCCCCGGCGAGGACAGTGAATTGACTGACGCGCAGCAAAAAACGGACCCAACGTCGAGCGCTACATCTGATACGCAAAATGCATGTGCTTCGTCCAAGTCGACGGAGCATCCGCCGATCAGCAAAGAGCTGCATAGCCAGATTCAAAGCGTCATTGACGGAAATAATCGGACGGAATTCTTGTTGATGGGCGGCACAAGTGTTCTTTTCCTACTTGGAGCTGTCGCCGTTGTTTTTGCGCTTGTGAACGGCGAGTATATTTGGACTCTTCCCTCGGCCGGGATATCGGCGTTCCTTTACTGGCCGTATCTAAGAATTGAGAAACTTCGAAATCGGAACATAGCCCTGGCGTCCGCAGCAGCACTAATATCAAACCTCCCGCCAGCAGAGGCCGCTATGGAAATTCAGAAGTTGATTGAAAAGCTTTTTCAGGAGGGACGCTGAAATGGCGGCGGAGGACGATAAAACAAAGGCGCTTCTGGAGAAAATGCTGACAGATCTTTATAGTGCAGCATCCGCTGAAGACGCTGAATTTTCGGAGAAACACGGTGGTTCTTATCTTGAGGCAGAAGATAGGCAGTTTCTCGGTAAGATTACCAAAAGTAGTTTCGATACTGACTCGATTCTTAACAAGTATGGCCCCTATGGTAGTAAATATAGCAGCACAAGCATATTCAATCCCTACTGCCCTTACGGCGGGCAATACGGCCGCTTCAGTCCTGAAAATCCATATACGACAACACCGCCCAAGCTGATCATCAGAAACATAGAGATCGGAAAGGTGTCTGAGAACAGGTTTGTTGCAGACAGGATACCGCTTAGCTCTTTTCTCAATAGTCTCAAATATGACATCGACCAATTGCTTCTAGGAAATGTCTCCCGGAGCGATATCACTGCTCTCGCGCAGAGTGGCGGCACGTACATACAAGCGGCTGACGGTGTGTTTCTCGGGAACTTGAATCCGAACGAGTTTGATGCGAAATCGCTATTCAATAGGTTTGGCGAGTATGGGAATAAGTACAGCTCAACGTCTATATTCAATAAGTATTCAGAATACGGCGGTCCATTCTCTAACCTCAGTCCCTACAACCCGCGGAGCGTTAACCCACCAGAAATCATCTCTGGTGGGAAACGAGTTGCGTACTTGACTGTCAATCAATCGCTTTCGCCGCGAGTTGGCCCAGATGAAGTGCTTTCCTGGGCTCAGGCGCATGTTCAAAAAACCTATTAGGGTTTATGCTGACGTTGCAATGGGCCGCGAGTTATCTACGCAAAGCTGACGGACGCGCCCAAAAATAGCATCTCGGCTTCGTGCGACTGTCTGTCGGATCGGGCCAAGTGGCGACCAGTAGGAGGCTGCTCTGCGATGAGCTTCATTGGCGGTGTTTGCAATGCCTGCAGATTTAGCATGACGAGCGCACGAGTAAGCCGTGGCGAACGGTCGATTAAGCCGGTTCCTAAGTCCAACGATATTTCCCACCCGCCTTCTGCAACCGCTCTTCCAGCGTCTTCGGGTGCTCTTCGCTATACCAGCGCAGGGCTTCCGTGTGTCTCTCCATGAAATCATAGAACTCATCCGGCGCAACTCCCGAAACCGCGGCGCGGGTGACGAACAGGCCCAGAAGCTGCCGATCCAGCTCCCGAATCTTCGCGGTGCGGTTGGCAAGGATCACATCCGAGGGAAGGACGCCGCAGCAATAGACGGTGAGGTCATTGCCGATGGTGTCTTCAAAGAGCCGCCACAGTTGGTGTACGGGCCACCGGGCGCGGTTGCTGTCACTGGTAGGGATGCAGTACCGCAGGCGCTGCAAGGCATCGTGGTAGGCGTCTCCGAGTCTTTCCCGCAGATCGGCCCATGAGTGCATCTCGAACCGGCCCCGGAGCTGTTTTGAACCAAGCCGCAGCTCGAATCGCCAGACTTGGCTTGCGAGACGATCGGAGAGGTCCAAAGGTTCTTGCCCGCAGGATGTCCGTTCCGCGTTCCAGATGGCCAGCCAACCATCCTTCGCCTTCTGGATGACTTCTGTTCGCTTGTCGTAGATCGCGAGCTGCCGGTTATCGACGTTGCCCGCCCGTAGTCCCGTGACGCGGCTTCCAGTGGCCTGCGTCACGGTCTCCTCTGGCCCTGTGTATTCTGTCACCTTCGTTCCCGGTGGAGCCACAAGCGCGATCCGCTCTGGCTCGAACCAAGGGGCGAGCAGATCCACGGCAAAGTCCACACGCGAGACACGGAGCTGGTGTTCGCCATAAGGAATGGCAAGCGCGTCCATCACTTGTCGAAAATGTCGCTCGGCGTGGTCTAGTCCGCCGGTGGCCAACCCAAGGGCGCGGAAGTCCACGGTAACGCCGGGATTGTTGGGAATGCGGTCGGCGGGGTCTTGGAACATCCAGATCGCGCCAAGCTCCCCGGTGTTCGCGTTTAGCGTCCGTCCACCCTTTTGCGTCACGGACAAAGTTACATCGCCAAAACGAAGCTCAATATCGTACCCGTGTTCTTTGGCTTGGGATTTCGCGAGCACCAGTTCTCGACGTAGCTCCGGGGTGATTTCAGCCTGTAGAGTGAATCTGAGACCGTCGAAGCCGCTATGTAGGATCTGTGCTTTCATTTGCTCTGGTCTACGCTGTCGTATTCGTGGAGGGGGGTGTTACAAGACCCCCCTTTCGCCAGGCTTCCAAACGTTTTGAAGGCGCTTCGCGCCTGGAGGACGCCCGCCTGGCGGCGGACAGTCCCCCAGGAGCGAAGCACTGCAAGCCGTGGCTGCTCCCGGGTTCGTCGGTGTTCCCCTGGAACCCACATGCTCATAAGAACTTTGTGGGATCTGGGTCGAAGACGGTTATCCGAAGTGTCACTGAGATCACTAAATCTCCCGACCCGTTTTCGAGGTTTGCGTCTCGGTTGTGCGTTACGGCGAAGGCGCTCCCACCGACGAGGTTGGTGATTACCAGTCCAGCATCATCGGCATGAGCGCAGACGTTGGAGTCGAAGTAGTCGACAAGGAATTCGCTTAAGGAGCGAGGGGGCGGTGGGGGACTAAACATCGTGCCCCCCACCTATGCTGGCTTCGGTCGAATGTTTGGCCAGCTTGCTTTCGACCCAGGCGTTAAGATCGCGCCTGCGGTATCGGATCGACCGGGGTGACACCTTCACGTAAAGGGGGCCACCTCCGCGTGTGCGCCAGTTTTGTAGCGCGCGCATTGTGTAGCCGAGAAAATCGGCAGCATCCCGTTCGGTGATGAGCCGGTCGAGATAGTCGGCATCGGGTGCAGTCGGTTTCATCGCAGTCCTTTCATCGGTTGAGTTGATGAACCGATGCTTGCGACCGTGGTTTGCGCTAAGCAATTGCTGATAAATAGAAAAACACTTTATCACTTTTTCCGCGAAGGCGTTTCGCGGCGAATGCGGATGATATGTTTGCGAATGGCGGAATCGCCGAGGCCTTTATCCGTGGTTTGACCAGTATGCTCTTTGACGCGCTCGCGGATCTCGTAAATGAGTTCTTTCTCTGGGAGACCGTCTCTGACACTCAGCTCGAAATACGCTTGCTCGATCTGGGCCCGATAAGAAGGCCTACCGAGTCTCTCGGGCTCGGATTGTGACGAGTTCGCACCCGACGTTGCAGGTATTCCGAGCGCCTTACGGTGTTCGTCAGAAGGAGGGAATGTCTTTAACGCCGGAAGTGTCTCAACGTCGTAGGAATGGTCTTTCACTAGCCAGGACGAGTGCGGCATAAGAACTCTGACATCGGCAAAGATGAAGCCGGAGCCCGTTAGCTCAGCTTTGTCCCAGTCGAAGGTGCCGTGCTTCCAAGATTCCTTTGGGATCAACACGGGATTGTCGTCCGCGGACCTGGGCAAGAAATATCCAATCGCGTCAGCTAATCCGACGCTTAATTCCCAAACGAAACTTATGCGCATCGCGTCCAAGGGATCAATCTGGCGTCTCAGACGCAGTCGGACATAACGCGCGGTATTTCGAAGCGTGAAGATGTGAAAGCCGTTTTGCTTAAACTGTTTCCGCACCACATCGAGCAGAGACATAAAGCGCCAGTCGTCTGTACGGTTTCGGCTCGTTTCGTAGGCGCGAAAACCTTCTGAGAGTGGAAGCACGCCCCAATCGAAATGGCGCTCTTGCCCCTTGCCGATTGTCATTTTTCCTTCAACATCAGGCACCATTCATTGCTCCGCTCAACATCGCCGCATTCCGTTCAGCTGCTTGCATCACAGGGTCATCCGCCAGATGGGCGTAACGCATAGTCGTCTGTATCTGCGTATGTCCAAGCAGCTTTCCGACCATCTGGATTGGCATGCCATTTGCAACAGCGTTCGAGGCGTAAGTATGGCGCAGATCGTGGATGCGCACGTCTTCGAGGCCTGCGGATTTTCGAATGCGACGCCATGGTTTTTGGAGATCGGTGACGCGCTGACCGGCTAGGGCACCTGCGATCACAAACGGATTTCCGTCGCGACGCGGCAAACGCTCAAGAACGGCCTGTGCTGCTGGCGGCAAAGGAATTCGTCGCGCACCGGTCTTGCTGTCGGGCAGCTCGAGGTATCGACCACTCACGAAAGACCATTTCAGCGTTTGTATCTCGCTCAATCGGCATCCTGTTAGGATCAGCAGACGGAAAGCCGCGACGACGAAGACGGTTTCGGTGCCCTCGGCCTCACATGCAGTCAGCGTCTCGCCTAGTCGAAGCAGTTCAATTTTGCTTAGAAAGCGTTCTCGTTTCTCTTCCCGATACTTGGGCACGTGGCGACAAGGGTTCGACCCGTCTGGCCGCAACCCCCAGACCTCGCAGAGCGTAAATAACTTAGACAGAACGCCGAGCGTTCGGTTTGCCTGATAGGGGCGCGCCCGATTCGCGTGATGCAGCTTGGCAATGTCAGCGCGGTTAACGTCGATGATTTTGTGGTTGCCCATTGCGGGGTAGGCAAACAGCTCTAGCGCACGTCGATACTCCCGCGCAGTGGAGGGCTTGCAGTGCACCGCAACATGCTCATGAAGAAAACGCTCACCGACACTAGAGAGCGTAGGAGCACCACGATGTTGGGCGATCACTTCGGCGGGGTTCTTGCCAGCGGCGACAGAGCCGAGCAACTCTCTGGCTTTCCTGCGCGCCTCGTCTACGGTAATCGCGCCATGCTGGCCGATAGCGATCCGTCTCGTCCGCCCGCCACTGCGATATTGCACCAGATATGAACGCCGCCCGCTGGGAAGTACCCGGACACCGAAGCCATTTACCTCGCTGTCAAAGCTGATGTAGTCCCTTTCCAGCACGGGCAGCGTCTCAACCACACGCTTGGTCAATTTCGGCATCGGTAGTGTCTCCCATCGAGCCACCTAACTGTTTCCATGGAAGCGCTATGGAAGCACGAGGCAGCGAAAACGATGCCTTAGTGATGAGTCATGAGCGTAGTTGTTGTCCAGAATAAAATATCTGAATCAATGGCTTGGCGGGCTGTGGCGTCGAGCGAAGCAATCTGGCGAAAAGGTCGTGCACAAACTCATAACCTGAAGGTCGTAGGTTCAAATCCTACTCCCGCAACCACTTCTACCGAACTTGGATCAAGACGCTGCGCAGCTTCGGGCTGGGCAAGTCCAATGAGCGCCGTGATGGCGCCCTCGAGTTCGACTGTAACCTTCTCTCCATCGACATGTATTGTCACCGAACTGATGAGACCTCGGATGGTCTCAAGCGCCGCCGTGCGGATTGCAGGGTCGGAAAGCGTCTGTGCGAGGTCCGTAACCTTGCGTCGATAAATCTCGCTCAGCCCCGGGTGAAGACGCACCGGAGAAGGTTGGGGCGCTGTCAGTTCTGCCTCGACGATGATCTTGCGCGCTTCCAGGTCTTCGAGCTTCGCCATGAGCCCGGCCGTGCGCAGGCCGTCAGCAATGGCGTCGTAGAGACCTTCCAACCGACGAGTGAGCTGTGCGAGTTCAGCCTCATGGCGCGCGCGTTTGGCGGTCTCCTCCGAGCGCCCAGCATTCACCTCTTCTCCGTAGGCAGCAATGAAGGCGGCGACCGCTCTGGGCTGCATCAAGCGCTCGCGGAGCAGGTCGAGAACAAGGGCCTCAAGCTCTCCGCGCTTGAACGAGCGGCGCTGCGTGCAGGTGCCGAGCTTGCGTGCCGCCGAGCAGGCGAGGTAATCCTTGCCCACGGCCGCGAAGCCACCTCCGCAGCAGCCGCAGCGCAGAAGACCCGTCAGCAAATGGACCTTGCGCTTCTTCTCCCAGAACCTTGTTGCTCGGATCGCCTGTACTCGGGGCTCGGCATCGATCTCGCCCTGCCGACGCTTCACCGCTTCCCAGAGGTTGTCGTCGATAATCCGCAGATCCGGGACCTCATTGATGATCCATTCCTGCGGCGGATTGCGCCGTGAGACGCGTTTACCGGTCTCGGGATCCTTCATGTAGCGCAGCCTGTTCCAGACGAGGCGCCCGATATAGAGCTCGTTATTGAGAAGCCCCGTGCCCCGGATCCGATGGCCACGGATGGCGGTATCACGCCAGAGCGCGCCACGCGGGCCGGGGACATGGTCCGCGTTCAGGCGCTTGGCGATGGCTTTGGGCGAATGACCTTCGCTGAACTCCTTGAAAATGCGCTTGATGATCTCGGCCTCAGTGGGGTTGATCGTTCTCTCTCCCGTAACCGGCAGGCCGTCTGGCCCGAGGCGGCGCACCACGTCATAGCCATAGCTATTGCCGCCACCGGAATGCCCGCTTTCAACACGGCCGCGCAGGCCGCGGCGGGTTTTGGCTGCAAGATCCTTGAGGAAGAGCTGGTTCATCGTGCCCTTGAGGCCCACATGCAGCTCGGTGACCTCGCCCTCCGCAAGCGTCACGATCTTCACCCCATGAAACGTGAGCCTTTTGTAGAGCGTCGCGACATCGGCCTGGTCGCGGCTGAGGCGATCGAGGGCTTCGGCGAGCACGATGTCGAAGGCCCCGCGGCCCGCTTGCTCCAAGAGGCTTTGCAGCCCCGGGCGCAGAATGGTCGCGCCCGAAAGCGCCATATCGGAAAATACCTCGCTCACCGTCCAGTCGTCGCGTGCGGCGCGTTCCTGGCACAGGCGAACCTGGTCTTCGATCGAGGCTTCGCGCTGCATCTGGGTTGAGAAACGGGCGTAAATGGCAACTCGGGTCATGATTTGCCTCCCTTCAGGCTTTTGACGAGTGCAGCGTAATCGCGGCCGGCCTCGATAGTCTGGGCATGAATGTAATGGCGTTCTGCCGTCTTGAACCCTGAATGCGCCAAGACCGGGCGGATCAGACGCGCTGCATCGGGCGAGAGCCGCGCCAGCGTCGTCGCCGCGGCATCGCGGAAGAAATGCGGCGGGATCCGTTTGCCGGTGAGCTGTAGGGTGAGATCGCCGATACGGGATCCCAGATAGTTCTCCTCCGGAATCTCACCCTTCTTGCCCACCCAGAGTCGGGCATGGTCCTGATTGCCGCGCGCCATCAGGTAGGGGCGGACATCTTCGATATAGCGTCGCAGGACGGGCTCGACCTGCCATGGGACGGAGGCTTCCCAAGCTACGCCCGTTTTGGTCATCTCCTCGGAAAGCGAAATGGTGATCTCGTCATTCATGACGAGAACCGATTGGCCGAGCGTGAGCTCACAGAAGGACCGACGGCGCATCGGCATCAGGGCCAGCAGCGCGATCATCGTTCCATCGCGACGTCGCTTCATCGCCTCGAGCGGAGTCTCCGCTGCGTCGGCGAGCGGCCCCGCGTGGTGCAGGCCTGCCTCAAGCAGCACTCTTGTGGAGACGATGCGGCCACGCTTGCGTGTAGGTTCGCCGCGACCGGCCTCAAGCTTCAGGGCCCCGCGCAAGCGGCGATGCATGACCCAGTCCGCATCTGGTGCAGCGGCGCTGAGGACACGAATGACACCGTCGACAAACATCAACCGGGTCATTGGCGCGGTATGCGCCAAATCCGCGAGCCAGGCTTGAAGGCGCGGCAGGGAGGCACGTTCTGCAGGCGGCAGCCTCAAGGCATCGCGTTCTGTGCGGGAGAGCCACCCCAGCCAGCGGCCATATCTTATGCCCAGTGTCTCGAGGGAGCTCGCGCGCAGATGCGCGAGTGCGCCATGATCGTCGAGAGGCCCGCCTTGCGCGCGCAGCGTGGCCCACATGACCCGATCTGCTTCGGGCCAGTCTTCGATGGGAAGAATGAGGCTCATTTGCGAGGGCCTTTCTTGCGGCCGACGAGTTCGGCGAAGGCCTTTGTCGCTGCCTTGTTCTCAAGGCCGGAATACATGTTGATGGTATGGCTCACCTCGGAATGGCCAAGGAGGCGGCGGGCGGCCTCATAGGATCCGGGGCTGGCATCGAGCCAGTTCATGACCGCGAAATGGCGGAAGAGATGCGCATTCATCTCTACGCCCGTCTCCTTGCGGATCCGCTTTTTGATCCTCTCTGAAAGTTGGTTCGGGTCGACGGAGTTGGAGCCGTCGCGGCGCGGGAAAATCCACGGCGTACCTTTGGGACATAACTCCGGCGCACGGGTTGCAAGATGCTTCTCGATCATGAGGACGACCTCGCGCGGAAGCTCGAACTCGAGCGGTTGGCCGTTCTTCACCTCGTCCTCGGTCAGCACGAGAAATACGCGGCCATCGCCGGGACGTTGCAGGTGCTGCTCGAGGTGGATCCCCGCCAGGTTCCGGATCCGGATCGGGCAGTAAAGAAGGATCGCGATCGCGAGGGCATCTTCGCGAGCCAAAGCACGCTGATAGGAACGCGCTCCCGTGCGCGGCGACTGGTTGAATAGGTGTTCGGGAAGGTTGAGGAGACGTTGCGCCCGGCGTTCATCCTGCAGTACGCGCAGGCGGTCCCGGTTCTTGCGGGTGATCCCCCGCTGCGGGCTGGTTGCCACCTTGCCCGCGAGCCCTTTGAGACGCTTCTGCACGTCCTCCGACTGGCCGGTGATTTTGCCCAAGTTGCGCAGCAAAGCGGCAACTTCGCTAATCATCTTCGTTGTCGAGTTCTCCGTGCGCGACAGCATTTGACGCAAACCACGTTCCGCCATCGTCGGGTCGAGAAGGACGTCGAGGCTGGTCAGCGTCTCAGGCGAAACGCCGGAATGCACGAGCTCGGAGGCAAAGCGGATGAGTTGGCGGCGGTATTGCTTGAGGGTGACCGGGCGCAGAGCCCGTGTGCGGCCGTCACTTGCAAGAGGGTCAGGGGTCGCGAGCCGTGCCATAAGTGCGTCGAGATCCGCGATGAAACTCTGGGGCAGGGCCGCTTCATCAAGCTTGATGACGTTCTGGCGCGAGGGGAGAGACAAGGTGATGCGGGGCCACTCGGGGATGCGTTTGACCGCTAGGTTCCAACCGTTCACAGCCGCGCGGTAAGGAACTTCGGGGTTCTTGCTGATCTCGTTGTGGATCAGCGCCTCAAGATAGGCGTCCGCGTCCTCGCCGGATACGTTCGCAGGGAGGGTGCCCCGGTTGCTCAGGAAAAACACGAAGCGGCGAAGTGCCAGCGGCAGGGTGGGATCCTTGGCTTCAAGCACGATCTGCCACAGGTGTTGCCATTCTCCGATCAAATCGTAGATGCGGCTAGAACGGCGTTCCAAGATACCGACATGCGCCATCGCGGCGCGCGCGTCACTCACGGCATTCTGCCAGCTCTTGGAGGTGAGGTTGAGGGACGCCGGGGTGATCTTTGCGAGCCGGGGTTGCAGCCAGCGTCCGAAGCAGGGGACGTCCTGAGGCAGACGGCCAAGCGCTTTGGCGACGCGGCTAAGGCCGGAGATCATATCGCGGCGGCGGATCCCGGAGAGGTCCTCGGCAGCCTCCAACATCGTGATCAGGTCGGAGAACATCGGCGTGCCTTCGGGAATGAAGGCGAGGTCGAGCTTTTTTTGGTTCTGCATGTTCATCGGGGACGCTTCCTCTGGTCAGCTATGGTCTCGGGTGGACAGGGCAGGACAGAGCGCCCGATTCGGGAAAAGGATAACACGATTAGTCCGCAACTAGCGGGGTGGGCCTATTCCCGAATGTCCCCTAAGGTGTTGACATAAATGGACATTGGTGGGCGTCGGTGGCTACCAGCGCGACACTGCGCGGTAGGCCGCGTGGGCCGCAGGATCGATGCGCAAAAGACGCCCGCCGGGGCCCACGCGCACCACTTCCAAGAGGCCCGCCGCGATCGCGCGGCGCACCGTCTTCTCCGAGCAATGGTCGAGCTCAGCGACCTCGCGCACCGTCAGCAAGGCGCGGGGGCGGTCAGTCTTCTTCGGGGTGGGTTGCTGCATCGGGCTGCTCCTTCGTTGCAGGAGCGTTCGCCGCCAGATCACACGCCACGTGCTGCGCCAACAGGCGAACGAGTTGCCCAAGGGCAGCCTCGATCTGCATCTCGGCAGCGTCGTCTTGAACGGAGGGGGCGGGAACGCGGGTCATGCCATGAGCATGCATGACCAGGTACGGGGGGAACCAAGTGCATTGATTGCACCCGATTAGCTCTGATGGCGCGATCTCTTTGAGTCAGAGCAAATGCACTGACTCTGCTGATCAGATCGCAGAATGTTCAGCTAGATGTCCGGCGGCATTCTCGCCGTATGCCTGCAGTTTACGTCCTGTTCTTGGAGGGGAATGTAGCGGATTGGTGACGACGCCTTCCGCGGCTCTCCAGTTCGATCGCATTGCAGTGACGAGACGACTAGACGAACCAATCTCTACTTTTTATGGGACTTCGAGGAGAGGTCACCTCGCATCTCGAAGCGGCGTCTAACCAATTCAATGTCGCTCTTCAGGGTGTGAACGCTCGCCACTCTCCCGCCCTCTGAGACCATCTCAATTACATCCTTGACCAGCTCTATCAAACGACCGCCCCGTTGGTTCTTCGTCAACGAGCTATCCGTCGTGTAGGTCAGCGGCCAGCCAGCATCTTGCGCCACGTAGCAGCATGATTCCACAACATGTAGCCTTCGATTGTCCTGTTCCTTGCGACGATCATCCGGCTGCAAGATGCGTCGTGCCTCGTCCAGACTGACATAGGTCACGCTATCGGTTCGCGTCTTAGCAGCTTCCTGATGGTTCACTGCGGCCTTCGATGCATCCGCCTCTTCCACCACCACGACCCTGAAGCCGAAACTGTCGAATAAGGCATTGGCCTCGACGGCGCTAAGTTCCGTATCGCGATTGCGCTTTGCGAGTTTGCGATCATGCAACCGACGTTCAACAGTCGCTCGGCTGATCGTGAAAAAACTCAGACGCGTATCGATATCAAGGGAATACCCGAGCAGTAGTGAAAGTTCGCGCGCCTGCTCCATGGAAAGTCTGTGTCGATCGGACAGAGCCACTATCTGTCCCTCATCGAGCGCGCCCTTGTCCCCATAGTCATCAAGTTTGAAGGGAGTCGCGCCTGCGGAAACGTTATCTCGGTGCGGGTAAATCGCATAGTCTTCGGATGAGCGGATTGACCCGGCGCCTGCCTGATGGGCTTTCTCGTTTTGCTTCCCCATAAAAATCGCTCCTTCCTTGGTCGCTGCCTCAGACGCCGTACTGTCGCTTATTAACTGAAGTGCGATCGCCGCGCCGGTGTTCGGCATCTGCCGAACGCTCGAACGTCCCACTAACCCTCTTTCCGACGATCTTACGGTGCAATCGATGCACTTGGCCATCGCGATCCTCCTTGGGGGACAAGTGCCTGCGCCCTCGTAAGAGGCGGCGCAGGTGCACCCGGTTTACACCCGATCCTCTTCCTCGCGCCTGCGAATATCAAAGAGGGTTGGCCACGGTCTGTCCGCGCACCGGCCACAAAGCGCAGGCTATGATCCGGGGACTACCCCACCCCGCGCCAAGTCGGCTCCTTCTGGACTGGCGCAGAAACGCGATAATGAAACCCACCGGCCGGTGAAATCGAGGCTAAGGCGCGATATGACGGATCGGGGACCGCACCAAAGGTGCGGGGCGGGAGAAAAGCCCGCGGGGAAGCGGCTGGCCTCCGAAAAAAGGCATCGCGCAGATACGGATCAGGAAGCGAAGGGCCTTCCCCCGCAGGTCGGGGGGAAGGAACGGGGCCGGATATTGCCCGATGCGAAGATAGCTGGTTCAGTTAGAGTGGCAGTCGCTTTTCCTGCTACCAAGACGAACACCTTAATTGGGAACACAGCGGAGGTCAGAAACTCCGATGTCCGGCGGTCCAAAAACGTACGCAAAGCACAAGCGCCGAAATCGCCAGTTCGGGGCAGTGCAAAATTCGACAGTAGAGCATTGGGCGCTGCTGCAGTAGCTTAATCATGCCGAGGTGAGCAAGAATCGGTTGAAAACTCTATTCACAATGGGGTAACGCCGGCGCCTCGATGCAGGAGGAATCAAGTGACTGTTACTAGAAGTAAGGAGACCGCGGATTTTTTCGGTGCGATCTCAAATGATGTCTGGCTTGAACCAGAGCCTCGAAAAAAGTGGTATTATCCGTTCGTGGCCCCCTTGTCGACGCGGTATCGCAAGAAGTTAAGGCGAGCGCGAACTCCGCTCGCGGACATGATAGTGCTTGATCACATGGCCTCTGTGGAGCGCCCGAATGTTGTCTTCACAAAAAATTCGAAAGCCGCTTGCACGTCGATTTCTCATGCTATTTTTAAGCTGACCACGGGATTGCAATACCAAGGATTGATCCATCAAGAGGCTGAGGTTCTTACGCAAGGGCGCGAACACTGGGATACTAACATCGCTCGACTAGCCTCGCCCTCCTTCAAGTCTTTTACCTTCGTTCGCCACCCTGTAGACAGAATTGAGTCTGCATTCCGAGATTTTGTAACCGAGCGACGTAACCCTTCCCATTTTTACCATATTGAAAAGTTAAGGAGATTTGGATGCGTTGAAGGTCGAAGTGAGCGCGATAACTTTGCTGCATTTCTGGAATACGTTCAAGCCTGTCATGAAACATGTAGGCTTCGGACTGACAGGCATTGGCGGCGTCAAGTCGACAATATAGGCTGGGGACATTTTCAATATGACTACATAGGCAAGGTCGAAACGCTTGCCGAGGACCTCAAGGCTATTCTTATTATGGCGGGGGTAGACCAAGGTGCCGCCGAGCGTGTGAGCGCGCTTCGTAAGAACTCATCTCGAACGTCTAAACGTATCGCTACCCCATCCCAGATTTCGACGATTAGGTCATTGTATGCTGAAGACTTCGAAGCCTTCGGTTACGATTGAAATTTCATCGGAGGAGGCTTCGTAATGCTTTCAATTGTCTCGCTTATGAAAGAAGATTTTGAGGACGTGGCGCATTTTATAGAATATCATCTCAACCTAGGTTTTGGCGACGTGTTGGTATTTTATGATGGAGCTGATGTAGAATCTCTTAGGGATTTCCTTAGGTCAAGGGTGGGCAGTAGAGATTATACTATTTTTTCTATTCAGGAAATCCCCGAGATTCGGCCTCACTTAGGGCCACCTAAAGTATTTGAGGCCGTTCAAAATTCTGTGCATCAATTTGCATGTCGGGTGGCCAAGAACCCTTGGTTGATTACGTTGGATGCGGACGAGTTCCTTTTTGGGGCTGGGCTGGACGCAAAATTTCTTTCCGCTCTTTCTGAAGGTGTCCTTTCGATCAGATTGCCTGTGGCTGAGGCCGTATGGCTTCCTTGTGATGACCAATGGTCTAGGTGGAGCTCGACCGGTTTCAGAACTCCATTTCGTTTCAGGTCTCCACGAAAGCTCCCTAAGTTACTTCGCAAGTTGATCCCGCTAATCGCTTATGGCCAGGATAAATATTTTTTTACGGACAATGTTACAGGGCACGGCGAGGGCAGGCACGTCTTTCGCGCCGCAGGTGCATTCGACTATATTGGCCCACATCATGCAGAAGTCGCAGGAAAAGATGTTTCCATTCTTGTTAATAAGTTGGCCTCTCCTCCCCCTGAAGTTAAAATACTACATTATGATGCGATTAGCTTTGAAAGGTGGCGTGAGAAAATACGTCGTAGGGTTTCCGGAGAAATTAAATCAAATAACGTGCGCCTAGATCGTAGAATGATGTTCGATGAATTTTCAGCTTGCGACGCGGGTGCTGAAAACTCTACGATCGAAAATCAGAAGCGGCTGTTCCGGAGATTGAACTGCCTGAGTTGGCGGCAATACTTGATTTTGAGAATTTTTCACAGCTGCTTTCGTGCGGATCCGTTTGAAAAATCGTTGGATCTACCCTCCAACTAAATTTTCATCCAGCCGCGACCGGACACCAATGGTGTTCCTATGCCTGCTAACTGCGGGCCGCTCGAAGCTCGAGTTTTAGGGCTGCGATCATGACAGACGTCTTGCGGTAATCTTTAGCCATTTTTTTTTCCAATAGCTGCTCTCAAGATATTTCCATCCGTATTTTAGATTTCGCTTTTGCCTCTTGGCCAAAGTGTTTCGCGTGACACCAAGCGACGACGGGACTTGTTCTGCCGTCGGGTGGTCGACGAGGCGGGGCACTGTACAATAGGGGCCGAGTGGACGTAAGTCACAGGGCCAGTCTGCGGGGCATCGCAAAGGTAAAGCCTGCTCTAAAATGAATGAAGCTGCTTGCTGGTTGATCGCATAGCCAGTCGTTAGGAACGCATTTCGATATAAATGCCAAAGCTCGCAGCTTTCGAGCTTTGTCGAGGTTGCGCCCACTCGCCGCACACGTGCGTTAAGATGATCGAGTTGGATGAGCGGAGCGTGCTCGTAGCCTTTCTCCTTCAAGAATAGCGCGAAAGCGCTTCCGATAATGGCATCATCTTCAAGGATAATCGCACCAGGAAGATTTTCTTCCATGATTTTCCGATAAACTGCGAGATGTGATAGAGCACAGGCATATTCACCATCGCTCATCGGGCGGCCGAAATATAGCTCGGTGCCGGGGCGGTCGACCTGGTTTTCGTAAGCTGCTGGCAATCCGGAGCGGCCGTCGATTGCGTCGAAGAATTTGAACGACAAACCAAGCGCTTCGAGTTGCTTCGAGACCATTGCTCGGCGCTCGGCGGCATCCTGCAGGGAGATGACCAAGATAGGCCAATCAGGTTCATTTGCTGTCGACATTGCTCAAATTTTCTAGGTCTGGATTACGAAGTTAGCATAGACATGTCGATTTGCTCGACGCTATCCACGTTCTTGCAGGGGCAGTGAGGGGCGTCAATGTTACGGCCGGCGCGAGGAAGCTACCTTCCTACTCGAACCGTTTTTGCGCCCGGCTTCTCCAGAGGAGCAGCCCAGCCAGTTTCCCCAATCGGCCTCGTCTGATCAGTGAATTGCGCACGCGGTCATCGATGCGGATGGTAGTGCTGCTCAACATCTTCGAACATGTCCGATACGCTTGCTTTGCTGTCTCGACATCGGCGCTGCGCACGAGCTGTTTGAAGAGAACGCGCAGATGGCGCCCCATGAAATAGTAGAACGAGCTTTGAAACCGGCGTGACAGGCTGTCACCTTCCTTCTCGAACTCGTCAGCGAGCGTAACTAGCGCGAAGCATTTATCTTCGGTGTTCTTTACGGCTTTTGAACCGATCAAACTTCCGCGGTGCTTTCGATGCAAAATCCAAGTTTCTGCCACATGGAAGAAGCTCTCCGCGCGCGATGCAAGCAACGGCATGACAAGCAGATCTTCGTAGATCCTGCCGATCGGAAACGTCAAAGTATCCCCATATAGAGATCGCCGGTGTATCTTCGACCAGGGATGAAGAGCGCCAGTTTCAAAGAGACCGGAAAGCGCCGTCGAACGATCGTCAATCAGGACATTCGACGGCCCTGTGAACGTCGCTTTGTGAGCCCTTTTCGAGAGCCCGGTCGGCTCATTCGAAAAAGTTGCGTAGTCGCACATGATATAGTCAGGTTTGACACGGCTTACGATATCAAGAAGATCGACCATGATGCCGGGTGCTATTAAATCATCGGCATCGATAAACCAAATATAGTCGCCCTTCGCCTGCGAAATTAGACTGTTTCTGGCGGCACTCACACCGCTGGAAACATCATGTTCGATGACCGAAACCGTCTCTGAAAAGCGAGAACGAAAGTCTTCAATTATCTTTCTTGAACCGTCCTTGGAGGCATCATCGAGAACGATAAGCTCGATCGATGCGGCCGCATTTTCGGGCAGCTCACGGATATTGGCGAATATGCTGCCGAGACACTTCGCTAAGTATGGTTCGGCGTTGTGAGCAGGCACCAGAATGCTTAACCATTTTGACTGATGTTCCACGTCATGAACTGAGGAGTTGGATGATGCTTCCATCACGCGCGCAACTCTCATGAGAATTTGGCGAATGAGGGATTTATAGTGTCGACCAAGCTCATTGAACCAAAGACGCTAACTTCAAGGGGAGGCGCCTAATGCCCCTTACAGGCCTCCCGAGCGTATGAAAAAGTTCAGGATTTTGCATCACTACGCCGCTCATGATCGTTTCTTCATCATGAACATACCCGTCTCCTGCTCTCTTCGCGAGTTCTTCAAGAAAGAGGGCGTTAACCTTCGGCCAGAGGTCAATGGATGCAGAGAGGAAGCTTGCGTTCAGCGGCAAGGGTGCACCATGGAAAAACATTGGGCTGGCATAGTGTGCAACCCTGTCTTTTGGCCACGACTGACGCAGGAAATTCCAATTCGTTCGGCTGCCTTTGAACTTCGCAATTGAAGCATCCACCCAAGCGACGCTCTTTACGCCAACGGGTGCCGAACGGGAAAATTCGGCGAGAAGAGGGATTTTGGACGTCCAAATAGCCACCATAGACCGGAACGCGTCTGCGCCAGACAGTAAATAGTCGCGTTTCAGGTGCATTGACATTTTCTCGCGAGCGGGCGTGTCATCATGGTGCTTGCCTTCCGATACTAAGCGCTCACAGGTTGAAATTATCGGCAAGACGGCGTCGAACGTCGGAAGGTCTGAAATGCGGACTCTGGTTTTGGAGGCTTCAATGCCATATTTTTCAGCCTCTGCTGCGAAACTTTCGGCGATCCCTTTCCCGTCGTAGAAAAGATGCAAGCGCCTTCCACGCAGAAGCCTCATGGATTCTGGTAATAATTTATTATAGTGTTCCAAATTTCGTTTTTGGTTGTTTTCAATTGGCCAGAAGCCCATGCAGTACATAGTTTTCTTATTCTCTTTTATTTCCGGCATCTTTGCTTCGTCCAACTATATTGGAGAGATTTTTTGAATTTAGTTTTTATTGCGCGGAGCGGGGGCGGCTTGCGCGCTTCCAGCATTGATGCGTAAACTTAAAATTTTCCAACTGAACTTAACTTGAAGGTTTTATGCCGCGTTTTTTTGCGTTTCATGTCCGCTTCCTCTTGCCGACTCGTTTAGCCATTATCAGGGTGCGTGATGGTACCTTCGATGAGATGCTCTGACTAGCTCACCTGCCAGTGTAGTCCGAACTGACATTTAGTGCATGAACGATCGTGGGTCCATCGGATCTGCGTTCATCCTGAACAACACTGTCAAGTTGGTTTGAGGGCATGATGACATAGTCCAACGTCCGGGGCCGCTTCAGGAGCGTCGCGACAACCAAGACAAACACAGCCGGAAGGTTGGGGGCGTCGGGAGGATGTGTTCGCAGCTACAGAGGTCCGCGAAGAGAGTGTCGCCAAAGGAGCCCTTCAGCGGACTGCGTGACAGGTGCCCGTCGGTTTTCATGCGACCGATCTCCACTTCGATCGCGCTACGGCGGCGAACGACTGAGATCGGTATTGGCGTCAGGCCGCGGCGAGTGTCGCTGGTCAGCGGGTCGCCACCATGTCATGGTCGCGATAGCCGAAGTCGGCCACAGCCAGTTGAGGGCTATGGTCTGTCTGGCTTTCCGCCTGATCCAAGGCCTTTGCCAGAGTGTGGCCATCGGAGGGGGCGCTTGGGGCGCATCCCTCTCGATCACGAAGCCCTATCGATCGTCAAGGCAATGCTGCCCTTTGTGCAGAATTTGTAGCGCACCTGCCCCTTGCCCTTTGAGGTGTAGTCCACTTCGGGCTAATGCAGGGCGTGATCTTTCCTTTGCTTTTCAAAGGCTGCTGCAGTAGCCGCGAGACCTGCGCGAGCTTGCCGGTGATCTGATCACAGAAGGCCCCTGGGGGTGTCCCTAGGATGGGGCCGCAGATCCCTTCGGAACCGGCCGATGTAATTCTTCGGCTTTTCTAGGCGCCTCGCGCATGCGCTTGGTAGGCGCCTCGCGCATGCGCTTGGATCGTTCCGCGCGTGTGTTGCGGTCTACCTGAGGCGCAAGCCGCGGAGCGAGGTGGGCTTAGGATTTCCGCAGGTCCATTCCAGCCTACTGTGTCAGAGCAACCGTCTGGGTACCTGCTCGCTCGTAGAAGGCGAGAAGTCGCCCAAGCTCGGTTTGCTCATATAAAGCTATAGGGAGGATGTCCTCTCCTGCATGAACTTCCCGTCCGAGCGCTGGGCCCAGATCCCACCTATGAACCCGCTCAAGCGGGTGAACAGGGGGTTTAAGCGCAGGTCAGGTTTTATCTGCATTTTCCCGAATGACGAGGCGATCACCCGGCTCGTCGGCGCCTTGATGCTCGAAATCAACGATGAGTGGACGGTCGCGCGGAGATACGTGTGTCTTGAAGCACTTGCGCGCAGTACCGACAATTCCGACGTCTGGATGTCCTCGTGGCTACCTGATCAAGCCCGGACCTTTCCGAAGGTTGACACGCCTACACCACTCGGTGGGGCTATATTGCGTCGAGGTTAGTTATCTCCTGCTAGGGTGAGATCTGATCGAGCGATTCCGACAGCATAGTGGCATCGCCAATGCCACTTCTGGTGCTCTCGACGGCTCGGATCTCCTGCGGTTTCTCATCGACGCCAAGGTGGATATTGCACCAGACCTGCTGTTTTGGGGCAACATGCTTGCAGGTATTCCGCTCGGCTTATCTCTTGACCTTGATGTCCGCGCTGTCGACCAGCGGATGAAAGCCCCTTGGGGTCGCGATACGGGATAGTCACGGCTAGGGTCTCCTGCCGGCGAGACGGTGTGCTGAAGTTGACGCCACCCAGTGCACGCCGTTCAATTTGAGGAAGCTCTCCACAAACCCGGCGGTCTGCCGCAGCGCCATGCTGGACAAGACTTTCGTTTAAAGGCACGTCTGGATGGTGGCGTCACTGTAGATCTACTGACGGCCACGCTTGCCTGTCGATAGGGTAACCCAATTAATCTGGGGGTCCAACGAGATCGTCAGCGAGCCCCGGCGCATGAGCGCTTCGTTGTCGGCTGGCCAATTCCTCATCGTATGGCCCAGCGATGTGGGGCTATCCTACCACGCTGGATACACACTATGCACCCCAAGACTAATCTACGCAACAAAGCTGCTCTCCTTTGGGAGGGCGTTGCAACCCCACCTTGATTGGCACATTGATGCCATCGCGGGACAGTTATATCATCAGAGTTGGTGAAGGTGGTCCAGCCGGTCAAGACCATTGACCGTGCTAGGCAACTTTGATAACGGGACGCAACTTGATAAAAGTAAACCAATGGCAATTGTTTCACATCGAGCGCGGCTGCTTTATATCTCTGTGCCCAAAGTTGCGTGTACGAGCATTAAGTCGGCGTTCTGGGCGCTTGAGCATCCCGAAGAAGAGCGCCCCTCGATTTTGCGTAAGAGCTTGACTAAGCTGGGTCTCAGAAAGCCGGCCCGTGTCCCCGGCATCCATCAACGCTCAGGATATGAAACTCTGAGCTTTGCACGTGTGAAGCTGCCGCCAGAGGGTTATTCCAAGGTCGTGGTGGTTCGTGATCCGTTGTCAAGATTGATTTCAGCTTGGCGCGACAAGGTTACGGTAGAGAACTTCCGGCGACGCAATGGTGAAATACATGAGCTACAAAATGCATTGCTGCCTCTAAATCCTACCTTCTCCGAATTTGTCCATAATTATGACAAATACCGAAAGTGCTCTCGGCCAGCACGAGTACACACAGAACTTTTGAGCTACCATATCGGACATGACTTGCAGTGGTATGACCGAGTGTTCAAGCTGGAGGACCTGAGCGCCTTCACTCAATATGTATCCAATCGTCTCGGTGAGCATTTTGATTTGAGGCGTTTGAATGAAAGTGCATCATTAAATCGAGAATTTAAAATTGAAGATGAAGACGTTGCGATACTGCGTGATCTTTTGGCGGCCGACTACGAGCTACTGGGCAATTGCTACATTTTCGACGAGTCAGTTGCCCGGCTAAGGTCCGCGTGAATAGAAATAGATGTGGTGGTTGCCGTCCTCTCCAGGCAGCATCGCGATGTGTCAAAATCGTGCTGCTGTAAGCAACGAAACGGAGAGGACGGCAACCACCACATCTATTCAGTCAGAGCACTTGGGGCCGATAGCCTCCCCAGCGATTTCGCGCGCTCGATGAGGTTCCGCGATGATCGCTTCAAGTGCAACACGATAGTCTGCTGCCTGTTTCGCCATAGTGTCATTGGAAAGGGCTTCCCAAGCGAAGTCAGCCTCTGCTTCAAGTTCTTCAATCAATCCGCTTGCAATCCAGTCTGCAACGACCATCCGAATGCTCATGGGGGCCTCAGAAGTTTTCCCGCGTGTTTTTTTTGAGATAGCATAGAGGCATTAGAAAATATAGGCTACTGTACATATTAATAGGGCATTTTCACCTCGCGCAGGTTGCCGTCGCCATGCCGGCGCTGGCAACGATCTAGACATGAGCGAGACCCATTGCGTTCAGGGGCCCATGAACCACGGTTAGCAGGTCATCGAGAGACACCGGCAGCGCATTATCCAACGCTTGGGCGACAGCCTTAAGGGCCCGCGTCCGCGTCGTTTACAAATCGCGTGCTGTCTGTCTGCGATCATGCGCGCTATCACGCTTGCGTCATTTCCACACCGTCTGTTCGGCGATCGCCATCGCGACGAGCCAGCAGGAACGCAAGGGCCGAGATCTCCCAAATAATCTGACGATGGACAGGTCGCGAGGGCTGTAGCGCGCCACGGAACTCAGTCCAATTCAGCTCTTTGGTAAATTTGTCGTCGGCGCTCTTGCCGCCTTAGCTGAACTCAGAGATCGTTCGGTCAAGGCCAATGCGCCCTCCCGCAACCAAACAAATACCCAGAAATTACAGTCTGATCACGCCCAAAAGGGCGCGTTATGTATTCGTGCATCGTCATCAGGCGCGCCAATGAAAAAGGCGGCCATGAGCCGCCCTTTCCGATATCCGCAAAGCTTCGGCTCGGTTCACGAGGCCAGAAGCTCTTTCAGCTTGTCGTCGATGAATTTGACGTCGTCGGGGTTCGTCCCGGGGCCGCCAGCGAAATGGCCCCAGATCGACGGAACCGGGACGAACTCGGCGTTGGGCATGTTGGCGACTTCGATCTCGCTGTCTTCCGGCGGGAAATAGAGGTCGGTCTGGCCGGGCATGACATAGGCTTTCGCCTTGATCGCGCCGAGCGCCGCTTTGTAATCGCCGTTATACAGCTCGTTCGCGCTGATATCGCCATTCTGCCAGGTCCAGGCCATGGTCAGCAGGTTGTTGGCGTCTTTCGGCAGGAAGAACCCTTCCCAGAAGCCGATCAGGAAATCCTCGAGCGAGGCGTAGCCGAGGGTCTTCAGGTCGAGCTCTTCCCGATAGAAGCTCTGTGAGAAGCCCCAGCCTGCATAGACGCGGCCAACCGCGCGCAGGCCTTTTTCGGGCTTAGAGGTGTAGCGCCCGTTTTCCCACGCGGCGTCGGCCCGCAGCGCCGCCTTCACCCCTTCGAGGAAGACATAGTTGTGGCGGGAGCATTTCGCCGACCCGCAGAACGGGGCGATCAGATCCATCATCTCGGGATACATCGCCCCCCAGTGGAATGTCTGCAGCGCGCCCATCGACCAGCCGGTCACCATGCGGATGTTCTCGATGCCGAACTTCTCGGTCACCAGACGATGCTGCGCCTTGACGTTGTCGTAGGCGGTCACGTTCGGGAAACGGTCCGCGTTATAGGGCTCCGGCGTGTTCGAGGGCGAGGTGGAGAGCCCGTTGCCGAACATGTTCGGAATGATGATGAAGTATTTCTCGGGGTCGAGCGCCATGCCGGGCCCGATCAGCCATTCGTTGTCGTAATGCTGCCCGGAATACCACGTCGGGTAGACGATCACGTTGTCCTTGGCCGCGTTCAGCTTGCCGAAGGTCTTGTAGGCGAGACGGGCGTTGGGCACGGCGAGGCCGCATTGGAACTCGAAGGTGCCAAGCTCGAAGATTTCATAATCAAGGGTCATGGTTTTTCCTCATGTCAAAGTGGAGCGACGCCCTATCTCAGGCGACGCTCCGGAAGATCGTTACGGATCAGGCGGTCGCGGTTTTCCCGCTCAACGTGGAGATCAGATAGTAAGCAACGCCGCCGACAAGTCCGGCCGAGATGGCGGTCGACAGATGGGGCAGATACCACTCGACGACGAAGGCCACCGCGGAGCCACAGGCCCAGGCGATGAAGGCCGTCCAGCGCCAGTCGCGGTCGATCTCGGAGTTCTTGCGCACGAGGAACTGGTCCACGAGGATGATCGCACCGATCGGCGGCACGAGGATGCCCAGCAGGGACAGCCACTCGATGAAGAAAGCCCAGACATTGGTGGCCGCGATGACGATGCCGATGGCCCCGAGGATCACTGCGAAAAGACGCATGTGGCTGCGCAGGATGCGCGACCAGCCGGTGGCGGCGTTATAGAGGCAGTGGGCACAGACCGAGCCGAGGTTCACGTAGAGGAACAGGAAGGCGAGGACGCTCAGCCAGGTCATCTGCATGTTGTTCATATAGCCGAACATGTTGTCGGTGCCGAAGGGGTTGGCATCCGGAACGGCCAGGGCTGCGGTCATGATGCCGCCGACCAGCATCGCGGCGAGGTTGGCGAAGGGGAAGGCGCTGAAGGTCGCGACCCAGGAGCTTTTCGTGTCCTTGGCCCAACGGTTGAAGTCGGCGCTCACGGTGCCGGCGTCGATGAAGAGCGCGATGACCACGGTCAGGCCGACGCCCATCGACATCGTCGCGACGCCATTATTGCCCGGGTAGGACATGATCGCGTCCCAGCTGGTCGTCGAAGCCGCGTCGCCGACGACGAAGAGGCCCAGAATGACGAAAAGCGGCACCGAGATCATGCCGATCAGGTGCAGGCCTTTAACGCCCACGAAGGTGACGCCGATATAAAGCGCACCGGCGATGAGCGTCATGACGACGTAGTTCAGGTCATAGGTGGAGCTGACGAGCGCGCCGGTGATGCCGGTTTGCACCGCGTACCAACCAAGTAGAAGCGTCGAGAGCAGGCCGGAGGCGAAGACATAGCCCTTGCGGCCGAAGACGATGCTGGCGAGCAGGGCGAAGTTCATCCCTTTCGTCGCACCGAGCTGCCCGAGCAGACCGACATAGACCAGCATGATCAGGTTGCCGATGATCATCGCCGTCAGCGCGGAGCTGAACCCCATGCCGAGCACGAGGATCGAGCCGGTCATCGCGCCGGTGATGATCATCGGGAAACCCATCCAGACCATCGTGACGGAGAACATGCTCCGCCGGGCTTTTGCCGGGACCGGTTCATGTTCGTATTCATCGCCGAGCGCGTGATCGATCTCTTCTTCGATATGTTCGAGCGCCTCTGGCTCGAGATGCTTTTCCGTCGTGGTCATGATGTTCCTCGTTGTTGGACTGTTTCTGATGTTCTTGTTTTTGCAGGCATGCGAAGGCCGGGCGCTTGCCGTGGGCAAACGCTGACGAAAGTCTCGCCGGGGCGGAGTGGATAAGGGGTCGATCAGTTCGGCAGCTTGATCCTGCCGTCGTTTGTGACCGGTTATACTGATCTCAGAGTAATTGGGCGCGTGCGCCAATCGGGTTAGGGCTCTGTGGTCTCTCCATTTGGGGCGGCAAATCGCCGGGCCGAAAACGCAAAAGCCCCTCACGAATCCATTCACATGGTTCGTAAGGGGCTTTCATTGCCAGATGCGGCGCTCTTCGTTGAACGCTACGTCAACACGATGGCGTGATTCGTTTCAATATGCAAATGTTTTGATGTAACGATGTAAGGCGCTGAAAATAATGCGGAAAAAATTTCATCGCATGATTTCAGATGCGTTTTGCAATGCGTCGATCTTGCCGCGACGTCAGTCATTTGCTATTCGATTCGTATGTGACCGTTCCCCCGGACTCCGCATTCGCGGGAGTTCTCGTTGAAAGATATGGAACCGTATTAATGGCTTTTGACAACGAGCCGGTCGCAGTTGGCCTCCTTTTTTCCCAAACCGGTGTAACGTCGGTGATCGAGCGCACGCAGCGTCAGGCTGCGCTGCTGGCTATCGAAGAAATCAACAATGCAGGCGGTATCGATGGTCGTGAACTTCTGATCGAAGACAGCGACCCGGCTTCCGATCCGTTGCGCTTCAAGAGCGAGGCGGAGCGCCTCATCGATGTTGGCGCAAAGACCATCTTCGGCTGCTACATGTCCTCCGCGCGCAAGGCCGTCTTGCCCGTGGTCGAGCAACGCCGCGCGCTGCTGTTCTACCCCACGCTCTACGAAGGGTTCGAGTTTTCGAGCAGCTGCGTCTATTCGGGCGCTGCCCCGAACCAGAACTCGCGTTGGCTGGCGGATTATCTCACGCAGACCTATGGCGACCGGTTTGTCTTCGTCGGGTCGAACTACGTTTTCCCCTATGAATCCAATCGGATCATGCGGGATTTGCTGATGCATCGCGGGGCGAAGGTCGTCGATGAAATCTACATCCCCCTGCGCCATAACGAGGAATATATCGAGCGGGCGATCTCGCGCATCAAGGCTGCGGGGCCTGCGGTCGTATTCTCCACGGTCGTGGGCGAAGGGTCGGTCCGCTTCTACCAAGCCTATGACCGCGCGGGCTTCGATCGCAGCAAGCAGCCCATCGCCAGCCTGACCTCGGGCGAGCCCGAGCTGCTGGCGGTCGGCAAGGATGCGTCGATCGGCAACGTGACGGCCGCGCCCTATTTCAGCGTGCTCGATACCGAGGCGAACCGTCGCTTCGTCACGGCCTATGCGCGCCGGTTCGGGCCGGATCAGCCGATTTCGGCAGGGACGGAAGCCGCCTATTTCCAAGTCTATCTCTTCGCGGAAGCCGTGCGCCGGTCCGGGGCGACCGATCGCGATAGCGTCTTGCGCACCTTGCCGAATTTCAGCTTCGAGGCGCCGCAGGGCCCCGTGCAGGTCGAAGGGGACACCCATCACACGAGCCTCTGGCCCCGGGTTGCCGTCGTCGGCGAAAGCGGGGCTTTCGAGATCGTGCGCGAAGCGCAGGCACCGGTGCGGCCCGACCCTTATCTCGTTGAATATGATGAAGACTTGCAGATGACGTCTCCGCAATTCGGAGCCGGAGGGGGCGGAAGCTGATGCCCCGGCTGCGTCTCAAGGATTTGCGCGACCTCTCGGTCATCGTCGTCCACCCGCCGGACGCAGATGGCAAGGCGCTCATGGATCAGCTCAAACGCATCGGCTGCCGCGCGGAACTGATGTGGCCCCCCGCCAAGGCGCTGCCGAGCGGGACGGATGTCGTTTTCGCAGGCGTCTTCTTCGAGAGCCAGAGTGCCCTGAGCAGCATGCTGCGGAAGTCCGAGAAACCCGGTCCGACGGTGATCGGCATCGTGAATTACGAGAACCCGGCGATGATCGAACTGGTGCTCGACATCAACGCATTCGCGGTGATTTCGAAGCCGGTCCGGACTTTCGGTATGCTGACAAATCTTGTCGTCGCACGCTCCAATTGGATGCAGGCGGCGGATTTCCACGACAAGATCGGCAAGCTCGAAAAGAAGATTTCCGGTCAGAAGAAGATCTCGAAGGCGAAGTCTATCCTCATGGAAATGCACAAGATTTCCGAGAGGGAAGCCTATGGCACCATTCGTGCGCAGGCGATGGGTAAGCGGATTTCCGTAGAGGAAATGGCGGTCGCGATCATCAACGCAAACGAATTGTTGTCATCAAGACCGGATGATGTATAGTCGAATCAGATCGATGGCCAATGATGTCCATCGGTTCGGCACAGAAAGCCCGCTGAAGACACTGTAGTGTCTTCGCGGGCTTTTTTGGTTTTCAGGATGGTGCAAAGGCCGCGCCATCGCTGCGGGCGTACCAGAGCGCACGCAACCCCGCCCTCGTGGCGGCGCTGAATGGCAACGATGCCAATCGCTCCGAACACCCGGAGCCCCCTTCGCCAAAATGATCCGGACCCCCGCGGTCCGGTCACGGCACCTCACACAATCGGTCACATACCAAACGCTCGTGCACGGGAGTCCTCCCTGCGCATTTACGGCCTGAAAAATCAAAACAAAACCTCAACACGGGAGACAGAAATGAAAACGAACCGGAGAAACTTCCTAAAACACACGACCGCTTTCGGCGCCGCAGCCGCCCTCGGCCCGTCGATGATCGGGAGCCCCGCGCGCGCCTCGGGTGAAATCGAAGTGGGCGTCCTGTTCTCGCTGACCGGCGGCCTTTCGATCATCGAGAAATCGCTCGCCGATGCCACGATGATGGCGATCGACGAGATCAACGCCGCAGGCGGCGTGAACGGGATGATGATCAAGCCGATCCTCGAAGACGGCGCATCCGACCCGAAGACCTATAACGAGAAGGCCTCGAAGCTGGTGATCCGCGATCGCCTGCAGACCGTGTTCGGCTCTTACACATCGGCGAGCCGCAAGGCCGTTCTGCCGGTCTTCGAAAAGCGCAACAGCCTCTACTTCTACCCGACCTATTACGAAGGCTTCGAGTGCTCCAAGAACGTGGTCTACACGGGCGCGGTGCCGAACCAGCAGCTGTCGAACTTCATCCCGTGGATCACCAACACGCTCGGCAAGAAGAAGTTCTTCATCGTCGGCTCGAACTACATCTACCCGCGCGAGATGGCGAAAGTGTCGAAGATCCTCATCGAGCAGAATGGCGGCGAGTGGGTCGCGGACGAATATCTCGAGCTCGGCCATTCCGAATGGGGCGCGATGGTCTCCAAGATCAAGGAAAGCGGCTGCGACGTGGTTCTGTCGAATGTCGTGGGCGACTCGGTCGTGGCCTTCTACCGCGAGTTCAAGAACCAGGGCCTGACCCACGACAAACTGCCGATCTGCGCGACCGTCACCTCGGAAATCGAGATCGCCGCGATGGGTCCGGAATTCGCCGAAGGCAGCTACACCTCCTTCCCGTATTTCCAGGCCATCGACACCGATCGCAACCGCGATTTCATCGAGCGCTACCGCAAATATGTCAACGATCCCAAGGCTGTGACGCACCACGCGCTCGAGAGCAGCTACTTCCAGGTCTATCTTTGGAAGCAGGCGGTCGAGAAGGCTGGCGACATCTCGGCAGATGCGGTGCGCGAAGGCATCAAGGGTCAGGTCTTCGAGGCCCCGAACGGCACCGTCACCGTCGATCCGGAAAACCTGCACACCTACCTCACGCCGCGCATCGCGCAGTGGGGCGCCGATGGTCAGGGCACGATCGTCAACGCCTATGACGCACCGACCAAGCCGCTGCCCTACGTCGCTTACGGCGAGACGGCAGAGAACCTGTTCTGCACCGGCGCCGGTCTCGACACCACCAAGCTGTGACGCAAACCGGGCACCGGGCTGATGTCCGGTGCCCATCCGAGCGAGGCGGAATTCCCTATGTCTGACATCATCTTCATCGGCCTGTCCCTGTCTTCGATCCTGCTGCTGATCGCGCTTGGCCTGTCGATCACCTACGGCGCGATGGGCGTCATCAACATGGCGCATGGCGAGCTCGTCATGATCGGGGCCTATACGGCGGTGCTCGCCGGGCTCCATCTCGGGCTCAACCTGTTCTTCGCGCTGCCTCTGGCCTTCGTGACCTCCGGGCTCGTGGGGCTCGTGATCGAGCGATTGGTGATCCGAAGGCTCTACGGACGGATCATCGACACGCTGCTCGCGACATGGGGCGTGGCGATCCTGCTGCAACAGCTGATCCGCCTCGAATTCGGCCTGAGCTTCTTCGGTATCCATATCGACGGTCTCGGCCCGGGCCTGCAGAACATGACGGTTCCGGCCTTCCTCACCCAGCCGATCGACGTGGCGGGCATGACGATCCAGCCCTATCGCACCTTCATCATCGTCGTGACGCTGATGCTCGCGGGTCTGACCTGGTGGCTGATGTATCGCACCCCGATGGGCGTTCAGGTGCGCGCGATCATGCGCAATCCCCAGATTGCGGCGGCCTGCGGTATCGACGTGCGCCGCGTCTCGGCGCTGACCTTCGCCTATGGCTCGGGCCTTGCCGGGATCGCCGGTGTGCTGCTCGCAGGCTTCAAGACGGTCATGCCCGAGATGGGCGCGTCCGTCGTGGTCGATGGCTTCCTCGTCGTCGTGGTCGGAGGGGTCGGCAGCCTTCTCGGAACGATCCTCGCTGCGGGCATTCTCGGACAGATCAACGGCATCGTCGCCTTGGCGTCCAACGACATCATCGCCCGCGCCGTCGTCTTCGCGGTGGTCATCGCCCTGATCCTGTGGCGCCCGCGCGGCCTGTTCTCCTTCAAGTCGAGGTAAGCGATGTCCAGCGAAACGTCCTCCACACTTCCCAGCTCCACGAGCCGTCTTCAGAGTCATGCCGACTGGGCCGTCTATGCCGTCTTCATCGTGATGGTTCTCGGCGCGCCCCTGGTGATCGACGATGTGTTCTGGCTCAACCGCATCGCCAAATATCTCGTCTTCGGCATGCTCGGCATCGCGATCGCGCTGTCCTGGGGCTATGCCGGGATCCTCAATCTGGGGCAGGGGCTCTTCTTCGGCCTCGGCGCCTATATGACGGCGATGTCGCTCAAGCTGATGAGCGCCACGAGCCTCCAGCAGGGCTCCGACAAGCCGGTGCCGGACTTCATGCTCTGGAACGCAGAGCCCGGGGCCGTCACCGATCTGTGCTGCATCAACAAGGGCTCGTTCCTCTGGATTCCGTTCCAGTCGCAATGGTTCGGCATGGCGATGTCGATCGTGATCCCGCTGATCGTCGCCTTCGTGCTGTCCTCGTCGATCTTCCGGCTGCGCGTCTCGGGCGTCTATGTCGCGATCATCACGCTGGCGCTCGTGCTTCTGGTGCGGCTGCTACTCATCGACGCGCAGCCAATCACCAACGGGTTCAACGGGCTGACCGATCTGGGCTGGCTGACCATCGGCGGGTTCGAATTCGACCCCTATATGGTCGAGACCTATTACGTGGTCGCCGTCTCGCTCACGGTGGTCTTGCTGTTGGGCCGCTGGCTGGTCTCGACACGGGCCGGGCTGATCTTGCAGTCGACGCGCGATGATCCGACCCGGGCACGCTATCTCGGCTACGACGTCGCGGCCTATCAGATCTTCTTCTTCACGATCTCTGCCGGGATCGCGGGCTTCGCGGGGCTCCTCTATGTGGTCGCCGCCGAATTCGCCTCGCCGAGTTTCATGGATATCGGCTTCTCGATCTCGATGGTCGTCTGGGCCGCGGTCGGCGGGCGCAACTCGCTGCTCGGCGCCTGTATCGGGGCGATCCTGATCAACACGGTCGAGGCCACCGTCAGCGAGACCGAAATCTTCAAGGAAGCCTGGAAGCTGATCATCGGCGGGATCTTCGTCCTCGTCGTTCTCTACCTGCCGAACGGGCTTGCGGGCATCGCGCGCGATCTTCTGGGGCGGTTCGAACGCCGCCGGAAGGGCACGCCCGCAGAGCCGGCCCCGAAAGCCGCGGAATAGGAGGGACGGACATGAATGAAGCACTCACGATCGACGGGCTGACGGTGGATTTCGGCGGGTTCAAAGCCGTGGACGGGTTCACCACCGTGGTTCAGAAGGGCGAGTTGCGGGTCATCCTCGGCCCCAACGGCGCCGGGAAGACCACGCTGATGGATCTCGTCAGCGGCAAGACCGCTTCCACCCAAGGCAGCGTCCATCTCTTTGGCGAGAACATCACCAACCGCCCCGAGCACATCATCGCGCGGCACGGGATCGGGCGGAAATTCCAGATCCCGAGCGTCTTCCGCGATCTGACCGTGCGGCAGAACCTCGAAGTCGCGGCCTCGGGAGAACCCGGCGTATTCCGCAACCTTCGCCTGCACATGGTGGCGGAGGACCGGGCGCGGGTCGAGGACGTGATCGCGATGACGCGGCTCGAGCCGGTGCTCGATACGGTCGCGGGTGAGTTGTCCCACGGCCAGATGCAATGGCTGGAACTGGGGATGCTGATCACGCAACAGGCGAAGGTCATCCTTCTCGATGAACCCACTGCGGGCATGACCCATGCGGAGACCTTCCGCACCGCCGAAATCATCAACGAAATGAAGGGCAGCCACACGATCCTCGTGGTCGAGCACGACATGGCTTTCGTGCGCAAGATCGCCGAGCGGATCACGGTCATGCAAATGGGCAAGCTGCTCGCGGAGGGCCCGATGGAAAAGATCGAGACCGATCCAAAGGTGCGCGAAGCCTATCTCGGTTCGGGAGGGATTCACTGATGCTTTCTCTGAGCAATCTCAACAGCTTCTACGGCCGCAGCCAGGCGTTACACGACGTCTCGATGAGCGCGCCGAGCGGCACGATCCTCGCCGTTCTGGGCCGCAACGGCGTGGGCAAGACCACGCTTCTGCGCTCCATCCTCGGGCTGACCGACCGCCAGAGCGGCGACGTCGTGCTCGACGGGCAGAACATCTCGGCTGATGCGACCTACCGGCGCGCGCGGGCGGGGATCGCCTATGTGCCGCAGGGCCGGATGATCATCCCCGATTTCACGATCCGCGAGAACATCCTGATGGGCGGTTTCGCGGCACAGGGCCCGCGCGCCATTCCCGAAATCGTCCCGAAGATCTTCCCCTATCTGATGGAAAATCTCGACCGGCCCGGCGGCGTGCTTTCGGGCGGTCAGCAACAGCAGCTTGCCATCGCCCGCGCGCTCGCAAGCGGCCCCAAGGTCCTCCTGATGGACGAGCCGACCGAGGGCATCCAGCCCAATATCGTCGAGCAGATCGAGGACATCATCATCCGCCTCAATGCCGAACTCGGACTGACGATCCTCCTTGTCGAGCAGAACGTGAAATTCGCGCGACGTGCCGCGCAGAACTTCACGATGCTCGAGAACGGTCGCGTCGTGGCCGATGGCGCGATCGCGGATCTCACCGAGGAAACGGTCACCAAACACATGGCGATCTGACCCCATAAACCCGCCTTCCCGGATCAACCGGAAAGGCATTCGACAACTCCACCAACAGCAGAGGTAACAACATGTATCATGGAGATATTTCGAGCAGCGCCGATACCGTGGGCGTCGCCGTCGTCAACTACAAGATGCCGCGTCTTCACACGAAGGCCGAGGTTCTCGAGAACTGCCACAAGATCGCCGACATGGTGAAAGGCATGAAGAAGGGTCTGCCGGGCATGGATCTGGTGATCTTCCCCGAATACTCGACACACGGCATCATGTATGACGAGACCGAGATGTACGAGACCGCCTCGTCGGTGCCGGGCGAAGAGACTGAAATCTTCGCCGCCGCCTGCCGCGAAGCCAATGTCTGGGGCGTGTTCTCGCTGACCGGCGAGCGCCACGAAGAGCACCCGAAGAAAGCGCCCTACAACACGCTCATCTTGATGAACAACGAGGGCGAAATCGTTCAGAAATACCGCAAGATCATGCCCTGGGTTCCGATCGAGGGCTGGTATCCGGGCAACTGTACCTATGTCTCGGAAGGCCCGAAGGGCATGAAGATGAGCCTCATCATCTGTGATGACGGCAACTACCCCGAAATCTGGCGCGACTGCGCGATGAAGGGTGCCGAGCTGATCATCCGCTGCCAGGGCTACATGTATCCGGCCAAGGACCAGCAGGTGATCATGGCCAAGGCGATGGCCTGGGCGAACAACTCCTATGTCGCGGTCGCGAATGCGGCAGGCTTCGACGGCGTCTATTCCTATTTCGGCCACTCGGCCATCGTCGGCTTCGACGGCCGCACGCTGGGCGAATGCGGCGAAGAGGAATACGGCATCCAGTACGGTCAGCTCTCGGTCTCCGCGATCCGCGATGCGCGCAAGAACATGCAGAGCCAGAACCACCTCTTCAAGCTCGTGCACCGTGGCTATACCGGCATGATCAACTCGGGTGACGACACCAACGGCCTCGCCGAGTGCCCCTACGACTTCTACACCAAATGGGCGGAAGATCCGGAAGGCACGCGCGAGATGGTCGAGGCGATGACCCGCTCGACCGTCGGTACCGAGGAATGCCCGATCGACGGTATCCCCAACGAAAAGTCCGACCCCACTCACCGGTGAGGCAGGCGAGCAGGGCCGGCGGAGACATCCGCCGGCCAATCAAACGCGAGGATCTTCTATGACGATCGATCAGTACCGGCTTGAGGAAGAGCCGACCTACCACCCGAGCGGCGACGAGGTGGCCTTCTACGAATCCGCCTATGCGGCGCGCTTGCCGGTGATGCTCAAGGGGCCGACCGGTTGCGGCAAGACCCGCTTCGTCGAGCATATGGCATGGCGTCTGGGCAAGCCGCTCATCACGGTGTCCTGCCACGAGGACATGACCGCCTCGGATCTTGTCGGGCGCTTCCTGCTCGGCCCCGAAGGCACCCATTGGCAGGATGGGCCGCTCACGATGGCGGTGCGTCACGGCGCGATCTGCTATCTCGACGAGGTGGTCGAGGCGCGTCAGGACACGACGGTGGTGATCCATTCGCTGACCGATGATCGCCGGATTCTGCCGCTCGAGAAGAAGGGCGAACTCGTCCATGCGCATCCCGATTTCCAGCTCGTGATCTCCTACAATCCCGGCTACCAGAGCGTTCTCAAAGACCTCAAGGAATCCACGAAGCAACGCTTCAGCGCGGTCGATTTCACCTATCCGATGGCCTCGGTCGAGGCTTCCATCGTGGCGTCCGAGGCGGATATCGCCGCCGACATCGCCGACAAGCTTGTGAAGATCGCCGAGAAGTCGCGGCATCTGCGCGGGCAGGGGCTCGAGGAAGGGGCGTCCACGCGGATGCTCATCCATGCCGGTCGCCTCATAAAGACGGGCATGACGCTGACCGACGCCTGCAAACATGCGATCATCGTTCCCATCACGGATGACCCGGATATGCGCGGTGCGCTCGATGCGGTCGTCGATGCCTGTGCCTGACAGCATGAATGTCGAAGCCACCCCTGACCTGCCGGGCGCGATCCGCAGCGCCTTCTCGGCGCCCGAGATAGCCGACTGGCTGCGGGCGCGCGAACGGCTTCGGGGCGCGGGATACGGGCGGACGGTCCCCCGCGCCTATGAGCGCAGTTCGCTGGCTCTTGCGCCGAAACTCGGGGCGGGGCCGACGATCGCCTTGGCAAAGCTCGTGTCCCATGTCGCGATCCGGGTCTCGCCCCGCGCGGCGGAGCGCGTCTGCACTGCGGCGGACACGGTCGCGCAGAGATACGAGCCGGAGGAGTTCACGGCGTGGCTCGCGCTGATGACGCGGATCACCACGCAAGCGCCGGAGTCCGTGTATCCCTTTCTCGATAATTTGGAACGGCTTGTTGGGCGGCTCTCCGAACAGGCGCTCGAGGACTGGGTGGCGACCGGATTGCGTCTGGCGGGGCGCGATGCCGACAAGCGAAGCGCCTATTTCTCCTTGCAGACCGCCGAGGCGCAGCGCGCGCTTGAACACGAAAGCGGAGAGCAAAGCTTCTACGATCACGAGCGCCGGTTGCGGGCCTATCTCACGGCGATTTCCGGCGCGACCCCGCCGCTGCGCGTCGCGCCCACGGGCATGGGAGAGAAAGCCGCGCGGCGGGTGTCCTTCGCGGGCAATGTCATTCTCGTGCCGCCCAGCTTGCCCGGCTATCGCGGCGAGACGGAGCCCCTGTTCCGCGCCGCGCTCGCCCATATCGGGGCGCATATCAACTTCACCAAAACCCGTTTCGAAATCGGGCAGCTCAAGCCGCTTCAGATGGCGGTCGTGTCTCTGATCGAGGATGCGCGGGTCGAGGAACTGGCGGCGCAGGAAATGCCCGGGTTGCGCAGGCTCTGGCAAGGCTTTCACGTCGCCCAACCCGGCGGGCTACCGACCGCGCCCAGCCTGTTCGCACGGCTGGCGCGGGCGCTGATCGATCCCGATTTCGACGATCCCGACGGGTGGGTTCAGAAAGGCCGCCGGATGTTCATGGAGGCGCGCGAGCGCTGGGCCGATCCGGCGATCAGCCGCGAGATCGGCAATCTGCTGGGCAACGATCTCGGGCAGCTTCGCGTGCAGTTCAACGCGAAGGATTACGTGGTTCAGCCCGCCTATCGCGACGACAATCTCGGTCTGTGGGCCCTCGACGAACCGCCCCCGGAAGAGGCGCAGACCCTCGAAGTTCAGGTCGATACCGTGCAGCTGCGTCGCTCCGAGCCGACCCCGGGTGCGGTCAAGCAATCGCAACAGCAGGAGCAGACCGAAAGCGACAGGGTCGAGAAGGTCGCCCCCGTGACCGAGGACGCCGAGGAGGGGCGGGCGGTCGCCTCCTATCCCGAATACGACTACGAGATCGGTCGGGAACGCGCGAATTGGACGGTGGTCAAGGAATACCCCGCGACGCCGGGCAATCGCCGCTTCTGGCAGGAGTTGCAGGACGCGCAGGGGCCGCTTCTGTCGCGCATCACCGGTCTTGTGCGCTCGGCGCAGATCGGGCGCGCGCGCCGGGAGAAACGGCAGGCGGAGGGAGAAGTGCTCGATCTCGACGCCTGTATCGAGGCGGCGACGGCCCTGCGGGCGGGCGAGTTTCCCGATCATCGCCTCTACGAGCGGCAGGCCCCGCCGACGCGCGATCTCGCGGTCAGCCTGCTCCTTGATATCTCGCAATCGACCGCCGATCTCGTCCCCGGAACGCAGCATCGCATTCTGGACATGGAGCGCGATGCGACGGCGGTTCTCGCCCATGCGATGAACGAAATCGGCGACCCTTTCGCGATCAACGCTTTCTGCTCGGCCGGGCGCGAAGACGTGCGCGTCGTTGCGGTGAAGCGGTTCTCCGACGCGTTGGATGAAGAGACGGGTTCGGCGCTGTCGGGCCTGAAGCCGGGCTATTCGACGCGGCTCGGGGCCGCCCTGCGCCATGCCGGGAAGGACCTCGCGCAGGTGCCGCGGCATCGTCGCCTGCTGCTGTTGATCACCGACGGCGAGCCCTCGGATATCGACTCGCCCGACCCGGACTATCTTGTCCGCGACGCGCAGCGCGCCGTTCGCAGCCTGAGCGCGCTGGGGATCGATGTCTTCTGCGTGGGGCTCGGGCCGCGAAACAAGGAGCAGGAGGCCGCGATTTTCGGGCGCAACGGGTTCATCCAGATCGACGAGCTGAGCACGCTGCCGGACAAGCTTTTGTCGCTCTATCTCCGGCTGACCCGGTAACGGGGCGCTGACCCCGGCGCTTCTGAGAGCATATGAAAAAGGCCCGCATCGCTGCGGGCCTTTTGCAAAATCATACCATCACTTGCGCGGCTTCTTCGGGCCGCCGGGCTTGGGCTTCCCGCCTTTGCCCGGATGCGGCCCTTTGCCGGGGCCCGCATATTTCGCGCGGGGCTTCTTACCCTTCGGGGCAGCACCGCCTTCGGGCTTGGGCTTGCGTTTCTTCGGCGGGATGTCCGCGAGGGCTGCGAACACGGCCTCGTCGTCGGGGCTCCAACCGCTCGTCTTCGCACTCTCTTCCGGGGCGTCGTCGCGCGGTGCCTTGGGCGGGCCCTTGCGATGGGGCGCCTTGTTTGGGCGCTCGCCACGGTCGCCGCGTTCCGGTTTGCCATGCGGCTTGTCGGCGCGGCGCTTTTTCGGGGGCGGTCCGAAATCAGGTTCACCGTTCAGGGCGCGGGCCTTGATCTCATCGGAGAGCTCGCCATCGGGACCAAGCGAGGCCGCGAATTTCGCGACGCTCTTCTCGGCGATCTCAACGAAGGTCTCGTCATCGCGCACGCGGATCGCACCGATCGACGATTTGTCGAGATCGGCATGGCGGCGCAGCAAGGGCAGCAGCCAGCGCGGCTCGGCCCGGTCATTGCGCCCGACCGAGAGCGTGAACCAACGGCTCGGGCCGAATTCCTGGCGCTCGGACTGGCCCTTGGTGTCGGGCGGCAGCAGATCCTCGGGCGGGGCGTTGCGCGATTGCTGCAGCCGCAGGAAAGCGGCGGCGACAGCCTCGGCCCCGTGCCGGTCGAGCAGCTTGCGCGCAAACGCTGCCTGATCCTCGCTGACCGGCTCGCGCCAATCGGGATCGGTCAGCAGACGTTCTTCATCGCGCGCAATGATCGACTCGGCCGACGGCGGCACGCTCCATTCGGCGTTGATCTTCGCGAATTTCAGCAGACGCTCGGCACGTTTGACCATGCGCGGGGGCACGATCAGCGCGGACATCCCCTTGCGCCCGGCGCGGCCCGTCCGGCCCGAACGGTGCAGCAGGCTTTCGGGGTTTTGCGGCAGATCGGCATGGATGACGAGGCTCAGGTTCGGCAGGTCGATGCCGCGCGCGGCCACATCGGTCGCCACGCAGACCCGTGCCCGCCCGTCGCGCATCGCCTGCAGGGCGTGGCTGCGTTCGGCTTGGCTCAGTTCACCCGACAGCGTCACGACCGAGAGGCCGCGATTGCCGAGACGCGCGCTGAGATGGTTCACCGCCGCGCGGGTGTTGGCGAAAACGATGGCGCTTTCGTCATGGTGATAGCGCAGCAGGTTGAAGATCGCATGATCGCTATCCGAGGCCGCAACCTTCAGTGCCTTGTAGGCGATGTCGGAGTGCTGCTGCGCGGTGTTGATCGTCGAAATGCGCTGCGCGTCGTTCTGGAACTGCTCGGCCAGCTTCGCGATCATCGGCGAAACGGTGGCCGAGAACAGCAGCGTGCGCCGCTCTTCCGTGGCGGAGCCGAGGATGAATTCGAGGTCTTCGCGGAAGCCCAGATCGAGCATCTCGTCGGCCTCGTCGAGCACGACCGCGCGGATGTCGCTCAGATCGAGCGCGCCGCGGCGGATATGGTCACTCAGGCGACCGGGCGTGCCGACCACGATATGCGTGCCGCGTTCGAGGGCGCGGCGTTCCTGCCGCGGGTCCATGCCGCCGACGCAGGAGCTGACGATGGCGCCGGTCTTGGCGTAGAGCCAGCGCAATTCCTGCATGACCTGAAAGGCGAGTTCCCGCGTGGGGGCCACGACGAGTGCAAGCGGCGTGCCAGCCGGGCCGAAGCTTTCGGCCTCGCCCAACAGGGTCGGGGCGATCGCGAGACCGAAGCCGACCGTTTTACCCGAGCCGGTCTGGGCAGAGACCAGCAGGTCCTTGCCCTCCAGCGCGGGATCGGTCACCGCGTCCTGCACGGGAGTGAGAGTGTCGTAGCCGCGCTCGGCGAGCGCTGCGGAAAGGGAGGGGATCATCGGAAAGTCGTCCAAGCAATGACGTAAGGGACGGGCCGCTCTGCTCTGGCAGCCCGTGCGGAAGGCGCCTGCATAACGGTCCCTGCGGCAAATGTATATTGCCTATTTGGGGAATCCGCCCGTTATGGGCAATAATTCTTGGTCAGGCGAGGACTTGCAGCACCACCGCCGAGGCGTAGATCGCGACCAGCAGGAGGCTCTCGATCCCGATCCGGGCCGGCCCGTCCTTCTGGCGCAGGATCAACCCGCCGAGCAGCACGCCCGTCATCATCAGTCCCGTCGCGAGCCAGTAGAGGTCCGACATCGAGACCGCGTGATACAGCGAGCCGTCGCGATAGGCCCCGTCCGAGAAGACGAGGAATAGCGTGTCGAAGGTGTTGCCGCCGATGATCCCGCCAATGGCCAGTTGCAGCGCGCCGCGACGGACAGCCGTCAGCGTCGTCACCAGCTCGGGCAGCGAGGTCACGACCGCCGTCAGCAGCGCGCCCACCAGCGAGGAGCTGAGACTGAAGCGGGTGACGAATTCCTGCCCGGCCTGCGAAATGACCCAACCGCTGAGGCCCATGATGACGACGAGGCCCATGAAGACGATGATCGGCCCGCGCGGCGAGCGGTTCGCTTCCTCCTCGTCTTCGGGTTCGTCACGGCGCGTCTCGCGGGTTTCGACCGGTTTCCACATTGGGGTTTCCGAAACCTGGGTCGCGAGTTTCGTGCCGCCGAGATAGGCGAGGAACAGCACCACCGAGGCCGGGCTGATCCCCCAGATCGAGATGTCGGGTGCAGCGGTCGCGGCGAGCGGGATCGATAGCAGCACGATCAGCATCACCGCCTGAAAGAGGTTCGCAGGCTCTGCCGCGGAATGTTCGAGATTGGCGCGCCTGTGCAGCATGTCGGCGAGCGCCAGAAAGAAGGTCTGCGCGGCGATCCCGCCCACCGCGTTGGAAAAGGCGAAACTCGCATCGCCCTGTGCGGCGACCGAGACCGAGACGACGATCCCCGACAGCGACGTCGCGGCCCCCAGCACGATCCCGCCCGCCAGCGCCTCGCCCATCCGCGTGCGATCCGCGATCACATCGGCCAGCCCGGTCGCCTTGATGGAGGAGATGACGACGATCAGTCCGGCGATGGCAAATACGCCGAGCAGAAGCGGGGTCGAAAGAGAGGCGATCATGAAGGCTCCGGGGTCGCTGTTCGAAAGGCAACCGCGCTGCGCGCTCACGGTTCCGTTAAGAGGGCGGCGGCTGGGCGCCTCTGCAAAGGGCTGGGGAGTCGACATGCCCGAAAGAGACGTTAGGGTCGGCGCCAATCAGCGCGCGGGAGGACAAGCATGTTTATCGGATTGGATCTGGGCACATCGGGGCTGAAGGGGCTCTTGATCGACGAGGCGCAGCGCGTGGTCGCCGAGGCGACGCATCCGCTCACCGTCTCGCGCCCGCAGGAGGGCTGGTCGGAACAGGATCCCGCCGAATGGATCGCGGCGATGGAGGCGGTGCTCGGCGCGCTCGCGCAGCACGATCTGTCGGCGGTGCGCGGGATCGGGCTTTCGGGGCATATGCACGGCGCGACGCTGCTCGATGCGCAGGACGCGGTGCTGCGGCCCTGCATCCTGTGGAACGACACCCGCGCCTATCGCGAGGCGGCGGCGCTCGACGCGGATCCGCAATTCCGCGAGATCAGCGGCAATATCGTCTTCCCCGGCTTTACTGCGCCGAAACTTGTCTGGCTCGCCAAGCACGAGCCGGAGCGTTTCGCGAAAGTGGCGAAAGTGCTGTTGCCGAAGGACTACCTGCGGCTCTGGCTGACCGGAGAGCATGTCTCGGAGATGTCGGACGCCGCCGGGACGAGCTGGTTCGACACCGGCGCGCGCGACTGGTCGGATGCGCTGCTTGCGGCCACCGGGATGCGGCGCGAGCAGATGCCGCGCCTCGTCGAGGGCTCGGACGTCTCCGGCACGCTGCGCCCGCAGATCGCGGCACGCTTTGGCCTCTCTGACACCGTCGTCGTTGCGGGCGGCGGGGGCGACAACGCGGCTTCGGGCGTGGGCGTCGGCGTCGTGGCGGCGGGACAGGCCTTCGTCTCGCTCGGCACCTCGGGGGTGCTGTTCGCCGCCGATGACGGCTATCGCCCCGATGCGGCGAGCGCGGTGCATAGCTTCTGTCACGCCCTGCCGCAGACATGGCACCAGATGGGGGTGGTGCTGGCCGCGACCGACGCGCTGAACTGGTATGCGCGGCTTCTGGAGAGCGACGCCAAGCAACTGACCGAGGGCCTCGGCCCGCTGCAGGCGCCGGGCAAGGCGCGGTTCCTGCCCTATCTCGGCGGCGAGCGCACGCCGCTCAACGATGCGGCGATCCGCGGCGCGTTCATCGGGCTTGAGCACGCAACCGATCGCGCCGCGACCACGCGGGCCGTGCTCGAGGGGGTGAGCTTCGCGCTGCGCGATTGCCGCGATGCGCTGGCGGGAACTGGCACCCGGATCGAGACGCTGCTCGGCGTCGGGGGCGGCACGCGCTCGCGCTATTGGTGCGAGGCGATCGCGACCGCGCTCGACACGCCAGTGGCCCTGCCGGTGGCGGGCGATTATGGCGGCGCGTTCGGGGCGGCAAGGCTTGGGATGATGGCCGCGACGGGCGGCGGGTTGGACATCGCGGCGCCGCCGGAGATCGCCGCGACGATCGAGCCGGTCTCCGCGTTGCGCGAGGCGTTCGACGAAGGGTACGAGCGCTACCGTCAGGCCGGCGCTGCGCTGCGGGGTTTGACCTGATCTACCTCGGGCCGCGCCGTGGCGATCGGCGCGGCGTCGCGGAGATCAGCTCGAGAATTGCAGACGGATCCGGTTCACATATTCCACGCCCGGTCGCAGGATCGTCGAGGGGAACTCGGGGTGATTGGGCGCATCGGGCCAAGCTTGCGGCTCCAGGCAGATCGCGTTGAAGCTGTCGCCGGACGGCGCGGTGTAGACCTGCAATCCGGGCTGGTTGCTCAGCATGGTCATGCTGCGTCCGGAGGCCGGATCGCTCAGCACCGCCACCTCGCGCATCCCGCCGGAGCCGACGCAGAAATTGTGATCGAAGCCCGCGCCATCGGGCCCCAGCGCCGGGGCCGGTTCGCGGAAATCGAAGCGTGTGCCAGCCACGTCGCGCGGCCCGCCTACGGGGAGTTTCTCGCCATCAACCTCGAGAACCTGTTTTGCATTGAGCTTCAGTCGGTGGTCGGCGATCGAGCCGCCGCCCGCGAGATTGAAATACCCATGCGAGGTCAGAGACACCGGGCAAGCGCGATCACAGCACGCGCGGTAAGTGATGCTCAAAGTTTCTGGGTCCGATACCGCGAAGCTCACCTCCGCGACGAGATTTCCGGGGAAGCCCTGATCGCCATCCGGGCTTTCGAGCCGCAGTGTCGCCGCGTTGATCCAATGCGCGACAACGGTCCAGTCGCATTGGTCGAACCCCTTGCCACCGCCGTGAAGGCAGTTCCCACCTTCGTTCGCATCTAGCTGGAACTGCTCGCCATCGAGCGTGAATTGCGCTCCGGCGATGCGGTTGGCATAGCGCCCGATCGTCGCCCCGTGGAAATCGCGTGTCTTCTGTTTCGGGTCGGGGCCGATGAGAAGCTCGACCGGACCGTCGTCGCTTGGCAGCACAACGCTTGTCAGTCGCGCGCCCTTTGGATCGATGCGCACCAGCATCCCTGATGCAAGCCCGATCTCCAGTTCTGATTCGTGATCGAACATGCTGTGTCCTGTCCGTTTCTCGACGAGGCTAACCTAGCGTAACCCTCTCTTCACGTTATGACTTTAATCTCGATCAATACCTGAGGCGAGTTAGCTACATCGCCACTTTCAGCGCTTTGGGCGCGGGCCGCACATCCCGAGCCACATCATACCCAACGCAATTGTTCCTTAAAAGTTTCGTGATGAGCACGCGGAATCTTGTGTGCAGAGGTATTCATGCTCGATTTTGCGCGAAAATTCATTATATCTGGCAATAACGAAAGTTAACGC
Organism: Thioclava electrotropha; assembly: GCF_002085925.2. Classification (NCBI taxonomy): domain Bacteria; kingdom Pseudomonadati; phylum Pseudomonadota; class Alphaproteobacteria; order Rhodobacterales; family Paracoccaceae; genus Thioclava; species Thioclava sediminum. The sequence goes on from NZ_CP053562.1 coordinate 335,903, forward strand.
GCCTTTTGGTGCACAAGCGACAGGCGCTAGCGGGAGTACGCAAAATGCCACAAGCAGTAGATCTCTTCGTGATCGGCGGCGGGGTGAACGGCTGCGGGATCGCGCGCGACGCGGCCGGACGGGGCCTGCGGGTGCGTCTGGCCGAGATGGGCGACCTAGCGCAGGCGACCTCTTCGGCCTCCACCAAGCTGTTCCATGGCGGGCTGCGCTATCTCGAATATCTCGAGATCAAACTGGTCCGCGAGGCGCTGTCCGAGCGCGAAGTGCTGATCCGCGCAATGCCGCATATCTCATGGCCGATGCGCTTCGTGCTGCCCTATAGCGCCGATATGCGTTTCGAGAGCGATACACCGGTCTCGAAAATGCTCTCCACCGTCATGCCGTGGATGAAGGGCAAGCGCCCGTCGTGGATGATCCGCTCGGGGCTGTTCCTCTATGACCATCTGGGCGGGCAGGGACTGCTGCCGGGCACCACGCGGCTCGACCTGCGCAACGCCCCGGAGGGCGCGCCGCTGAAGGACAGCTTCACCCACGCCTTTGAGTATTCCGATGGCTGGGTGCAGGATGCGCGGCTCGTCGTGCTCAATGCCCGCGACGCCGAGGCCCATGGCGCGGACATTCGCGTGCAGACCAAGGTGGTCGAGGCGCATCGCGACGGCGGCCATTGGGTGATCGTGACCGAAGGCCCGAATGGGCGCGAGGAACATATGGCCCGCGCCGTGGTCAATGCAGGTGGCCCGTGGGTCGAGCAGATTCTGAAAGGCACGATGGGCAGCGCCAGCCGCGAGCATATCCGCCTCGTGCGCGGCAGCCATATCGTGACGCGCAAGCTCTACGATCACGACAAATGCTACTTCTTCCAAGGCGCGGACGGGCGGATCATCTTCGCGATCCCCTATGAGCAGGACTTCACTCTGATCGGCACGACCGAGGCTGCCCATGAGGACTCGCCGCTCGCCGCCGAATGCACCGAGGCCGAGCGCGATTACCTGTGCGATTTCGCGTCCGAATATTTCAAGGAAGAGGTCACGCCCGACGATGTCGTCTGGACCTATTCCGGCGTGCGCCCGCTCTATGAAGACGGCGCGAGTTCGGCCACGGCGGCGACGCGCGAATATGTTCTCTCGCTCGATGCGCCGAGCGGGCAACCGGCAGCCCTGCATGTCTTCGGCGGCAAGATCACGACCTATCGTCGTCTGGCCGAAGACGCGCTGGGCAAGCTGCGCCCGCATCTCCCGGGCATGGGCGGTCAATGGACGAAAGGCGCGCGCCTGCCGGGCGGCGATTTCGCCCCCGAGGAGGTCGGCACCAAGATCGCCAAGCTCTCGCAGGATTACCCCTTCGTGAATCGCAAATGGGCCGAGCGGATGATCCGCCATTACGGCACCGAGTCCTGGGACATCTTCGGCGATGCCAAGGCGCTGGGCGATCTGGGCCGCGATTTCGGCGGCACGCTGACCGAGGCCGAGCTGCGCTGGCTCGTCGAGAAGGAGTGGGCGCGCAAGGTCGAGGACGTGATCTGGCGGCGCACCAAGCTGGGCTTGCGGCTCGATGCCGATCAGGTCAACTCTGTCGCCGCGTGGCTGGAGGAGCACGCAGCCTGAGGCGCGAAACGGGAGGAAACCATGACCTATATTCTTGCAATCGACCAAGGCACCACGTCTTCGCGCGCGATCGTCTTTGACGCTGCGCTGCGCCCCGTGGCGAGCGCGCAGCAGGAATTCACGCAGCATTTCCCGCATTCCGGCTGGGTCGAGCATGATGCCGAGGAAATCTGGGACAGCGTGCTGGCGACCGTGCGCGGCGCGATCGAGAAGGCCGGGATTGCGGCCTCCGACATCTCCGGGATCGGCATCACCAACCAGCGCGAGACGACGCTGGTCTGGGATCGCGAGAGCGGAAAGCCGATCCATAATGCCATCGTCTGGCAGGACCGCCGCACCGCCGAATTTTGTCGCGCGCTGCGCGAGGACGGGTTCGAGGACACCGTGACCGCGCGCACCGGGCTCATTGTGGATCCCTATTTCTCGGCTACGAAACTGCGTTGGCTTCTGGAGAATGTCGACGGCGCGCGGGAGAAGGCCGAAGCGGGCAAGCTCGCCTTCGGGACCATCGATAGCTGGCTGATCTGGAAACTGACGGGCGGCGCGTCGCATGTGACGGATGCCACGAATGCCGCGCGCACGATGCTCTACGATATCGCCAAGGGCCGCTGGTCGACGACCATCGCCGCCAAGCTCGGCGTGCCGATGGAGATGCTGCCCGAGGTCAAGGATTGCGCCGCCGAGTTCGGCGTGACGCAAGCGGACCTCTTCGGCGCGGAAATCCCGATCCTCGGCGTCGCGGGCGACCAGCAGGCCGCCACCGTGGGGCAGGCCTGCTTCAAGCCGGGCATGCTGAAATCGACCTATGGCACGGGCTGCTTTGCACTGCTCAATACCGGCGATCAGATGGTGCGGTCCGAGAATCGCCTGCTGACGACCATCGCCTATCAGCTCGACGGCAAGGTCACCTACGCGCTCGAAGGCTCGATCTTCGTCGCGGGGGCGGTGGTGCAATGGCTGCGCGACGGGCTGAAGATCATCGAAGCCGCCGATCAGACCCAGGCGCTGGCCGAGCAGTCCGACCCCGAGCAGGACGTGATCATCGTGCCCGCCTTCACCGGCCTCGGCGCGCCTTACTGGAACCCCGATTGCCGCGGCGCGGTCTTCGGCCTGACCCGCAGCTCCGGCCCGGCCGAGTTCGCCCGCGCGGCGCTGGAATCGGTGGGGTTCCAGACCCGCGACCTCTTGGAGGCGATGCAGGCGGATTGGTCCGATGACGCCCGCCCGACCCTGCGCGTCGATGGCGGCATGACGGCCTCGGACTGGGCGATGCAGTTCCTGTCGGACATCCTCGGCGCGCCTGTCGACCGGCCCGAAGTGTTGGAAACAACGGCGCTCGGCGCGGCATGGCTCGCGGGCTACAAGGCGGGGATTTATCCCGAGCCGGAAGAGTTCGCGAAGGGCTGGGCGCTCGATCGCAACTTCGCCCCCGAGATGGACGAGGCCAAGCGCGAAGCCCGTTACGCCGAGTGGAAAAAGGCGGTCGCTGCGGCGATCTCGATCACTCAGTAGCAGCCCGAGTGATCTTCGCCCCAGCCGGCGATATAGATCACAGACGGGGTGCGCCCGTAGCCGCAGACGAAGACATAGACGCCGAAGGGCTGCCCCGCGCGCACCATTTGCGTGAAGCTGCCCCGCGTATCGCCGCCCGCCTCGACCATCGCGGGAATACGCGCCCGCGTGGCGCGATCCGCGAAGACCGGATCAGACTCGTCGCGCGCATCCCTTAGCCCGAAGCGATGAAAATTCGCCCGATCCTGCTGCAAGGCCGCACCAAGAGAGCTCAGAGCCACGCGCCTCGAATTCCGCATGTCCTGCGGGCCGATGAAGGCGGAGTAGGCCGCAATCTGAGTCCAGTCCTGTGCGGCTGACAGGCCGGGAAATCCAATAAGCGGCAGGGTGGTGGTGGCGATAAGACGAAGTAATTGGCGCATGGGAGGGCCTCCGGGCAGAGCGGAAAGGGCAGGGTACGCAATGTCTTGATGCCCGAAATCATGCCAAGGGCCCTCAAATCGCGCAACGATTCTATGCCCCGCCTGCCAAGCCCTCTCCGACGCCGAGAGAGGGCTTTCCCTTTCGCGCGTTTTGCTCTTTCTTGTCCCGATCCGACCCGAAGACAGGAGCCACCTAATGACCCGCTACCCCCGCGACCTGCGCGGCTACGGCCGCACGACCCCCGATCCGCATTGGCCGGGCGAGGCGCGCGTGGCGATCTCGATGGTGCTCAATTTCGAAGAGGGCGGCGAGAACAACGTCCTGCATGGCGACGCGGCCTCCGAGGCGTTCCTGTCCGATATCGCGGGCGCCGCGCAATGGCCCGGCCAGCGGCACTGGAACATGGAGTCGATCTACGAATACGGCGCGCGCGCGGGTTTCTGGCGGCTGCACCGTCTGTTCACCGGGCTGAACGTGCCGCTGACGATCTACGGCGTCGCGACCGCGCTGGCTCGCGCCCCCGAACAGGTCGCCGCGATGAAAGAGGCAGGCTGGGAAATCGCCTCGCACGGCCTCAAATGGGTCGAGCACAAGGACATGGCGGAAGACGAAGAGCGCCGCCAGATCGCCGAGGCCATCCGCCTGCACACCGAGGTCGTCGGAGAACGCCCGCGCGGCTGGTATACCGGGCGCTGCTCGGCCAACACGGTCCGGCTGACCGCCGAAGAGGGCGGGTTCGACTGGATTTCCGACACTTATGACGACGATCTGCCCTATTGGCTCGAGGTCGGCACCCGAGATCAGCTCGTGATCCCCTACACGTTGGAAGCCAATGACATGCGCTTCGCCACCGCGCCGGGCTATATCGAGGGCGAGCAGTTCTTCCAGTATCTCAAGGACAGCTTCGATACGCTCTATGCCGAAGGGCTGGAGGGCGCCCCGAAGATGTTCTCGGTCGGCCTGCATAACCGCCTGATCGGGCGGCCCGGCAAAGTCGCGGGGCTGAAACGGTTCCTCGATTACGCGCTCTCGCATGAGGGCGTGTGGTTCGCGACCCGGGGAGAGATTGCCGCGCATTGGACTGCGAGCCACCCGCATACCCGCCGCGAACGCCCGAGCCAGATGAGCCGGGAGCGTTTCGTCGAAGCCTTCGGCGGCATCTACGAACATTCGCCCTGGATCGCGCAGCGTGCCTTCGATCTGGAACTCGGCCCGGCGCATGATTGCCTCGAGGGCGTGGCCTCGGCGCTGGCCCGTATCTTCCGCTCGGCGTCGGAGGCCGAACGCCTCGGCGTGCTGACCGCGCACCCCGATCTCGCGGGTAAACTCGCCCAGGCCAAGCGCCTCACCGCTGAGAGTACCTCCGAGCAGGCCAGCGCCGGGCTCGATGAGCTGACCGATGAAGAGCGCGCCACATTCGAGGCTCTCAACGCCGCCTATACCGAAAAATTCGGTTTCCCCTTCATCATTGCGGTAAAAGACAATATCAAGGCGTCAATCCTCCACGCCTTCCGCCGCCGGCTTGACCAAGACCGCGAGACGGAATTCCGTGAGGCCTGCAAGCAGGTCGAGCGGATCGCGTGGCATCGCCTGAACGCCATGGACCTTTGATGGAATACACCTATTACGCCCCGACGGGCGGTTTGCCCGATCAGAACCAGCGCGCCCGCGAGCGCGCGCAATTCAACACCTCCTACGCGGTGATTCCGCGCGGGGTGCTGTCCGACATCACCATCTCGCTGCTGCCCGGCTGGGAAAACACTCGCGCCTGGGTACTCGCCCGTCCGCTCTCCGGCTTCGCCGAGACCTTCGCCGAACTGGTCGTCGAAGTCGCGCCGGGCGGCGGCTCTGACAATCCCGAACCCGACCCCGAGGGCCAGAGCGTGATCTTCGTGCTCGCCGGTCACATCCGCCTCGTGATCGAGGGCGTCGGCCATGAGCTGGACGCGGGTGGCTACGCCTATCTCGCGCCGGGCGCACAATGGTCGGTCGCCAATGATCAGGACACGCCCGGCACCTTCGTCTGGGTCCGCAAACGGTATGAGCGCGTGCCGGGCATCGACGCGCCGGAAAGCTTCGTCACCGCCGATCAGGACAAGCCGCCGCTCGAGATGCCTAATACCTCGGGCTACTGGTCGACCTCGCGCTTCGTCGATCCGAACGATCTGCGCCACGACATGCACGTCAATATCGTGACCTTCATGCCGGGCGGCACCATCCCCTTCGCGGAAACCCATGTCATGGAGCATGGCATCTTCGTGCTGCAGGGCCGGGGCGTCTACCTGCTCAATCAGGACTGGATCGAGGTGGAAGAGGGCGATTTCATGTGGCTGCGCGCCTTCTGCCCGCAAGCCTGCTACGCCGCGGGCCGCCGCCCGTTCCGCTACCTGCTCTACAAGGATGTGAACCGCCACCCGAAGCTCGGCTCGCCCATCTCGGGCTGATCCCCTTTCGGCTTGGTTGAAATATCCCGGGGGTGAGGGGGCAGCGCCCCCTCTCTTCCGCCCAAACCCAGAGGCACGCCATGCAGATCAAAGCCGAACCGCTGACACCCGAGGCTTTTGCCCCGTTCGGCGATGTGCTCGACTCCTCCGGCGACCCCGACAAGATCATCAATGCGGGGCTCTGCGGGCGCTATCACGACCGCGCGCAGCTCGATTTCGGGGCGGAGACGGGCGGTCGCGCCGGCATTTCGATCTTCAAGGCAGAACCGCGCGCGCTGCCCTATCTCTGCGATCTGCTGGAGCGGCACCCCGAAGGCTCGCAGGCTTTCATTCCGATGAGCGCGGACCCGTTCCTCGTGATCGTCGCCCCCGATGCGGACGGCAAGCCCGGTACGCCGCGCGCGTTTCTCACCAATGGTGCGCAGGGGATCAACTTCCATCGCGGCACCTGGCACGGGGTGCTGACGCCGCTCGCAGCGCCCGGTCTCTTCGCCGTGGTCGACCGGATCGGCGAGAGCGCGAACCTCGAAGAGCATCCTCTGGACACCCCCTTCACCGTCACCGCCTGACCCTTCGTCAAAGGGGCATGGACACTTCCGCGGAACTTTCCCAAGCTGCGCCAAATCGTTTTGGGGAGGAGCAAGAATGAAAACGCGGATCGCACTTCTGCGCGAAATGGGCAAAGCGCGCCCTTATTCCGACAGCAAGCCGCTGGAGATCGTCGAGGCCGAGCTGGACGACCCCGGCCCGGGTGAGCTGCTCATCAAGATGTCGGCTGCGGGCCTGTGCCACTCGGACCTGTCCGTCATCAACGGCGATCGCCCGCGCGATATGCCCGTGGCGCTGGGCCATGAGGCGGCAGGCGTGGTCGAGGCGGTCGGGCCGTATGTCACCCGCTTCGCACCGGGCGATCACGTCGTTCTCGTCTTCGCGCCGTCCTGCGGCCATTGCGTGCCCTGCGCGGAAGGGCGGCCTGCGCTTTGCGAGCCTGCCGCCGTCGCGGCGGGTAAGGGCAGCCTGATCACCGGATCGAAACGCATCTCGGTCGCCGGCGAGCATGTGAACCACCATATCGGCGTGTCGGCCTTCTCGGATTACGCAGTCGTCTCCGAGGCCTCCTGCGTGAAGATCGACAAATCGATCCCGCTCGACCAGGCGGCCCTTCTGGGCTGCGCGGTGCTGACCGGCGTCGGCGCGGTGCTGAACTCGGGCGGGCTGAAGACCGGCCAAAGTTGCGCGATCATCGGGCTTGGCGGCGTCGGTCTTGCGGGGCTGCTGGGCGCGGTTGCGGCGGGCGCGCGCACCATCGTCGCCGTCGATCTTGCAGAGGATAAACGCGACCTCGCGCTGAAACTGGGTGCGACCCACGCGATCGATCCGACCGAAGAAGGCGCAGTGCAAAAGCTGCGCGACCTCACCGGCGGCGGCGTCGACCTGGCTGTCGAGCTGGCAGGCGCGGCCCCGGCGCTGCAATTCGCCTATGCCATCACCCGGCGCGGCGGTACGACCGTCACCGCTGGCCTGCCCAACCCGCAGGCGGAGTTCAAGATTCCCGCCGTGTCGCTGACCGCGAATGAGCACGCGCTGAAAGGCTCTTACATGGGCTCCTGTGTGCCGGTCCGCGACATCCCGCGTTTCGCGCAGATGATGGTGCAGGGGCAACTGCCGATCCCGGACCTGATGACCCATCGCCTCAAGCTCGAAGACATCAACGAGGGGTTCGAGAGGCTCGCGGCGGGCGAGGCGATCCGGCAGGTCATCGTCTTCGACTAAGCGCCGATCTCGGCCCGCAACCAATCGCGGAAGGCGCTGACATGCGGCGCCTCCCGCGCGCGCTCCGGCAGGATCAGCGCGTAATTCTCGCCGGTGGCAAACCGGCGCGGCGTCGCCTGCACCAGCCGTCCCGAGGCCAGCGCCCCTTCGGCGATGATCGCGGGCACCAGCCCCAGCCCCATCCCCGCGCTCGCCGCATCGAGGATCATGTCGAAATGATCGAACCGCGCGCCGCGCAGGATATGCCGCGCATCGCGCCCGCTCTCGCGAAACCAGTCGAGCCAGAGCGTCGGGCGCGTCGATTGCTGCAACAGCGGCAGGGCCAGCAGCGCGTCATCCTCCAACGCCGCCCGCCCCGCCATCAGGTTCGGCGCGGCCACGACGATCAACTCCTCCGCCACCAGATTTTCGACCTCCGCCCCTGCCGGTTCATGCCTTGAGCGCATGATCGCCAGATCGAAGGGCTCATGCTCTAACTCCACGGGCAAGAGCCGCGCGCTCAGATCGAGGCTCACCTCCGGCTGCGCGGCTTCGAAGCCCGCCAGCCGCGGGATCAACCACGAGCGCGCAAAGCTCGGCAGCACCGCCATGCGCAGCACCGCCCGCGCGCCGCCGAAAGCCATTGCTCCCATCGCGGCGCGGTCGATCTGGCCCAGAATTTCCTCTGCCTGCGCCAGAAAAACCTGACCCGCAGGGGATAGAGACAGCCGCTTGCGCACCCGGTCGAACAGCGCCACGCCCAGCCGCTCTTCCAACGTCCCGAGCGAGCGCGACACCGCCGATTGCGTCAGGTTCAACTCCGCCGCCGCCCGTGTCGTCGTGCCCAAGCGCGCACAGGCGGCGAAGGCCTGCAGCTCGTTGATCGTCGGGGTATAGCTCTTGCGCATGGTCGCGAGGGTGCTCCGCTGTGGTTCGCTGGATCATGCGCAAAACTCATCATCTTCGCAAATTTAATCGTTTGCGCCGCGCGCCCCGATGCCTAGAGTCCGACGCAACCAAAGATAGCCTCCGAGGAGCCGCCATGACCGACCGCCCCACGCTCAAAGCCAAGGATGCCCCCGATCTGGGCAAGTTCACCTGGGACGACGCGCTGCGTCTGGAAACCCAGCTGAGCGAAGACGAGCGGATGCTGCGCGATGCGGCCCGCGCCTATGCGCAGGACAAGCTGCAGCCTCGCGTGATCGAGGCCTTCGAGAATGAGACCACGGACCCTTCGATCTTCCGCGAGATGGGCGAGATGGGGCTCTTGGGTGCGACCATCCCCGAGGAATATGGCGGGATCGGCGCGGGCTATGTGTCCTACGGTCTGATCGCGCGCGAGATCGAGCGGGTCGATAGCGGTTACCGCTCGATGATGTCGGTGCAATCCAGCCTCGTGATGTATCCGATCTACGCCTATGGCTCGGAGGAGCAGCGACAGAAATACCTGCCGAAGCTGGCCTCGGGCGAGTGGATCGGCTGTTTCGGCCTGACCGAACCCGATGCGGGCTCGGACCCGGCGGGAATGAAGACCCGCGCCGAGAAGACCGACGGCGGCTACCGCCTCACCGGCTCGAAAATGTGGATCACCAACTCGCCGATCGCGGATGTCTTCGTCGTCTGGGCGAAGTCCGAGGCCCATGGCGGCAAGATCCGCGGCTTCGTGCTGGAGAAGGGCATGAAGGGGCTGAGCGCGCCGAAGGTCGGCCAGAAACTGTCGCTCCGCGCTTCGATCACCGGTGAGATCGTCATGGACGGCGTCGAGGTTGGCGAAGACGCGCTGCTGCCGCATGTCGAGGGGCTGAAAGGTCCGTTCGGCTGCCTCAACCGCGCACGCTACGGTATCGCCTGGGGCGTGATGGGCTCGGCCGAGTTCTGCTGGCACGCCGCGCGCCAATACGGGCTCGACCGCAAGCAGTTCAACAAGCCGCTGGCGCAGACGCAGCTGTTCCAGAAGAAGCTCGCCGATATGCAGACCGAGATCACGCTGGGCCTGCAAGCCGCGCTGCAGGTGGGCCGCCTGATGGACGAGGCCGACGCCGCGCCCGAGATGATCTCGCTCATCAAGCGCAACAATTGCGGGAAGGCGCTGGATATCGCGCGGATGTCCCGCGACATGCATGGTGGCAACGGGATCTCGGGCGAGTTTCAGGTGATCCGCCACATGGTCAACCTCGAGACGGTGAACACCTACGAGGGCACCCATGACGTCCACGCGCTGATCCTGGGACGTGCGCAGACGGGCCTGCAGGCCTTCTTCTAATGGCCCCGCTCGAAGGTGTGAAAGTCGTCGAGCTGGCGCGCATTCTGGCCGGTCCCTGGGCCGGTCAGGTGCTGGCCGATCTCGGCGCCGAGGTGATCAAGGTCGAAGCGCCCGAGGGCGACGATACGCGTCGCTGGGGCCCTCCCTTCATCGCCCGCGAAGGCGATGGGCCGGAGGGGCGCTCTGCCGCCTATTTCCACGCAACCAATCGTGGGAAGATTTCGGTCGTGGCCGATTTTCGCACCGAGGAGGGCCAGAAGATCGTGCGCGATCTGGTCAAGGACGCCGATGTGGTGATCGAGAACTTCAAGCTCGGCGGGCTCAAGAAATACGGGCTCGATTACGAGAGCCTTTCGGCGATCAATCCGCGTCTCGTCTATTGCTCTATCACCGGTTTCGGGCAGGATGGCCCTTATGCCAGCCGCGCGGGCTATGACTTCCTGATCCAGGGCATGGCGGGCTGGATGGACCTGACCGGCGACCCGCAAGGCCAGCCGCAAAAGGTGGGCGTCGCCTTCGCGGACATCTTCACCGGGCTTTACGCGGTGATCGGCATTCAGGCGGCGCTGGCCGCGCGGGCGCGCACCGGGCGCGGGCAGTTGGTCGATATGGCGCTTCTGGATTGCGCGGTGGGCGTGCTCGCCAATCAGGGGATGAACTTCCTCGCGACCGGCAATGCGCCGCATCGCTTGGTAATGCCCATCCCAACATCGCGCCTTACGAGGTGGTCAGCGCCAAGGATGGCGACCTGATCCTCGCGGTCGGCAATGACGGGCAGTTCAAGCGGCTGTGCGAGGTGCTGGGCCTCGATCTTGCGACCAATCCAGACTTCGCCACGAACGAAGCCCGCGTGGCCAATCGCGCGGCAATGCGCGAAACGCTCCTGCCTACGCTCGCGCAATGGCCGCGCGCTGATCTGCTCGCGGCGCTCGAGAAGGCGACCGTCCCCGCGGGCCCGATCAACTCCGTCGATCAGGTCTTCGCCGACCCGCAGGTTGAGGCGCGGGGGATGCGGATCGAGGCCGAGGGCATCCCCGGCATCCGCACGCCGATCCGCTTCTCGGACACGCCGCTTGCCGATCCGAAACCGGCCCCGAAGCTAAAGGCCGACTAGCCTCTTCCTCTTGGCGGAAATATCCCGGGGGGTGAGGCGGGATCAGCGGCCTTCCAGTGGAAGGACGCCCCGCCGAACGCCCGAAGCGCAAGCGAAGGGCCGTCAGCGCGGGGGCAGCGCCCCCTCCCAACTTCAGTTTTGCACGCCAGCGCGCGCGGGCGTCACCCGTTACAAGCCAGCGTCAGAGCGATCGGGATATTGTCCGGCCCGCCATGCACATCCGGTTGATTGACCGACACGTTCGGCACGCAGGTCGCGCCGTCGGCCAGCCCCCGGATCACCACCGGGTCGGATTTCACCGGCACCAGTCCGGTCAGGTTCTCGGGGTCATACATCTCGATGCGCAGATCGTTCGGGTTCTCGGCCTGGGGCAGGGCGAGCGCGAAGGCCATCGTGACGGCCCCATCCTTCACCGTCGCCTGAAAACCGTAGATTTGCGGGTCGGGCAGTTGCTCGGCCCCTTTCCAGAACCGGGTGTAGAAGAACGAGCCTTCCGAATTCTGCTTCGCCGCATCTTGCAGCGGCGCAAGCTCGTCTCCGGTGAAGGCTCCGTCGCCATTTTTGTCGAAGGTCTGGATCAGCCAGTCGGAAACGGTCGGATCGAAAGTCCAGCTTTCGCCGATATGGGTGACGTTCCCGCTCTCCATGCCGACGAGCAGGCGGATCAGGATTTCGTCTTCCGGGTGCGCTGCGGCCAATCCCGGCGCGAGCCCGATCAGGGCGGTGAGGGCAAAAGCGGCGCGGCGCAGGGCGGCAAGGCGGATCATGGCTGGAAATCCGGTTTCTTGCTGCCCGGCGGGGTGGCGGGCGGTGGCGCGCCGAAGCTGGGGAAAGCGTCGGCCTCGGGCACGGCGGCATCCGCGGCGGGCGCGTTCTCGGAGGCATCGGTCGAGGGATCGGCATTCTTTGGTTTCAGCTTGCCGCCCATCAGCGCGACCCCGCCATAAAGCAGCCCGATGGCGATCAGCCAGCTGCCGACGATCCGACCCGCGATCTCGAACCAGTGCGCCTGCCAGCTGCGCAGCACCAGATAGACCGCACCGATCAGCCAGACGCCCAGCCCAACCCCAGCCAGGAAGACCCACGGTTTGCCGCCATAGCTCGGATCGGACAGCTTCACCGAGAGCGCATACATCACCCCCAGAACAAAGCCCGCAGGCACGATCAGCGCGGGCCGCGACCACCGCCCCAGCGCGAGCGTCGCGCCAATGGCGATGGCCGAGATCGGCATGGTCAGGAAGTGATGTGTGATCGCGCCGGGGAGTTGTTGCAACGCGGCCATCAGCTCGATGCGGAAGGTGAAGCCGAGCGCGATCCCGATGGCCCAAAGGAGCGCCGCAATCAGCGCCGCGCGCCGCCCGACCAAGGCCAGCGCGATCCCGAAGCCAAACAGAGGGAACAGCCGCTCGATCGCGACCGCGTCGCGTATCAGCCATGCGCCGGTCTCGCCGCGGTCCGCGGGCGGGACCACCGCCAGCACGATCAGGGCCGTCAGCCCGGCCAGCACCCAGAGGTGACGCAGCCAGCCGAGGCCGGAACGGTTATGCGATAAATCAATGGCCAAAGAGGCTTAGCCCACCTTGCAGGAACCCGAGCTGAGATTGCAGGTAACCTAGCGCCAATGCAAGGAAGCCGAGCCCGACCACTGCGATGATCGCACCCAGCCCGCGCGAGAGTTGCCCGCCCCGGATCGGCTCGAGGATGAGACCAACGCCGACGCCGATCACGTGGATCATCCCGGTCGCCAGGACGAAGCCGATCGCAAAATCGGCCGGGTCGGCGGCCAGCGGCAGTTCCGCGCCATGCGCATAGCCGTGATAGAGCGCGAAGACCGAGATGATCGCCAGCGCGACCCATTCGTAGGGTTTCCACCCGGCGGCGATGGCGAGGCCAAGCACCACGATCGACAGCGCGATCCCGATCTCGATCCCCGGCAGCGGCAGGCCGAGAATGCCGATCACGCCGCCCACGACCATGATCAGCGGGAAGGTCATCGGCAATTGCCAGACCTGTCGCCCGCCCATCTGCGCGCCCCAAAGACCCACGGCGAACATCGCGAGGAAATGGTCATATCCCGAGAGCGGATGCTCGAACCCCGCGGTGAACCCGCCCGAGCCGGTCGCGGTGATATGGGCGGCGGCCACCTGCGGCAGCATCAGGGCGACGAGGCCCGCGAGGGCGGCAAGGCGGCGATGGATCATGCGATGGTTCTCTGTCCCGTGATTGTTGGGCGGCATCTTCCGGATCGGGAGGCGAAACTCAAGGCGGCAAATGGCTCACCGTGTCTCACCATCGATTGAAGGGGCCGGGCGCGCGCGCTCAGCCCGCGCCGAGCAGCGCGGAAATCTGATAGGTCGCGAAGGCCGCGAGATAGGCCAGCGCGAACATGTAGACCACGGCGACCCACATCCATTTCGCCGAACCTGCCTCGCGCCGGATCACCGCCAGCGTGGAGATGCATTGCGGCGCGAAGATATACCATGCGAGCAGCGCCAGCGCGGTGCCGAGGCTCCATTGATCGGAGAGCGTGTGGATCAGCCCGTTCTCGCCGCCTACCGCGTAGACCGTCGCGAGCCCGGCTACGGCGACTTCGCGCGCGGCCATGCCCGGCACCAGCGCCACCGCGATATGCCAGTCGAAGCCTAGCGGATGCAGGATCGGGGCGACGAAATGGCCGATGATCGCGGCGAAGGAGTAGTTGATTGCGGGCTCCGTCGCGCCTTCTGGGGCCATCGGGAAAGTCGACAGGAACCAGATCACGACCATCGCCCAGAAGATCACCGTGCCCGCGCGGCGCAGGAAGACCCGCGCACGCTGGTAAAGCCCTAGCGCGATATTGCGCAGGATCGGCGTTTTGTAGTCGGGCAGGTCGAGCATCAGCGGGGCCGACCGCTCTTCGCGTGCGAAAAGGTAGCGCGCGACGAAAGCCACCGCGAGGACCGAGAAGACGCCCGCCGCATAAAGGCCGAACATCACCAGTCCTTGCAGGCTCAGCCCGCCGAGAACCTTGGTGTTCGGGATGAAGGCCGCGATGATCAGCGTATAGACCGGAATGCGCGCCGAGCAGGTCATCAGCGGCGCCACGAGGATCGTCGTCAGCCGGTCGCGTTTGTTGTCGATCACCCGCGCCGCCATGATCCCGGGGATCGCGCAGGCGAAGCTCGACAGAAGCGGGATGAAGGCGCGCCCGTTCAGCCCCGCGCGGCCCATGATCCGGTCCATCAGGAAGGCGGCTCGCGCCATGTAGCCGAAATCTTCCAGCAGCAGGATGAAGAGGAAGGTGAACAGGATCTGCGGCAGGAAAATGATGACCGAGCCGATGCCCGCGATCAGCCCGTCCGCGATGAAGCTCTGGATCAGCCCGTCCGGCAGTAGCTGCGTCACCGCCGCACCAACGGAGGTAAACGCCCAGTCGATCGCGTCCATGAACGGCGCGGCCCAGGAAAAGACCGCCTGAAACATCACGAAGAGGATCGCGAGCAGGATGATCGGCCCGGCGATCGGGTGCAGCACGACGCGGTCGATCTTGGCAGAGGCCGTGTCCGGCTCTGGCGGCTGGATCACGTGGGTCTTCACCAGCCGTTCGGCCTCGCGCATCGAGACCCGCATGTCATGGGTGCTCGGCACGGCCCAGCTTGACTGTTGCGGTGCGTCGAGACCGGCTTCCAGCATCGGGTCCACGGCGGACCACAGCTCGTCCAGCCCGCCACGGCGCACGGCGGTGGCCGGGATCACCGGGATGCCAAGTTCTTCGCTCAGCGCGACATGGTCGATCTGCAAGCCGCGATGGCGCGCGATATCGATCATGTTGAGGATCATCACGATCGGCAGGCCGATCTTCTTCAGCTCCGAAACCAGACGCAGCGCGCCGCGCAGGTTGGTCGCGTCGCCCACCGCGAGGATCATGTCGGGGACACGCTCGCCCGGGCGCTGGCCCAGCAGCACGTCGCGGGTCACTTCCTCATCGGGGGAGCGGGCGCGCAAGGAATGGGTGCCGGGCAGGTCGATCAGTGCGAACTTGCGCCCCGCAGGCGTGGTGGCCACGCCGACTTTGCGCTCCACGGTCACGCCGGAATAATTGCCGACCTTCTGCGTCGCGCCGGTCATCGCGTTGAACAGCGCCGTCTTGCCGCAATTGGGCGCACCGACAAGCGCCGCCTCGATCGGCTGGGCGTCGGGGTCGGTCTGGGCTGCTTTGGGCTGGTTTATGGCAGGTGCCGACGTCATTCCGCGAGGATGGCCATCGCCTCGGCACGCCGCAGAGCGACGGTGGTGTCGTTCACGCGCACCGCGATCGGATCGCGCCCGAACGGACCTTCGTGAAGGATGTGGACCGAAGCGCCCTCGATGAAGCCAAGCTCCAGCAGGCGCAGTTCCAACTCGTCCGCGTCATAGCCGTCATTCCCGGCGAGCGGGCAGACCGATACCAGAGTGCCCCGGAACCCACGACGGCACTGGCCAAGCGGCAGCGCGCATTTGCAGGTTTCGTTCTCGATAGGGCTGGCCTTCATGAGGGCACCTCCGTGATGGGTCGCGAGTTGGTCTTCGCTTCCTACAGATTGGAGATAGTCTGGAAATTGATCTCTGACAAATGAAGTCTGGTATTTTCCCGCCTTCGTGATCGATTATTTTAGTCAGGAATTTAGAAGGACTCTAAATTATTAGATAAGTGTCTGAAATCGTTTAGGTGACTAAGAAAAGCGCCGCCCCCTTGGGAGCGACGCCTTCAGGCCGGTTTTCCGCCGGATCGACCCCTCAATGCTCGCGGAAAGCGCGGTTCATCGAATCCACCACCGGTTTCGCGATGTATTGGGCGAAGGTTCGCGACGCGGTCTGGATCATCACTTCGACCGGCATCCCGGGCATCGGCGCGAAGCCCGGCACGCGGCGCAACTCCGAGGCGGGCAGGCGGATGCGCGCGATATAGACCTCGCGCGGATGTTCGCCCGAGCGTTCCACGATCGCGTCGGCGGAGATGTAATAGACCTCCCCGATCAGGATCGGCGTCGTACGCTGGTTGAGCGCCGACAGCCGCACCGAGGCCTCCTGTCCGACCTTGATCGCGTCGATATCGGTCCGTGCGATCATCGTCTCGATGATCAGCGGCGCTTCCGAGGGCAAGATCTCGGCGATCACCTTGCCCGCTTCGATCACGCCGCCCGCGCCGGAATAGTTCAGCCGCACCACGGTGCCCGACACGGGGCTGTCGATCACGACGCGCTTCAGGATGGAGGTCGCCTTGCGCTCTTGTTCGCGCACGGAATCCAGCTCCGCTTGCACGGTCTCCAGCTCGTCGAGCGCGGCCTGCTTGTGGGTTTCGATCGTCTGCGTGGTCTGCGCCTGATATTTCGCGCGCATCTCCTCGCTCTCGCCGATCTCCGCCTTGAGGCGTCCGATCTGCCCCTCCGCATCGGCCAGAGCACGCAGCAGGGCGTTCAATTCGGTCCGCCGGATCAGACCGCTCTCGTAGAGTTTCGCCTTGCTCTCATGGTCCTGGGCCAGCAGGTCGCGCTGGGCCTCCGTGGCGGTCAGCTGCGCGCGATAGCCTTCCGCGCGGCTTTCCATGGCGGCGATATTGCGGGCCAGAAGGTCCAGCTCGCTCTGCACTTTCGCCCTCGTCACCTCGAAGGCGAGGCGCTGCGAGTCCATCATCGCGGCGATCTCCGCATCGCGCCGGGCCTCCTGAAGCCATTCCGGGAAGACCAATTCGCGCCAGCCGTCATATTCGGCCTGAATACGAGCCTCCATCGAGGTCAGTCGCGCACGGCGCAGAAACAGCGCGCGTTCATTGGCCAGAGCCGAGGTCTCGTCGAGGCGCAGGAGCGGTTGCCCCGCCGTGACGAAATCGCCCTCGGAGACGTTGATCTCCTTGATGATCCCGCCTTCGAGGTGCTGGATCATCTTGTTGCGGCCCGTGGCCACGAACGAACCGGGCGCCATCACGGCCGCCGCGAGCGGTGCGCTGAAGGCCCAGACACCGAAGCCTCCGAAGGCCATCGCGAAGATCGTCAGGCCGACGATGACGAGCGTCTTGATGTTGCGCGGGACCTCGGTCGACCAGTCGCGGGTCTCGGCAGATTGAATCGGGTTGGTCAGAAGGAGTGTCATGCCGGCGCTCCTTGCATGGGTGCGTTGGCGGTGGTGGTGGGTTGGGCCGCTGCGCGCTGTTGCTGGACCTGTTGAGTCTTGGCCTGCTTGCGTCGCTCCAGTTCCGCCAGCATCTGATCGCGCCAGCCGAACATCGCTATATTGCCGTCATTGAGTAGCATGATCTTGTCGACCGCGCTGAGCAGCGAGGGTTTCTGCGTGACCACGACCACCGTGATCCCGTTCGCCTTCGCATGGCCGAGCGCGCGCACGAGAGCCGCATCGCCTTGGGTGTCGAGGTTCGAGTTCGGCTCGTCCAGCACCACGAATTTCGGATCGCCGAAGAAGGCGCGGGCCAGACCGATCCGCTGTTTCTGCCCGCCCGAGAGCGGCGAGCCGTCGGAGGCCACGACCGTCTCGTAACCCTGCGGCAGCGAGGCGATCATCTCATGCACATCGGCGAGCGCGGCGGCGCGGTGGATCGCGGCGTCGCTCGCATCCTCGCGCATCCGGGCGATGTTCTGCTTGATCGTGCCCGGGAAGAGCTGCACGTCCTGCGGCAGGTAGCCGATGCATTCCCCGAATTGCCGCGGGTCCCAGTTGCGGATGTCCATCAGATCCAGCCGCACAGCGCCCGAGGTCGGCAGGACCGATCCCACCAGCATCTTGCCGAGCGTCGTCTTGCCCGCGCCCGAATTGCCGATGATCGCCAGCTGATCGCCCGGCGCGAGCGAGAAGGTCAGCGCGTTCAGCACGACATGTTTGGTGCCCTGCGGGACATAGAGAAGACGCTCGATATCGAGCCGCCCCTCGACCTTGGGCAGGCGCAGCTTGTCGTTACGGGTCTTGGCCGAGGCCAGAAGCTGACCGACCCGGTCATAGGCGCCGCGTGCAAGCAGGAACGAGTTCCAGCCCTCGATCGCACCTTCGATCGGCGCGAGCGCGCGGCCCGCCACGATCGAGGCGGCGATCACCATGCCGCCGGTGATCTGCCCGTCGAGCGCGAGATAGGCGCCCCAGCCGAGCATCCCGATCTGGGTGAACAGGCGGAACATCCGCGAGGCGGAGGCGGTGAAGACGTTGCGGTCCTGCGCCTCGGTCTGCGCGCGCAGCGAGGCGGCGGTATCACGGCCCCAGATCGATACGGCCTCCGGGATCATCGCCATCGCGTTGATGATCTGGCTGTTGCGCGACATCGACTCGAGATGAAGGTTCGCCTTGGTCTGCGCGATATTGGCGCGGCGGAAGCCCTCCGAGGTTATCTTCTGGTTGATCCAGGCGAAGACCATCAGGATCAGCGCGGTGATGACCACGATCGTGCCGAGATGCGGGTGGATCAGGAAGACCGCGAGCACGAAAATCGGTGTGAAGGGCACGTCAAGAAAGGACAGAAGCGTGCCAGATACGAGGAAGCTCCGCAGCGCGTTGAGATCGCCCAGAACCTGATATTCGCGCCCGTTGGAATGCAGCGAGGCTTGCGCCGCCGCCGATAGAACCGGCGCGCCCAGACGGGCAGCCACATCCACCGCCGAGCGCATCAGCACCAGCCGTCGCACTGCGTCGAGCAGCGTCTGCACCACGATCGCCCCGACGATCACGATGGTCAGCATCACGAGCGTATCGGTCGAGCGCGAGGTGAAGACCCGGTCGGAAATCTGGAACAGGTAGATCGGCACCGCGAGGATAAGGATGTTCGTGGCGCAGGTCATCAGAGCGACGAAGGCGATGTTCGCGCGCAGGCGCTTCTTCATGTCATGCAGCGTGCGGGTGAAATCCACCGGACCGAGGCGCTTGTGAAAGGTTGGAGTGGAGGGTGGCGCCGGTGGGGAGCCGGAGGCATTTTGCGCGGGGACACGACCCGCCTCCTTTTGGGTGTCAGCACCACCCTCCGTCCGGGCGGCGACTGTTTCGACAGTCCCCTCCGCGCCGGTCTCTTCGGCTTGCGTCTCCGCCTCGGGACCATCTCCCGTGGTGGCTTCCGCCTGCCGTTTGTCTGTCGGATCGACCTCTGGCCGGTCCTCGTTCTGAGCCATCGCGTCATGACCATCTTGGCGGTGCGCCTGCCCCCCGGCGGCGTCGTCAGTCCTGTCTTTCATCGAAGTTCCCCTAGTATGTGTAGTTCCGCGCCCCCGTCAGGCCAGAACCGTGTGCAATGCATCGAGCGACCCGCTTCCCCCGTGGGAGCCCGGATGCACCTGGAATTCCTCATCGTCGTAATTCGGCGTGTTCTCGATCATCCCGTCCGCGAGGAAGGCGACCGCCTCCGAGGCGAGCGCCCCTTCGCTGGAACTCGTCGGACCCAGAGGATCACCGCTGCCGTCATCCATCATGCCCGCCTGCCAGATCACCGCGTCGGAATAGACGCCATCGGCGGCCATGATCGTGCTGTCGACACCCGCGACGGTCAGCGACGCGACATTGCCAAGCGTGTTGCCGCCAGCCTCGACGCCGAACTCGCCCGGCCCGTCGATCGAAATCAGGTCGGCGTCATCGAGTATGTTGATCTGGGTGAAGTTGTCCCGGATGACGAGGTCGCCCTCGATATAGAGCACCCGCAGCGCCATCTGGCCGCCGAGAAGCTCATCGCCCAGAAGCCCTTCGACCGCCTCGAAGGCCGCGCCCGGAGGCATCGAATGGTCTTCGCCCGCGTTCGGACCGAGGCCGCCGTAAATCTTGGCAAGCTGATCGAGGACGCTCTGATATTGCGCGTCCATCTCCATGTACTGGTCGATGCCCACCTTGGTCAGATGCGCCTCGTTCCACAGCAGGTTATCCTCGCTCGACACATGGCCCGCGCCGCCATGCCCGACGCCGCCAGATCCGCTCATCACCAGATCGTCGTCGAGCAGCACGTTGATCTGCTCGAGCTGCGCGATCTCGTACATGTTGCCGCCGATCATGATCAGATCGAACTGCGAACCGATTTCCAGCAACAGCTGCAAGTTGACGGTCGAGTTGTCGCCCATCACGATCTCGGCGGAATAGGAGCCGAATTCGAAGCTCACCAGATCCCCGTCGGAGACCGCGTTCACCTGAGTCGTATGGTTATCGATGATCAGGTCGCCGCGAATTGCCGTCATTGCGATCAGGCTGCTGCCAGCAGGCATGACGAGATTGAGGAAGTTCGCGGGATTGGCCTCTTGGGTGTAGACCGCGACGTTGTGAGCCTGCGAGGCGAGCGGGTCATAGCCCCCCGCGTTTCCGAGGCCGTTCCCGCCAGCGCTGTTTCCGGTGCCGTGATGGCCCAGTCCGAGCTTCATATCCACGTCGCGCAGCACGTTGACCTGCGAGATCACCGAGAGCGAGGTCATCGACCCGCCCACTGCGATGACCGGCGCATCGAGCCAGTCATGCACCGCCTGCGACTGGTTCAGCAGAAGGTTGTTGCCGGTGCTCAGGCTCTGCACGATTTCCAGCGCCAAGCCAGCCGGATCAACGGGCATGTCGGGGCTTTGGACCAGCCCGGCGGCCCCGTCTTCGCCGCCGATCCCGTCGATCTCGACCTCGACCACACCTTCGCCAAACGGTGCGTCCTCGTCCTCAGACGGATCGCGCGCTTCCAGCCGCAGCGTCAGCGTCTCGGGCATCTCGTCCATGAGCTGTCCGTCGAACACCACTTGGCCGGAGAAGGCGGGCGGAAGGGGGGAGGAGGCTTCCGCTTCACCGCCTTCGAGGCTTTCGTTTTCCAACTCGGTCATGGTTTCAGGATCGGAAGCGCCCGCTCCTGCGTCGTCTTCCGCATCGGTGTCGGAGGGCGCGGCGAAGATCGTCTCGCTACGGAACATCGCGGCCGTTGCGCCGCCGGGTACGGCCTCGGGATCGAGCGCGTCGATCTGAGCCATCAGCGTCTCTGTCTGCGCTTCGATGGTCGTGCCCACAGGCGCGGTGCTCACCGTCAGCGCATCGGCATAATCGGCCAGCGCCATCAGCTTCGACGCGGAGGCCTCCGGGCCGTATTCGTCCATCAGCTCCGCCGGCATCATGAAGGGCTTGTCGTAGAGCACGTCATGATCGTTCAGCGTGTTGATCTGCGAGGTGATATGGAGCACCGAGGAGGGCGGTGCCATTCCGAGGAACACCTGAAACGGCACCGGAACTGGCGGAAAATCATAGGGCGGGATCGCGAACTGGCCGGGCGGCAAGCCGGGAGGTGCGATGTCGCGCAACTGGTAATCGTCGACGAAGGGCAGCCAGGGCGCGCCGGGCGGCGGCGCCAGTGGCAGTCTCAGCTGCAGTGCCGGATCGAAATCTCCGAGCAGGTAATTGGAATCGACGTTGACGGTGACGGAGAGCAGAACCCCCGGTGCAGGCGTGGAGGCCTGCAGCGCGCGGAAAGCGTCGTATTCCTGTCGGGCGACATAGGTCTCGGTCGTCTGATTGAAGGCACCGATGAAATGGGCGATGATTTCGGTCTGCCGGTCAAGCATCTTACTTCCCCCCTTCATGACGCTGGAGACCCGCGCTTGGATGCGGGTCGTCAGACTGTCGGTTCATCGCATCCGGCGGGCGAATGCCGCCGAGGTCAGGTCCGGGCGTGATGCGATGTGAAACGCCGGGAACGAGATGCGGCGCGCCTCCGGGGAGGCGCGCCGCGCAGGAGCTTATGCCCCGGTGGTGTCGTCGTCGCCGATATAGGTCGAGGACAGCGAGCCACCGACCACGGTGGTATCCACGGCGTTGCCGAGGATGTTGGCACCCATCACGATCGACTGGTTGAACGCGGTGGTGTCGATGGCCGCGCTCGCATCGGCGTAGGACTGGCCGGTGACGATACCATCATCGCCATTGCCCGAACCCCAGTTGCCGAGACTGCCGCCATTGCCGCCGCCGCCTGCGGTGACGTCGCCACCGCCGTTACCGCCGCCAGCATAGCCGCCCGTCGCCCAGGAACCGCCGCCCGAGGCGTGCGAACCGGTCGAGGACCAGCCGTAGCCGTCGCCGCCAGCACCGCCGTTGCCGCCTTCACCGGCGCCGAGGCCCATACCATGGCCGACGCCCATCGAGCCTGCGGTCGCGCCGCCGAACTCCATCGCACCGGCATCGCCGCCCGTCGCCAGTTCCGGCGAAATGATCGGAAGGATGTCCAGGCTACCCGTGTCGCCGCCGCCAGCGATCGCACCGGCGCCGCCGTCTTGCGCTGCGGCACCCGAGGCGCCCACACCCAGCCCGACGCCGAGACCGAAGCCTGCGCCGCCGTCACCGCCGTCATCGCCTTCACCCTCGGTGTCCGAGGCCGCGATCGACACGCCGCCGCCCGACAGGGCGATACCGCCACCGGCAAGTGCAGCGCCACCGGTCGAGCCGACATCTTCGGCACCGTCGCCGCCTTCGGAGGCCGCGTCGATCCCGTCATCCGCCTCTGCCGAATTGTCCTTGATCGTAGCGTCGACCGCGAAACTCGAGTGGTTGGAAACGCTCGGATTGCTCAGCGTGTCGTTGTCGTTCAGGCTGTTCGACTGAGCATTGATGAGCATGTTGTCGTTACCCGCGCCGTTGAGCACGTCGGTAAAGTTCATGTCATCGCCGGGATCATAGGCGTAGTTCATGTTGCCATCGGCCATCAGAACATCGCCGATGCTCGACGAGCCGCTCAGATCGAAATCGGCAAAGTCGTCATCGGACGGCTCGTAGCCGTCGAGGTTCAGACCGACCTGAACATCGACCGCAGTCAGGTTGGCGTTGAGGTTCGCATTGGCGTTGAGGTTGCCATTGCCGTTCATGTTCGTGTTGTCGCTGGAGCTATGAGCGCCAGCCCCTGCATGCGAACCGCTATGCGAGCCGGAATCGCTGTTCGAGCCGGAGCCCGCAAGCGCACCGGCACCGGCACCCGACATTGCGCCCGAACCCGCAAGGCTGCCAGCGCCCGAACCCGACATCGAGCCGGAGTCGCTGCTGTTCTCGGTGGTCGAGTGCTGATACTGGCCCTGACCCTGGCCCTGACCCTGCATTTCGGCCTGCGCCTGGCCCTGAGCTTCGGTCTGGCCCTGATTTTGACCCTGCACCTGGATGCTCGGATCGAACCAGTTATGCTTAAAGCTTCCCATTTTCTTACTCCCAGTTGATCGGTCCGGGATCCGTCACTCTATCTAAAACGGATATGGTCGGACCTTCGTGATTAAGGGCTTTCGCCCCGGTGAATGTCCGCTTCCCCAACCGCTCGGCACCCCGATCCCGATCCCCGAATCGAGCGATTCGCAGGTGGGTCACCCTTTCCGGGCGGAGTGTGGAAACAGACGAGTCACAGCCCCCAGCTGCGACACCAACATCCTGCGCCCCGTGATCCTGAGGACCTAGCTAGCAAATGGGTCTAGCCGGTCGGGGCATCTTATTAACCGTCTGAAACGCATCCATTTTCCAAATTTCCGCGCGCAGGCACCTGCGGAATCCCGGAGGATCGCGGTGATTTTCACAAAGCCGTTGCAAATGCAGAAATTGGGACAAGGTCTAGTGGCGAAGCTAATGCGCGCTACCACTGGCGCGCGCCAGTAAGTGCCGCAGCGCAGAAATCCCACCACTCGCCCGCCGATTCGAGTAAGATTACGTTACGTAAGAGAATCCTTACCATCGGGTAAACACTTCGGGTAACGCTGATCTCACTGGTCCGTGATATGGTTGATGCGGGCGGTATGACGTGGGGTTAACCGTCCGCATATTGAGTTCAGGGTAGGAGGAGGGGGCCGCCATGAATGCGTTGTATAAGAGTGAACCCGCGGGGAAACGTGTAATGCCGTCTTGCCGCAAACAGGATGCTGCGATCTGTTTTCTGGGCGCGTCGCAGATTTTTTCCGATACCGTAATGAGAACCGTCGATGCCGAGGTGGCACCGGCGACATGTCTGCGTCTGGATGATTTCGAAACGTTGCTCGAGGCGTTGCGGTCCGACGGTTGGATCGAGGATCACGGTGCGCTGTGTTCGTTGATCGTGGATGAGGATCACGCCGATGGTCTTGTCGCGCTGGCCGAACGCCGTGAGCCGCTTCTGTCGCGTGTGAAGCTGATCGTCGCGATTGAAGACGAGGCCTATGCGCAGGAACTGATGACGCGCCATAGCGCTGCGGTTCTGTCCCATCACATCAGTCTGCTGCCGATGAACGTCAATCTGACGACGTGGCTCTTGATCCTGCGGATGATCGTCTCGGGGGGGCACTACATCCCGCCCGCGCTTCTGCGCTGCCGTCCGGCAGATCCACCGATCTCGGCGCTGAACGGATCGGCTGCAGCCAACGCGTCGCACGCGATCGACGTATCGGGGCTGACGCCGCGCGAAACCGAGGTGCTCGAGATGCTCGCCTCGGGGCAGCCGAACAAGATCATCGCGGGGCAGCTGAACCTGTCCGAACATACGGTGAAGCTGCATATCCACCGCATCATCGGGAAGCTCGGCGTCACCAACCGCACCGAGGCGGCGATCTGGTATCACCGAAACCGAAGTGCCTAAGGACCCGCCCACGCCGACGGAGATGCGCCCGCCGGATTTCGATCAGTTCCTGATGCAGATCGGGCGCATCAACTACGCGTGGACCAATACCGAGAGCCTGCTGATCCATCTGATTGCGGGGCTCGCCGGGACCGACAAGGGCGTCGCGACGATTATCCATTTGACGCTGAACACGACGCGGGCGCGGCTCGATCTGGTGGATCGGCTGGCCAAGCGCGACGACTGCCCCTGCGCGCCGAAGGCCTGCGAACGGGTGCTGGCGGTGTCCGCGCGGATGAAGAAGGTCTCGGGGCTGCGTAATCACTTCAACCACTGCCTCTACGCCTTCGACGAGGGCGGCGGGCCAGTGCGCGCAATCCAGATGCGGATCGCGGATCGCAAGACCAGTCTGAGGATTGGAGAGGAAAGCGTTCTGGACCGCGCGACGCTTGCCGAGTTGGAAGCCGCGCTTGCCGAAATGCAGGCGATCAATGCCGAGATCTGGGCGATCGCCAAGGACTATGGAATGCCGCTGTAAAGCGGGCAGGGGGCGGCTGCAGATACGCCACGCCGAAGCTCAGTTGCGCATCTGGCGTCCCAGCGCCTCGGCCAGTTCCCACGGGTTCGTCGGCTTCGAGAAGACGGGGATTTCCGGCATGATCGATTGCAAGGCGAGCGGCAGCGGCTCGGCCGTGTTCACCACCAAGGGCACTTCGCGTTTCCACAGCTCAACGATCAGGGCTTCTGCCGATCCGTCGAGCAGGTTCATGTCGAGGATCGCGCCATCGACGTTCATCGAGCTATCGGACAGCGCGGCACGCGCGCGCGCCAAGGTCGCGAAGGGCCCGGCAACCTGACCGCCCGCCTCCTCGACCGAGAAGGCGATGTCGTAGGCAATGAATAATTCGTCTTCGACCACGAGGACATTGCTGCCCTCGAGGCAAGTCATACTGCTCTGTAACATGGGCTACACTACCCTTTTATCAGGTCCATTGGCACGGTCATGCGAGCTTGGAACCCGTCGGGAACCCATTCGGTTCCATAGGTTCCCCGCAATTGGCCCTGAATGGTCAGGTCGATGAGCTTGGATCCGAAGCCGCTGTTGCTCGGCTGCACCAGTTCTTCGGGATAGCCGCTTTCTCGCCAGTCGAGTTCGAGCTGCCCGGACGTGTCGCGCCAGCTCAGTTCCAGAAGCCCCGCATCATGCGAAAGCGCCCCGTATTTCACGGCGTTAGTCGCAAGTTCGTGGATCACCAGCGCGAGATTGGTCGAGCCCGCATGGTTCAGCGCGATATCGGGACCGTCGAGGATCAGGCGCGGATCGTCGAGATTGGTGTAAGGCGAAAGCACGCCCAGCAACAATTCGCGCAACTCGACCATGCCGCGGAAATCGCGCTCGGGCGTGGCGGTCGGATTGATCAGCTCATGGGCGCGGGCCAGCGCACCGATCCGCTCGCGCAGGCCCCGCGCCATTTCCTCCGGCGTCTTCGCATGGCGCGCGGTCATACCGACCAGCCCCGACATCATCGCGAAGGCGTTCTTGACCCGGTGGTTGAGCTCGCGCGTCAGCGTGTCGCGCGCTTTCGCGATCTGCCGCTCCTCGGTCACGTCGCGGAGATAGGCGAGGATCGCGCCGTGCTCGGGGTAAAGGCGTGCCTCCAGAATGCGGCCGTCTCGCCCGTCCTGATCGGTGACCGTCGGGACACCTGTGCGGCGGGCCTCTGCCAGAGCTTTTTCGAAACTGCTTCCGATCAGATGGGGCGCGGTCTCCCAGAGCGACCGCCCGACCGCCTGTGCTTCCGCCTCGGCTCCGACCGCGTCGCGGATGCGGGCGCGCATGACCGAATTGGCGAACCGGATTTTGTCTTCGCTATCGAGTTCGACAATCGCGTCGAAGGTGATTTCGTGAAAATGCGCGAGCCGCCGGTCGACTTCGGCCGCATGTTCGCGCGCCGCGTTCAGATCGGAAATGTCGAGCGCGGTGGCCACGGCCACGGGCGGCTCGCTTTCGACCCGCTGCGCCGAGACCAGCAGATTGCGTTCCGGCCCGTCATGGCGCACGCAGCGCAATTCCATATGGCTGATCGTCTCTTCGTTGCGCGCCGCGCGTACGATCGGAAACTCGCTCAGGCTGAGCTTGCGCCCTTCTGGTGTGTAAGCGTCGAAGGCGAGCTGCTTGGTCACGTCGCCGTCCGTCACGCCGAACATCTCGATCGCGGTGGCATTCAGATCGATAAGCCGACCGGTGCCCAGCTCGGCCACACCGACGCCGATCGGCATCTGGTCGAGAACGGCGCGGAACCGGTTTTCCTCACGATGGGCGACGTTGATCTGGCGCCGAAGACGGATTTCCGCCTCGACCCCGGCGGCGATGTCGGACAGCGCCTCGTATTCTTCCTCGGTCCACTGCCGCGCTTCCCGGTCGATCAGGCAGAACGCCCCCAGCGGCTGCCCGTCGACCGTGCGCAGCGGCACCCCGAGATAGGCGGTCACACCCAGATCGCGCACGGCACCATTGTCGCGCAGCACCGTGTCCTCGCGCGCATCGGGCACGTTCAGCGGCGCATCGGATTCGACGACATAGCGGCAGAAGGAATGGCTGAGCGGCGTCTCCGAGGGGGCAGGGGCGTCCAGCCCGGTTTGCGCCACGAAGACCTGCCGGTTATCATCAACCATGGAAACCAACGAGACAGGCACTCCGGTCACACGGGTGGCGAGCCGTGTCGCGCGCTCGAAGATTTCCGCAGGCGCACTCTCCAAAAGACCGGTCTCGCGCAACGCCCGAAGGCGCGCCGGATCGGCGAGTCTGGACCGTTCTTCACCGGTCAGCGGAGGGGGCATAGAGGTATTCATGCGCAGGCTCTCATAATTCCACCTATGCCCCGAAGAAACCCATTTCGCCCAGTGTCATATGACACGGTTGCGATCACGATTTCCGCCAAACACGATTTTCTTCAGCGTTTTTCGTGATGCGGTTGCGGTGTCGACGAATCGCAGAGCCAAGAGGTCGCGATCACCCGCATTCCGAAGGCGTCTTATGCTGAATTCGTAACGCGTCCTAATGGGTGACGTTAGGTAAGGATTCGCGCAGGTTTCAGCGAACCGGCAGGAACTGGCCTAGGCGCGCGACGAAGGCCCGTTCAGCAAGCGGTGGCGGGCGTCATCGTGCGCTGGTCGAGCAGGAAGTCGGTCACCATCGCGCCGATCCACATGCAGAACAGCGCCAGCCACGCGGTGCCTGCCAGAACGGAGGTGCCCGTCACGCCGTTGCCGATGGCGCAGCCGCCGGCGAGCATCGCGCCGAAGCCCATGAAGATCGCCCCGATCATCGAGCGCCGCATCACCGGCATCGAGTCGAAGCCCTGCCAGGCGAACTGGCGCGAGAAGAGCGAGCTCAGGAAAGCGCCCAGAACCACGCCGGGCACGAGGCCCACGTCGAATTCCAGCACCGAATTACGGTCGAGGAAGAACATCAGCGTATTGGCAGAGGGGCCCGAGAAGGTGACGGAGTTCACCGGCACCGGGTCGAAGGCGACCTGGCTCAGCATGAAGGTCAGCACCCAGCCCACCGCGACGGCGAAACCGACGCCGGAGGCGAAGATCCACGTCTTCACGCCGATCTCGTTGCGCTTGGCCAGATACATGCCCGCGATGGCGAAGACGATGCCGACGGCCAGCCCGGTCCAGTTGGGCAGGTGAAGTGCGTCGAGAATATTCACGTTCTGCGCGCCGGTGATCCAGAGGCTCGCCAGCCGGTCACGCAGGGGCGCAAGGATGCCCTTGAGGCTCATCGTGGCGGTCACCGCGAAGATCAGCCCTGAGACGACCGAGCGCAGGTTGCCCGTCGCCGCCAGCACGAGAAGCCGTCCCGAACAGCCGCGCGACAGCACCATGCCGACACCGAAGATCAGCCCGCCGATGATCGCGCCCGACCACGAGCCGGGCACCGACATCATCCGGCTGTCGCCCTGCCGGAACAGGTCCAGAAGCTGCGCGCCCTGCACCCAGACAAGCGCGGTCGAAAAGGTCAGAAACCACACCGCAACCTTGCCGCCCAGCTTGCCGCGGGCGAATTCCACCGTGGCAGCCCGCAGGCAGAAGTTGGATTTCTGCGCGGCGACGCCGAAGATTAGCCCGGTGATCACCCCGAAAAGCGCCGCCGTGGGGCCTTCGCCGATCCGCTCGATGAGTGCGATGATGTCCATGATACGATCTCCCGTTCGCGCACGGGTTCTGCCAGAAACCGCAGAAACGCACATTGATCTGAGTCAGGTTGCACCTTTTGCAGACTTGCCGCAGGCGCTGCCGTCGCGTCTAAGGAAGGCATGATGAAGTTCCGATACGTCCCTCTCGACGAGGCCCACGAGCTGCCGCGCTGGCGCAGACCCGAGGCGCTGCTCTACGTCATGGCCACCGCCATGCCGATCTCCTTCGCCACCTGGTCGGCGCTGCTGAATAACTTCGTCATCGACGTGGTGAATTTCGACGGCGTCGATATCGGCTGGCTGCAGAGCTTTCGCGAAGTGCCGGGCTTCCTCGCGATCGGGGTGATCGTCGTGCTCTGGGTGATGCGCGAGCAGACGCTGGCGATCCTGTCGCTGCTGCTTCTCGGTGGGGCGACAGCGGTGACCGCACTTTTCCCCAGCTTTGCCGGGCTGATCATCGTGACGCTCCTGTCCTCGATCGGGTTTCACTATTTCCAGACGGTGAACCAGTCGCTGCAATTGCAGTGGATCGACAAGGCCAAGGCACCGCAGACCTTGGGCAAGATCGTGGCCATCGGCTCGGGTGCCTCGCTCGCGGCCTATGCGGTGCTGGTGCTGACATGGAAGACGTTCAACCTCAGCTACGAATTCGTTTACGCCACCGCCGGGATCGCGACGATGGTGATGATGGCGGCCGCGGCGCTGATCTATCCGCAGTTCCACACGCGCGAGCCGCAATCGAAGAAGTTCGTGCTGCGTCGTCGCTATTGGCTCTATTACGCGATCACCTTCATGGCGGGCGCGCGGCGGCAGATTTTCGTGGTCTTCGCCGCCTTCATGATGGTCGAGCGCTTCGGGCTGCGCGTGGATGAGATCACCGCACTCTTCCTGATCAACTTCGCGGTCAACATGGCCGCCGCGCCTGCAATGGGCCGCTTCGTGCATCGCTTCGGCGAGCGCCGGGCGCTGATCTTCGAATATGTCGGGCTGACGCTGCTGTTCCTCGCCTATGGCGGTATCTACTGGTTCGGCTGGGGCATCTGGCTGGCCTGCGCGCTCTATGTGGTCGATCACCTGCTGTTTGCGCTGGCCTTCGCGCAGAAGACTTATTTCCAGAAGATCTGCGACCCTGAGGATATCGCACCCACCGCCGCCGTCGCCTTCACGATCAACCATATCGCGGCTGTCTTCCTGCCAGTGACGCTGGGCTATCTGTGGATGGTCTCGCCCGGCGCGGTTTTCGGGCTGGCGGCCTCGATGGCGGTGATCTCGCTGGGGCTCGCGCTGCTGGTGCCGCGTCACCCTTCGAAAGGCTACGAGACGGTGCTGCAAGGCCTCGGTCCGGTTCCGGCGTGATGCCTGCTTGAACTGGAAATTCCGCCGCTCCGCGCCTATCTGAGAGGGGCGCGAAAGGGAGATTTACCATGCTGTTCGGAAAACCCGCCACCATTCCCACCAAGGCCGAAGCCCTGCCGGGCCGCGCCGAAGCGATGCCTCTGGCAGAGCCGCATTTCCTCTGGGGCCGCGACCTGCGCTCGCCCGTGCCCGAGGGCATGGAAGAGGCGATGTTCGGCATGGGCTGCTTCTGGGGAGTCGAGCGCATGTTCTGGAACACCGACGGCGTCTGGCTGACCATGGTCGGCTATGCGGGCGGTCCCACCCCCAACCCGACCTATCGCGAGGTCTGCACCGGCATGACTGGCCACAACGAGGTCGTTCGCGTCGTCTACGACCCCGCCAAGGTCAGCTACGAAGACCTGCTGCGCGTCTTCTGGGAGGAGCACGACCCGACCCAAGGGATGCGTCAGGGCAATGACCGCGGCACGCAGTATCGTTCGGGCATCTACACCTACACGGATGCGCAGAAAGAGGCGGCCGAAGCCTCGCGCGACGCCTATGCCGAGCGCCTGCAGGCGGCGGGCTATGGCACGATCACCACCGAGATCATCGACGCGCCGCCCTTCTACTATGCCGAGGATTATCACCAGCAATATCTGGAGAAGAACCCCGGCGGCTATTGCGGCATCGGCGGCACCGGCGTGACCTGCCCGATCGGGCTGAACGCGTGATCTGATGCGTATGCGCGCCGCTTGACGGCTCGCGCCCGCGGCCCTAAGCCCGGGCGCAACCATCCCGAGGAGCGCGCCCATGACCACCTTCACCGCCTTTACCACGCTGGCCGATCGCGAGGCCGCCGAGGCGCTGTCCGAACGTCTCGAAGAGCTCGATCCCGGCCCCTATGGCACCGGCGTGTTCGAGATCGAGGACGGGTCGGGCCGCTACGAGGTCTCGGGCTATTTCCTCGATGCCCCCGACGATGTGGCGCTGGACCTGCTGGCGATCTCGCACGGGGCGCAGCCCTTCGTCGTCTCGGAAATCCCCGAGACCGATTGGGTCGCCCATGTGCGGCGCGAACTGGCCCCGGTGCGCGCGGGCCGCTTCTTCCTCTATGGCAGCCATGACGAGGACAAGATCCCGGCGGATACGATCGCGCTGCGGATCGATGCGGCGATGGCCTTCGGGACGGGCCATCACGGCACCACCTCGGGTTGCCTGACCGCGCTCGACGATCTGGCGAAGGAGGGTCACACCTTCCACAACGTCGCCGATATCGGCTGTGGCACCGCCGTTCTGGCGATGGCGGCGGCGAAGCTCTGGCCCGAGCCGGTTCTGGCCTCCGATATCGATCCGGTCGCGGTGGAGACGGCGGCGGCGAATGTCGCGGTGAACGATCTTGAGGGCCGCGTGATCTGCATCGAGGCCGCGGGCTTCGGCGATCCGCGCCTGAAAGAGGCCGCCCCCTTCGATCTGATCTTCGCCAATATCCTCAAAGGCCCGCTCGTCGCGCTCGCCCCCGAAATGGGTCGCAACTGCGCCGAATCGGGCTTCGTCATCCTCAGCGGAATCCTCAATGAACAGGCCGATGAAGTCGTCGCCGCCTATCAGGCGCAGGGCTTTGTTTCCCATTCGCGTAAGGAATTCGGCGAATGGACAACATTGGCCATGCAGCGCGCCTAATCCGCCACAAATCCGCTCTGATTGCCGTAAGGATTGCTTTACCCTGACCTGAGAAATTGCCTTTGGGGGCATCGCAGTTAACGGGGTTTGCCATGCGCGATCCACAAATAGAGTCTTTTGAAAAGCGCCTGCATCGGATCGACCAGATCCATCAAGCAGGCGGTGCATTCGAGGCGTCCGGTGCATTGGGGCGCAGCTATTTCGATTCCATGCGCCCGAAATCGCGCCGCAGTATTCCGCTGCGCGGTGTGGCGCTGATCTTTGCCGGTATTCTGCTGGTGAAGGGCGCGATGCTCGCGCAGGTGGGCCAGGAGAGCTACGAGGCGCGCGTCGCAAGCCTCGCGGGTGGGTCGCAATTTGAACGGGTGGGGGCCTGGATCATGCATGCCGACCCGATCACCCGTAAGATCGCCGGGCTGCTCGCACCGTATATCGGCTGAGCACCGAAGCCATTACGCCATAAAGAAAGGGCTGCGCCGTTGCCGGGGCAGCCCTTTTCGCATGACCTGTCGGTTGCGTTAGCGCAGGCGCGCCACGTCGAGCCGGGTCAGGCCGATATCGTCCAGCGCGCGGTCGCTGAGCTTCATCAGAGCCTTACGGGTGACGCGTGCGTCGTTCCAGTCGTGCAGGGCGGCGATCAGCGAGGTAAAGACGCTCGGTCGGGCGCTGCGGCTCATGCGGGTGTTGATATCCATCGAAGCCATGGGGAGGATCCTTCAGTTCACAAACTGCTCAAGTTTCGGGCATTACATCTTCTGAAGCGCAGATAAGACTGGCAGGGTGCGAAAACAATCTCAGTTTTGGCAGCCCCGCCATGCAGGAATCGCATGTGATATGAAGCCGGTTTTTGTATCCGCTCTGGTCGATGTTCCCTTTTCGTGCTAGTTCTTGCGAAACAACACGAGAACGAGGCAGGGCAAATGCGGGTGATCGGGATCGATCCGGGGTTACGCAATCTCGGATGGGGCGTGATCGAGATGGACGGATCGCGACTCAGACACGTCGCGAACGGGATTCTCCACTCCGAAGGTAAGGATTTGGCAAAGCGCCTGCTGGTGCTGCACGAAGGGCTGAGCGCGGTCATCGCGACCCACATGCCTGAAGCGGCCGCGGTGGAGCAGACCTTCGTCAACAAGGACGCGGTGGCGACGCTGAAACTTGGGCAGGCGCGCGGCATTGCGCTTCTGGCTCCGGCGCAGGCCGGGCTCGAGGTCGGCGAATACGCTCCGAACGCAATCAAGAAAACGGTCGTCGGTGTCGGCCATGCCGACAAGACGCAGGTGCAGCATATGGTGCGCCATCAACTGCCCGGCGTGCAGTTCGAAGGCGCCGATGCCGCCGATGCGCTCGCCATTGCGATCTGCCACGCATTCCACCTGCAATCGGCCTCTCGCCTGAACGCGGCGCAACTCTCCCGCGATGCCTTGGGCACAACCCAGCGGAGGCGCGCATGATCGGTCGCATCGCAGGGGTCATCATCCACCGCGCGCTCGACCACGTCATGATCGACGTGCGCGGCGTGGGCTATGTCGTCCATGTCAGCCAGCGCACCGCGCAATCGCTGCCGCCCGTGGGCGAGGCCTGCGCGCTCTATACCGACCTGCTGGTGCGCGAGGATCTGCTGCAGCTTTTCGGCTTCCCGACGCTGCTGGAGAAGGAATGGCACCGGCTGCTGACCTCGGTGCAGGGGATCGGCGCGAAAGCCTCGCTCGCGATCCTCGGCACGCTCGGCGCGGAGGGGCTGGGCCGCGCGATCGCGCTGGGCGACTGGTCGGCGGTGAAATCCGCCCCCGGCGTCGGCCCGAAGCTTGCCCAACGCGTCGTGCTGGAACTGAAGGAGAAAGCTCCGACCGTCATGGCGATGGGGGCGGAGTTCACCGTCGATGCCACCCCCGAGGTGATCGAGGACGCGCCCGCCAAGAAGCCCGCGAAGAAAGCAGCCCCGGCCGCGACGCCGAAGGTGAACTTCACCGCCGAGGCGATCTCCGCGCTCACCAATCTCGGCTATGCGCCCTCGGACGCGGCCGGTGCCGTGGCGCAGGCCAATGACGACCCGGAGGTCACCGACACGGCGAAGTTGATCCGCGCCGCCCTGCGACTTCTTGCCCCGAAGGATTGACCTCTTCCTCTTGGGATAAATATCCCGGGGTGCGGGGCAGAGCCCCGCTTGCTCCCCTCCGCCAAAGGCGCGACAGTAAATGACGATGAGCGAACCTGATCCTACCCTGCGGCCCGACCGCCTGCCCGAAGACGCCGACCGCGCCCTGCGACCACAGGCGCTGGAGGAATTTACGGGCCAGGCCGAAGCCCGCGCCAATCTGCGCGTCTTCATCGAGAGCGCCAAGATGCGCAGCCAGGCGATGGATCACACGCTGTTCCACGGCCCGCCCGGTCTGGGCAAGACGACGCTGGCGCAGATCATGGCGCGAGAGCTGGGCGTGAATTTCAAGATGACCTCGGGACCGGTGCTGGCCAAGGCGGGCGATCTCGCCGCGATCCTGACCAATCTCGAAGCGCGCGACGTGCTTTTCATCGATGAAATCCACCGGATGAACCCGGCGGTGGAGGAAGTGCTCTACCCCGCGATGGAGGATTTCGAGCTCGATCTGGTGATCGGCGAGGGGCCTGCCGCGCGCACTGTGCGGATCGAGTTGCAGCCCTTCACGCTGGTCGGCGCGACCACGCGGCTCGGCCTGCTGACGACGCCGCTGCGCGACCGCTTCGGCATCCCGACGCGGCTGCAATTCTACACCGAGGACGAGCTGGATCTGATCGTGACACGCGGGTCGCGGCTTTTGGGTATCCCGTCCGACCCCGCGGGCACCCGCGAGATCGCCAAGCGCGCGCGTGGCACCCCGCGCATCGCGGGACGTCTGCTGCGCCGCGTCGTCGATTTCGCGCTGGTCGAGGGAGACGGGCGGCTGACCCGCGAGATCGCTGACCGCGCGCTGACGCGGCTCGGCGTCGACAATCTCGGACTCGACGGGGCGGACCGGCGCTACATGATGCTGATGGCCGACCATTACGGCGGTGGCCCGGTGGGGGTGGAGACGCTCTCGGCCGCGCTCTCGGAAAGCCGCGACGCGATCGAGGAAGTCATCGAACCCTACCTGCTGCAACAGGGCCTGATCAGCCGCACCCCGCGCGGGCGGATGCTGGGCGCGCGGGCGTGGCGGCATCTCGGGCTGGAAGCGCCGAAACCCGCCACCCCGCAGACGGACCTCTTTGGCGATGGCTGACCCCTTGGCACGTTTCGAGATCACTGAGGCGGAGATCGACCGCGTCGTCGCGCGCTTCTACGAGCGCGTGCGCGAGCATTCGATGCTCGGTCCGGTCTTTGCGGTGCACGTCACCGACTGGCCCACCCATGAGGACAAGGTCGCGCGGTTCTGGAAGAACGCGATCCTGCGCAAGCCGGGCTATGACGGCTCGCCCATGCAGGTCCACCGCGCGGCAGGCAATGTGCGCCCGGGCATGTTTTCGACCTGGCTTGCGGAGTTCGACAAGGTGCTGAGCGCGGAACTGTCACCGGAACAGGCGGCGGGTTGGTCGGCACTGGCACATCGGATCGGGATGAGCCTGCGGCAAGGCGTGGTCGAACGCGAGACCTTCGCGGGCGGTATTCCGAAGCTGAAATGACCCGCGCGCGTAGGCGCGCAAAACTAGAGGTGGAGGGGCGCTGCCCCCGCTCTGACGGCCCTTCGCTTGCGCTTCGGGCGTTCGGCGGGGCGTCCTTCCACTGGAAGGCCGCTAGACCCGCCTCACCCCCCGGGATATTTCTGCCAAGAGGAAGAGGATCAGTCCTCTTTCTTCCCGAACACGCCCGTCAGCGACCGGCCGATCAGATTGGTCACGCGGGGCTTTTGCAGCTTGCGGAAGGGCATCGGGCGGCAGACTTCCAGCGCGGCGATGCCTACGCGGGCGGTCAGCGCGCCGTTGATCACGCCTTCGCCGAAGCGGCGCGAGAGTTTCGACACCAGATGGCCGCCGGTGACCGTCTCGATCAGATCGTCGCCCGCCGCCACCGCGCCGGTCGCGACGAGATGTGTCATTACCGTGCGCGCCAGCCGGATCGAGCCGAGCGTGCCCGAGCGCCCGCCATAGATTTCCGCGATGCGCCGGATCATCCGCAGGTTCGCGGTCAGCGCGGTGAAAACATCGGCCAGCGCCAATGGCACGATAGCAGTGACGGTGGCGACGGTGCGCGCGGCAGCTTCGATCTCGAGCCGGGCGGCGGCGTCCAGCGGTCCCATCAGTTCGGTCTCTGCCAGTCCCATCAGCGTGTCGGTGTCGAGCACCTCGCCCGTTTGCTCGGCCAGCCGCTTGCGCGCCCAGTCCATCTCGGGCCGCGCGGCATAGAGGCCCGAGACATGGGCCGTCACCTTGCGCGCGCGGCTCAGATCATCTTCGCTCAGCGCCTCGGAGACTTCCTTATGGACCTTGTCGAGCCGCGCCAGCCGCGAGAAGGCCGCGATCTCGCGGCCCGTGATCAGCAGCGCGCCAAGCGCGAAGGCCGCGACCAGCGCGGTGCCGATCCAGCCGAGGATCGGATGGGTGGCGAACAGCCCGTCGATGAAGCGCCAGAGCGCGACAGAGATCAGGAAGCCCACCAGCGCCACGCTCGCGCGCCAGAAGAAGCGCACGATGGGCGAGGTGCGCCGTGCCCCCAGCCGGGTCGCGATCTGCATGGCGCGGCCCTCCAGCCGTTCCTCGGTCGCGCTCGGCATATCCTCGATCGGCGCGGCCTCGGCGGGCGAGGGAGCGTCCTCGATCTCGATCATCACCGGTTTTTTCATAGCTTGTCCCCGATCAGGAAATCGGCCGCGCGGTCGAGCCGGATATGCGGCGGGCCTTCGCCGGGTCGCAGGATTACCGGAGCCGGGGCGAAGTTCATGATCGAATAATCCTCGTCGAGCCACGTGGAGGCCCCTTGCGCCGCGGGCGAGAGAAGCTGCGCCGGGTCGGCGGGCAATTCGCCGGGATAGAGCGCGACCGACTTGCCACTCTCCAGCCGCCCGCGCACGGCCTGCAACTCCGCCCCGTCATGCGAGAGGGTTTCTTCCGTGGTGCTTCGCAGCGCCGCGATCGACAGGGCCAGTGTCTTCGCGCCCGCGAAATCGGCCCGATCCTTGGCCTCGCGCAGCAGTGCGCCGGTGATCGCGGTCAGGCGGGCGTGTTGGGTGTGGTGCAGGTGATCGGCCTTGGTCGCGGCGAAGAGGATTTTCTCGACCCGCTTGCCGCCGATCAGCGAGGTCAGCCAGCTTGCGCGGCCCGGGCGGAAAGCCGCCAGAATATCGGCCATCGCCTGTCGCAGATCGTCGAGCGCGGCGGGCCCGGAATGGATCGCGCCCAATACGTCGACCAGCACCACCTGACGGTCGATCTTGGCGAAATGATCGCGGAAGAAGGGGCGCACGACCTCGCGTTTATAGGCATCGTAGCGGCGCTCCATCTCGCGTCGCAGCGAGCCACGGGGGGCGTCACCCGCAGGCAGCGGCGCGAAGGTTAGCGCAGGCGATCCGGCCATCTCGCCGGGCAGCAGGAAGCGCCCCGGCGTGCAGTCGGAGAACCCCGCATCGCGCGCCTCGGTGAGGTATCGGGTGAAGCCCGCCGCCAGCGCCTTGGCTTGCGGCTCGGTGAATTCGGCCGTGCCATCCGCCGCCTCGGATTGCGCCAAATACTCCGCGCCTTGCGGACGGTTCGGCAGACGCGCCAGCGCCTCCGCCGACCACTCGGCATAGCTTTTGTCCATCAGCCCGAGATCGAGCAGCCATTCGCCGGGGTAATCCACGATATCGAGATGCACGACGCGCGGACCCCGCACCGCGCCCAGCATCCCGCGCGGCTGGATGCGGAAGGACAGCCGCAGCTCCGAGACCGCGCGCGTGCCGTCCGGCCAATGCGGCGACGGGCCGGTCAGCGCGGCGAGGTGGCTCTCATAGTCGAAGCGCGGCACGGTGTCGTCGGGCTGCGGCTGCAGATAGGCGGCGGTGATATCCGACGCCGATCCCAGCGCCGGCATCCGCCCGCGATCCAGCAGGTTCGCGACCAGCGAGGTGATGAACACGGTCTTGCCCGCGCGCGACAGACCCGTCACGCCGAGACGGATCACCGGTTCGAACAGCGCCTCCGAGACCGAATGGCCCATGCCCTCGATCCCGCGTGTGATCCCGTCCGCAATGTCGGAAATGCCCAAAGCCCGGCCCCTCATTCTCGTTCACGGACAAGATAAGCAGCGGAGAGTGTTAATGAAAGAGAGGGCGGACACGCGGCCCGCCCTCTGCATTGTTCTTCCGCCTCGGATCGGTCTCAGACCGCCAGGCAGATATATTTCATCTCGAGATAATCCTCGATCCCGTGATGCGACCCCTCGCGGCCCAGGCCGGACTGCTTCACGCCGCCGAACGGGGCGAGCTCGGTCGAGATCAGGCCAGTGTTGACGCCGACGATCCCGTATTCCAGACCTTCCTGAACGCGAGTGATGCGCCCCACGTCGCGGGCGTAGAAATAGCTCGCAAGGCCGAAAATCGTGTCATTGGCCTTGGCGATCGCCTCCTGCTCGGTCTCGAACTTGAAGAGCGGGGCGACGGGGCCGAAGGTCTCCTCATGCGAGACCTTGGCTTCCTGCGTGACCCCGGTCAGCACGGTCGGCTGGAAGAAGGTGCCGCCCATCTCGTGCCGCGCGCCGCCGGTGACGATTGAGCCGCCATGGTCGAGCACGTCCTGAATATGCTCCTGCACCTTCTTGACCGCGTCCTCGTTGATCAGCGGGCCGGCCTCGACGCCTTCCTTGAGGCCGTCGCCCACCTTGAGGGCGTTGACGGCCTTGGCCAGCTTCTCGGCGAAGGCATCATAGACCCCGGACTGAACGTAGATGCGGTTGGCGCAGACGCAGGTCTGACCGTTATTGCGGAATTTCGACGCCATCGCGCCTTCGACCGCGGCGTCGAGATCGGCGTCGTCGAACACGATGAAGGGTGCGTTGCCGCCCAACTCCATCGAGCATTTCATCACCTGATCCGCCGCTTGACGCAGCAGGATACGGCCTACCTCGGTCGAGCCGGTGAAGGTCAGCTTGCGCACGGTGTGGTTCTCGCAGAATTCCTTGCCGATATCGGAGGCTTTCGCGGAGGTGATGACCGAGAGGATGCCTTTGGGCAGGCCCGCGCGTTCGCCCAGCACCGCCATCGCCAGCGCCGAGAGCGGCGTCTCGGACGCCGGGCGGCAGACGAAACCGCAGCCCACCGCGAGCGCCGGGCCCGCCTTGCGCGCGATCATCGCGTTGGGGAAGTTCCACGGCGTGATCGAGGCCGCGACCCCGATCGGCTGCTTGATCACGGTGATCCGCTTGTCGCGCTGATGGCCCGGGATCGTCTCGCCATAGACCCGCTTAGCCTCTTCGCCGAACCATTCGATGAAGCCGGCGCCATAGGCGATCTCGCCCTTCGCTTCGGCCAGCGGCTTGCCCATCTCGGCGGTCAGGATCGCGGCGAGATCGTCCTGGTTCTCCATCATCAGATCGTACCATTTGCGCATGATCTGCGCGCGTTCCTTGCCGGTGCGCGCGGCCCAGTCCTTCATCGCCTCCTCGGCGGCGGCGATGGCGCGGGCGGTCTCGGCACGGCCCAGATCGGGCACGGTGCAGATCACGTCGCCCCGCGCGGGGTTGGTGACGTCGAAGGTGGTGCCGTCATCGGCATCGACCCATTCGCCGGCGACGAGGGCCTTGGTCACCAGAAGCGAGGGATCCTTGAGGATGGATTTGAGGTCGGTCTTGTCGTCGAGCATGATGTCCTCCGAAGGGCTGGATGGGTCGTCCGGTCAATGCGCCGGGCTTTTTGATGTTCCGTAACGGCTGCGCCAGCGGGGCTGCAGATCGCCGGGGTATTCTTTGGCTTCATAGATGGCGCGAGCGATGGCCCGGGCAAGCACGCAAGACGCCGCATGGCCAAGCTGGAACGGATCGCGGACCGGGTCGCGAAGGGGCTTCTCGCCTGTCGCGGCGGCGAAGATCAGATCGCCGTCGAGCGGTGTATGCGACGGCACGATGGCGCGCGCCATGCCGTCATGGGCGGCCGTGGCCATACGCTGCGCCTGCGCTTGGGTGAGGGCGGCATCGGTTGCGACGATGGCGATGGTGGTGGCTTCGCCCTGGCGTTTCATCGGTTCGGGCATCGCGCTCGGGTCATGCTGGGGCGCAGGGCCGAAACCGCCGAACTCGCCGTCGATTTCCCAAGGTGCGGCCCAGAAATGCGGCCCGTCGCCGATCGTCACCGAGCCGAGCGCATTCACCGCCACCAGCGCACCCACCGTGAAGCCGCTCTCCAGCACGGCCGAGGCCGACCCGAGCCCGCCTTTGAAAGTCCCGGTCATCGCCCCGAAGCCCGCCCCGGCGCTGCCGATCTCGAACCGCTCCGTGGCCGCCTCGAGCGCCGCGCGCCCAAGCCCGGGATAGGGCGTCTCGGTCCAGCTCTTGTCGCCACCGTTGAGCAGATCAAACAGGATCGCGCCGGGCACGATCGGTACGCGCTGATCGCCCACCGCGAACCCGCGCCCTTGCGTGCGCAGCCCCGCCATCACCCCGTCGCAGGCGCCAAGCCCGAAGGCCGAACCGCCCGAGAGCACCAGCGCATCGACCTCCTGCACCAGCTTGTCGGGCGCCAGAAGATCGGTCTCCCGCGTGCCGGGCGCGCCGCCCATCACCTGTACCGCCGCCGTGAAGGGGCGCTCGCCCAGCAGCACGCTCACGCCCGAGCGCAGGCCCGCATCCTCGGCATTGCCCACGCGCAGCCCGGCGATATCGGTGATCAGATTGTTCGGCCCTGCCTTCATCTTCCTCTTGGTCCAAATATCCTGGGGGCTTGGGGGCAACGCCCCCAATTCAATGCCCTGCGTTCAGATACAGCGCCCGCCATCGACCTCCATCGCGACGCCGGTGATCATGCTCGCCTCGTCGGAGCACAGAAACAGCGCCGCATTCGCCATGTCCTCGGGCGTCGAGAACCGCCCCAGCGGGATGGTCGAGAGAAACTTCGCGCGGATTTCCGGTGTGTCCTCGCCCATGAAGCTCTTCAGAAGTGGGGTCTCTCCGGCGACCGGGTTGATCGCGTTGACGCGGACCCCGGAGGGCGCAAGCTCCACCGCCATCGCGCGGGTCGCGGTGATCATCCAGCCCTTCGAGGCATTGTACCAGCTCAGGTTCGGTCGCGGGCTGACGCCGGCGGTCGAGGCCACGTTCAGGATCGCGCCCGCGCCGCGCGCTTTCATTCCCGGCACGATATGGCGCGCCGTTAGGTAGACCGATTTCGCGTTCACGGTGAGGACGCGGTCGAACTCCTCCTCGGTCACCTCCTCCATCGGCTTCGGCAGATGAGTGGTCCCTGCATTGTTCACCAGAATGTCGATCTGCCCGAACGCCTCGCGCGCCGCCTGCGCCAGTGCGGCGACATCCGCATCGCGGCTGACATCCACGGTGCAGGCCACGCCGCCGATCTCGTCGGCGATGGCCTGCGCGGCCTCGGCGTTGAGATCTGCGACCAGAACCCGCGCGCCCTCGGCGGCGAAGCGGCGCGCGATCCCCGCGCCGAAGCCCGAGCCCGCGCCGGTGACGATCGCGCTTTTGCCTTCCAGTCTCATCGGTGCTCCTCCTCGGGGCCTACTGTTGTCGCAGGACACATCGGGTGCAAGGGGGCTCTGCCCCCGGTCTGCCGGCCCTTCGCTTGCGCTTCGGGCGTTCGCCGGGGCGTCCCTCCACTGGAAGGCCGCTGATCCCGCCTCACCCCCGGGATATTTCCGCCAAGCCGAAACCCTCAGCCATGCCAGGCGGCGACGGTTTTCAGGGTGGAGAAGCCGTAGAGCGCCTCGAACCCTTTCTCGCGCCCGTGCC
The DNA here is from genome assembly GCF_002085925.2 of Thioclava electrotropha. Classification (NCBI taxonomy): domain Bacteria; kingdom Pseudomonadati; phylum Pseudomonadota; class Alphaproteobacteria; order Rhodobacterales; family Paracoccaceae; genus Thioclava; species Thioclava sediminum. The sequence goes on from NZ_CP053562.1 coordinate 377,628, forward strand.
CGGATTTGCCGATGCCGCCGAAGGGAAGCTCCACGCCTCCGCCCGCGCCGTAATTGTTCAGGAAGACCTGCCCCGCACGGAGCCTCCGTGCGAGCCGCATCGTCCGCCCGCCATTCTCCGACCAGACCGAGGCGACGAGCCCGTAGTCCGTGCCGTTCGCGATGGCGACGGCCTCTTCTTCGTCCTCGAAGGGAATGACGATCTGCGCCGGGCCGAAGATTTCCTCCTGCGCGAGTCGATGCGCACCGTGGCCGCCGCCGATCAGGGTCGGCGCGACGTAATGACCGCCTGCGGGGACATCCTCGGCGATCCGGCCTTGCGCCGCGATAGTGAGGTCGGAGGCGAGCGCCAGATAGCCCTCGACGATCTGTTTCTGCCGCCGCGAGATCAGTGGGCCGAGGTCGTGATCGCCAAGCGCGGGCCCCGCCGTCAGGCCGCGATAGCGCGCGGCCATTTTCTCCAGCACCTCGTCATAGCGCGAGCGCTGCACGAGGATGCGTGACGACGCCGAACAGGTTTGCCCGGCGTTCTGGATGCCTGCATTCACGAGGAAGGGCAGCGCGCGGTCGAGATCGGCATCGGTGAAGACGAGCTGCGGGGATTTGCCGCCAAGCTCCAGCGTGACGGGCACGGCATTCGCCGCGGCGGCGGCCTGAATGTGCTGGCCGACCGCGACCGATCCGGTGAAGGAGATATGCTGGATGCCGGGATGGGCCGAGAGCGCGGCCCCGGCCTCCTCTCCCAGACCCGGCACGATATTGAGTGCCCCGGCTGGCATCCCCGCTTCTTGCGCGATCCGCCCGAAGGCCAGCGCGGTGAGCGAGGCTTCCTCGGCAGGTTTCACGACCGCCGCATTGCCCATTGCCAGCGCCGCTGCGACCGAACGCCCGATGATCTGCATCGGGTAGTTCCACGGCACGATATGCGCAGTCACGCCATGCGGCTCGCGTAGCGTGTAGGCGGTGTAGCCGTTGAGATAGGGGATCGTCTCGCCCATCACCTTGTCGGCGGCCCCGCCATAGAATTCCAGATAACGCGCCAGTGCCGCGACATCGGCGCGTGCCTGCGTCAACGGTTTGCCGACATCGAGCGCCTCGATCACGGCGAGATCCTCGGCATGGGCCAGCACGAGCCCGGACATCTTCAGCAGGAGCCGCCCGCGCTCTGCCGCACTTAGCTGCCCCCATTCGCCTGCAAGCGCCGCCTGCGCGGCCTCGACCGCCGCATCGATCTCCGGCTTGCCGCCCCGGGCGATCTGCGCCATCTCGCGACCATCCGAGGGGCATTCCACGGGAAGGCAGACCTGCGTCTTGTGCCAGGCGCCTCCGATCAATATTTCCTCGGGATCGAACCAAAGCGGCAAACTCATGCGCGGCACCTCCTCTTGTCACGCGATTTCGCAGCACGCTCGGCGCGCGCGCGCGGAAAATCAAGAGGGCAGGAATCTGCCGGGGTGAGCCTGATCACATTCATGTGAGTGTGAGTGGAGGGAACTTTCCCCTATCTAGCCCCTTGAATGACGGAACCGGGCCGAAGGCCCACCGGAAAAAGAGACAGGAAAATTGCAAGTGACCGCGAGTTATTCGACGCTCAAACGCGCAATCCGCCCGGCCATGCTCTTCGGGCTGGCTGGCATCTTGGCTGCCTGCGCGAGTGCGCCGGAACAGCGCTATGCGCAACCGACCCAGTCGACGAAGGCCGTGCCCGCCGAATATCAGGCGCGCGAAGATGACGGGAAAACCATCCCGGCGATCAGTCCGAAATATCTGGTGGAGCGCAACCGCCGCCAGGTCGTGCCCTATCACGGGCCCGAGGCTGTCGGGACGATCGTCGTCGATCCCTATGCGCGTTTCCTCTACTACATCACCGCGCCGGGCAAGGCAGAGCGCTACGGCGTCGCAGTCGGTCGCGATGGCAAGACCTTCTCGGGGGATGCCACGATCAAGCGTAAGCAGGAATATCCGAGCTGGACGCCGACGCAGAACATGATCCAGGAAGATCCCGACCTCTACGGGCCGCTGAAAGACGGTCTGCCGGGTGGTCTGGACAACCCGCTGGGCGCGCGTGCGCTCTATCTCTACCAGGGTAATCGGGATACCTATTACCGCATCCACGGCACGATGGATCCGTCCTCGATCGGGCGTGCGACCTCGGCTGGCTGTATCCGTCTGTTCAATCAGGACATCATCGACCTGTTCGCGAAAGTGCCGAAGGGCACGCCGGTGAAGGTGCGCAGCCGCGCCGAGAGCCTCGAGATGGAAGGTCCGGTCGTGCAGCTGCATTCGGGCTATGTGGTCTCCGCCTATAATCAGGTGGCGATCAACGAGGACGAGGCCGCGTGGAAAGCCGGCCAGATCCCCGATCAGCAGAAGGTCGAGGAAGAGCAGCATCAGGCGTCGGTTGCGATGGCCCAAGAGGTCGGCGGCTCGGGCGAGACTGCCAGCTCCACCGTCGATTGCGGCTATTCCGGCACCGGCACCTGCGTCGATACCAGCAACTGATCGAGCCGATCTTTTCGGAAAAATATTCACGGCGCGGGGGCAACCTCGCGCCGTTTTTCTTGGGCCGCGACGCCTCCAGAGCCGCGCCAAATGACGCGATACGCGCCCCGATGCCGCAGCGTTTGCGCGTTCACGTCTTTCCTTGCGGGCCGGGTGACGCTAGGACTCGCGCGCAAGCAGATCAGGAGGATGCCATGAGCGTCACCGGAACCACGCGGCAGAAAATGCCCGCAGATATTCTCGCGATGAAGGGCGGCGCGCCGATCGTTTGCCTGACCGCCTATACTACGCCGATTGCGAAACTGGTCGACAGCCATTGCGATCTCGTGCTGGTCGGCGACTCGGTGGGCATGGTGCTCCACGGGCTGCCCTCGACGCTGGGCGTGACGATGGAGATGATGATCCTCCACGGCCAGGCGGTCGCACGCGGGCTGTCGAACGCGCTGATGGTGATCGACATGCCGTTCGGGTCGTATGAGGAAAGCCCGGCGCAGGCGTTCCGCAGTGCCTCGCGCTTGATGGCCGAGACCGGCGCGGGGGCGGTGAAGCTCGAAGGCGGGGCGCATATGGCCGAGACCATCGCGTTTCTGACCGCGCGCGGTATCCCGGTGCAGGCCCATATCGGGCTGACCCCGCAATCGGTGAACACGCTGGGCGGCTACAAGGTGCAGGGTCGCGGCGATAGCCGGGCGCGTCTGGTCAAGGATGCGAAGGCGGTTGCCGAGGCGGGTGCGTTCTCGGTGGTGCTGGAGAAAGTGCCGCAGGGGCTGGCCGACGAGATCACCGCGATGGTCGCTATCCCCACCGTCGGCATCGGCGCGGGCGCGGGCTGCGACGGGCAGGTTCTGGTGGTCGATGACATGCTGGGCCTCTTCACCGATTTCAAACCGAAATTCGTCAAGCGTTTCGGCCAGCTCGGTCAGGAAGCCGAAGCCGCCGTCGCCGATTACGCAGCCGAGGTGCGCGAGCGCAGCTTCCCGGCAGCCGAGCACAGCTTCGCCGATGAGGTGAAGAAATGACGCAGGTGATCCGCAAGGCCGCTGAACTGCGCGACAAGGTGGCAGCGTGGAAGCGCTCGGGGATGCTGGTCGGCGTGGTGCCGACGATGGGCGCGCTGCATGACGGCCACCTCAGCCTCGCCCGCGCCGCGCGCAAGCAATCGGACCGCGTGATCGTGACGGTCTTCGTGAACCCGATGCAGTTCAACAACGCCTCGGATCTCGACAAATATCCGCGCGACGAGGCGCAGGATCTGGCGCTGCTGGAAGCGGAAGGTGTGGATGTGCTCTTTGCGCCGGGCGTGGACGAGGTCTATCCCGACGGCTTCGCCACCACCGTGTCCGTCGCGGGCATCACCGAGCCGCTGGAAGGCGCGTTCCGGCCCGGCCATTTCGATGGCGTGGCGACGGTCTGCTCGAAGCTCTTCGGCATGACGCAGGCGGGGCGCGCGTTCTTCGGCGAGAAGGACTGGCAGCAATTGCAGGTGGTCCAGCAACTCACCCGCGATCTCAACATGCCGATCCGCATCATCGGCTGCCCGACCATCCGTGAGGAGGACGGTCTCGCGATGTCCTCGCGCAATGTGCGGCTGACGGCTGAGGAGCACGAACTGGCGCCGCGCCTGCATTCTGTGATGCAGGAAGCGGCCGCGAAGATCCGCGACGGCGTGCCAGTCGAAGGCGCCCTCAACGATGCGAAAACCGAGCTGAAAGACGCGGGATTCGGCGCGCTCGATTATCTGGAGCTGCGCACGGTCGACGGGCTGAAACCCGCCACGGACCTGGCGGAACCGGCGCGGATGCTGGCCGCGATCTGGCTGGGCGATGTGCGGTTGATCGACAATATCGCCGTCTGAGGTCGAGAGGGGGCGCTGCCCCGCGGCTCCGCCGCCCCCCGGGATATTTCGACAAGAGCGAAGAAGGAGGGAATGCTCCTTCCCCTTGGTCCAAATATCCCGGGGTGAGGCGCGGCACGCGCCGAGGGGCAGCGCCCCTAAGACCCCAGCAGTTCCGCCAGAACAAGCGCCATGACCGTCGCGCTGTCGGTCATATCCTCGATTTCGACCCATTCGTCGGGTTGATGGGCGAGCTCCAGAAGCCCCGGACCGTAGGCGATGCAATTCTTCAGCCGCCCGATCCGGTCGATATGTTTCTGGTCATAGGTGCCGGGCGAGACGACATAAGCCGCCTCCCGGCCCAGCACCGCCTCGATCGCGGCGGCGGTGGAGCGCACGATCGGCGCGCCCTTCTCGGTCATCGTGGGCTGCACCTCGAACAGGTCGCGGATTTCGTAGCGGGAGCTGGGGCGCTGGGTTTTTACGCGCTCCATCAGGTCGGTGATTTCGGCCTTCACCTCGGCGAGGTCTTCCTCGATCAGAAAGCGGCGGTCGATCACGATGCGGCAGCGATCAGCGACGCAGGGCGTGGGCAGGCCGGTGTAATCGGCCCCTTCTTCCGGCGCGCCGCCATGGATCGAATTGACGTTCAGCGTCGAGGCCCGCGCGCCTTCCGGGATCACGGGCATCTCGGTCTGCTTGCCCAGAAGGAGCGGGTAGAGCGTCTCCTCCATCTCGCTCAGAACGGCGCTCATATGGCGGATCGCGCTGTCGCCGAGAAACGGCATCGAGCCATGCGCGATACGGCCATGGGTCTCGATCTCGGCCCACCAGACGCCGCGATGGCCGAGGCAGATCTGGTCCTTGTGCAGCGGCTCGGGGATGATGACATGCTGCACGCGGGTGGGATCGAAGCGGCCCTGCTCGGCCAGATAGGCCACGCCGCCATAGCCGCCCGATTCCTCGTCGGCAGTGGCGGAAACCTCGATACTGCCCGCGAAATCGGGGCAGGTGTCGAGGAACGCCTCCGCCGCGATCACCGAGGCCGCCAGCCCGCCTTTCATGTCGCAGGAACCGCGCCCGTAGATGCGGTCTCCGTCGATCTCGGCCCCAAACGGGTCGCGGGTCCAGCCATGACCGATCTCGACCACGTCGTGATGCGAGTTGAAATGCACGCAGTCGCCGGGGCGCGCGCCCTCGATACGGGCGACGAGGTTCCAGCGCGGATAGGTCTCGCTGTCGCCGGGCGCGCCATGGGCGCGGATCAGTTCGGTCGTGAAGCCGCGTTCGGAGAGGTAGGCCGCGAGAAAATCGCAGATTTCGCGGTAGTTTCGCCCCGGCGGGTTCAGCGTCGGAATGCGTATCAGTGCCTGCGTCAGCGCGATCAGATCATTGCGGCGCGCGTCGATGGCGGATTTCAGACGAGTGGCGAGGTCCATACCCAAGGCTAGCGCCGGGCGCCGCCGCCGGCCAAGCGAAAACGCAAGGATTGAAAACACATGGCTTTTAACACCCGCGCGCGCTATTGCGGTGCAAATTCCTACGGAGGGACCGGATGAACCTGTTCTTGGCCTTCGCGCTCGTGCTTTGCATTGCGGTCGGAGGGTGGCTGTCGAAATACGACTGGGCGAAGCTTTTGGCGCTGGTGCCTGTCGCGATGATCGTGCCTGCATTCTACATGACCGGCACCGCCTGCGGTGCGGGCTTCGTGCTGCATTTCTTCTCCGACACGGCGAGCTGCTCGAACGGCTACGTGCCGCGCCAGATGTTCGCCGCGACCTATGTGCTCGCGCTGATCCCGGTCGCGGCCTCGGCCATCGTGATCAAGCTGATCCGGATCGGCATGGCGCGCCGGAAGGGCTGATCTGGTCAACCGCGCCGCCACGGCCTAGGCTTGCGACAGCGAAGGGCAAGGAGGGCGCGCGATGCTGGCCTTCATTCGACTGGCGATCTTCGGGCTGATCGCGCTGACGATCCTGTTCTGGCTGGTGCGTCTCTATGCCCGGTCGGTCCGGCGCGAGGCGCTGGAAGAGGATTGGAACGAGGCCGCTGCCGAGGGCCGAGCCGAGACCACGCGCGATACCTTCGTCGAGGCCGGGATGCGGGACTATGAGAAAAGCCTGCTGCGCAAGCTGATCTGGCTGGTCTATGTCCTGCCGATCATCGTGGTGGGGCTCATTATCTATCTGATGAATTACAGGTGAGAATCCGATGCGTTACGTGAAATGGGGCTTCTGGCTGGTCGTGATCGGCTTCGTCGCGGTGTTCCTGCATTACAACCTGCCGCGCCATGACATCGTGCGGATCGTCGGCACAGAGGTGCGCCGCGTCGATTTCGGCGAGAACTCGATCTTCTGGGCCGCGCCTGACGTCGGCACCGCGAGTGCGACCAGCCGAGATGTGCGTTTCATCAACTCTGTGCGTCCCAACGGCAAGACGCTGGTCTTCCGCAACGAGGATACCGGCTGGGGCTGGCCGCCTTATTTCAAGCTCGACAGTTCGGACCTGCAGGCACAGGCGGAGTCGCTGATCTCGACCTCGGCCGATCCGATCTGGGTGTCGGTGACGCGCTATGGCTGGCGCTCGCGCTGGCTGACGATCTATCCGAATGCGGTCGGGCTGAAGGTCGTGCCGGGGCCGGATACGCGGATCATTCCCTGGGGCAGCATCATCATCCTGACGCTTCTGGTGATTGTCTTGCTGACGATCCGGGCGATGTGGCGACAGTTCCGCCAACGCTCGATCGACCCGTTATTCGAGGATGCGAGTGAGGCCTGGGACGACGCCGAAGAGGGCGCGAAGGGCTGGTTCGACCGCTTCATCGGACGCAAGTGAGACGCGGGTGCAAGGCCGGCAGGCCGCGCCCAACTCAGACCGACGCTGAAACGCAAAAGCCCCGCCACAGAGTGACGGGGCTTTCGATTAAGTCGGGATCTGCGCTTAGGCGTTGGCGGCGCGGATCTGCTCGGCGGCGTCCTTGTTGAAGCTCACGCCCTTGGTCTCGAACAGCTGATCCAGCTCGCCCGAGAGGGTCATCTCGGTAATGATGTCGCAGCCGCCGACGAATTCGCCTTTGACGTAGAGCTGCGGGATGGTCGGCCAGTCCGAATAGTCTTTTATGCCTTGGCGGATGTCCTGATCCGCGAGCACGTTGACGTCCTTGTAGGTCACGCCCATGAAGTTGAGCACGCCCGCGACGCGGCTCGAAAACCCGCATTGCGGCATGTCCTTGGTGCCCTTCATGAAGAGAACGACGTCATTCTCAGAGATTTGCTGGGCGATTTGGTCTTGCGCGTTCATCGCTAAATCCTTTCTCCGTCCCGCTTGGAGACGTGTGTGAAATCATTCGGGCGCTTTGGTGGTCAAAGCGAGCGCGTGCAGCACTCCGTTCGGCCCGTCCATCGCCCCTTTGAGCGCGGCATAGACCGCGCGCTGTTGCTGGACGCGGTTCTTGCCGCGGAAGCTCTCGTCGATGACCTCCGCCGCCCAATGATTCCCGTCCCCGGCGAGATCGGTGATCGTGATCTTGGCATCGGGGAATTCCGCCCGGATCAGGGCTTCGATGTCATGGGCTTCCATTGCCATAAATAGGGCTCCTCGTCCTTTGCCGCAAACTTAAGTGGCGCGGCGGCTGGCTGCAAGGGGATGCGCTGGGGCGCGGACCTATGCGGTGGCCGCTGGCGGGTGCAATCGCGACAGGAAAAACATGAGCGTCGCGATGACCACGCTGCCGATGAACATCGCGGCGGCTCCGGCGGCCGTCACCGGCAGGGAATGGCCCGGCGCACCGATCTCTCCGGCGAGCAGGAAGCACATGTTGATGTCGATCCCCATCAGCGTTGTGCGAGGATGGGCGCGCAGCAGCGCACCGCCCGCGATGAAGGCGAAGGCGAGGATCAGAAGCTCGGTCTGGTCGCCGCCCGACAGATGCGTGAGCCCGCGATAGGCGACCGCGGCGAGCACCCCAAGCGCGACACCGGGCACAAGGAAGCGCACGGCAGGGCGCGGATTCGGCATGGAGCCCAGCACCGAGGAGAAGACGATCACCGAAAGCGCGGCGGCTGTTGCGGCGGGATGGGTGAAATGGGCGTCGATCAGCGTGGCCCCGCCCGTGAGCACCGCCACCGCCGCCATGCGCAGCCAAAGCTGCTGGACGAAATGCGGGTTCGGCCGCGGCGGCATCGGCGCGCGACGGGCGGGCGTGAAGAGCCAGTTCACCGCCGTCACCGAGATGACGCCCAGAAGGGTGCAGGCGACCCGGTCGAGCGCGAGCGGGATCGCATCCGCCCCCATCCCCAGCGCGGGCATCACCACCACGCCGATCGTGATCGCCATCAGCGTGAAGCCATAGGCCCAATGCGTCCCGATCCGGTAGGCGATGCCGACACCGACGGCTGCGGTCAGCGCCACGGTCAGCGCGATTCCCGGCACCGGAAGCCATGTCAGAGCCGCGATCCCGATACCGGCACCGACCAAGGTGCCTGCGACCCGCAGCACCGCGCGCAGCGCCATGTCTTCGCGATGGGGTTGGATCACGACCCAGACGGGCATGGCCGCCCAATAGATATTGGTCAGGCCCAGTAGCCGGGCGGCAGTCAGGGCAAGCGTCGCGGCGAGGAACAGCCGGGCGGCATAGGCGAGGGTGGAACTGGTCAAAGCGGGAACCTGAAATCGGTGGATCGCCGCGACATTAGCTTGTGCGCGGGCGGTAAAAAACCGCCCGGCGCGCATGTCCGCCCTGCGTCAGGTCACAGAACTCAGGCGTCGATCGCCGCTTTGAAGGCCGTGCGATAGAGGTTCGACAGCTCCTCCAGCGGGGCGCTGTCCGAACCGAAGCCGACCGTGTCGCCGCCGAAGCGACCCACGGTGTAAAGCGGCACCTCGGCCTTGCGGGCGGCGACCATCAGCGCCTCCGCCTGGTCGAAGGAGCAGGCCACGAGGTAGCGGCCCTGATCCTCGCCGAAGAGCGTCGCGATGTCGTCAGCCTCGAGCGTGACGCCCAGACCGGCTTCTTCCGCCATCTCGAAAGCTGCGAGCGCGAGCCCGCCATCCGACAGATCGCTTGCGCCTTTGACCAGCGCGCGGTTCTCGCGCAGGAACTCGCCATTGCGTTTCTCGACGTCGAGATCGACCTCGGGCGCGTCGCCCGACTCGAGCCCGAAGGCCTCAAATGCCAGCGCGGATTGATCGAGGTGCCCCTTGGTCTCGCCAATCACCATCGCCACGTCGCCCGCCGTCGGCAGGCCCGCGATCAGCTCGTCGAGCGAGCTCAGCAGACCGACCGCGCCGATGGTCGGCGTGGGCAGGATGCCGGTGCCGTCGGTTTCGTTGTAAAGCGAGACGTTGCCCGACACGATCGGCATGTCGAGCGCGCGCACGGCGGCGTCGATGCCTTTGATGGCGCCCACGAACTGGCCCATGATCTCGGGCTTCTCGGGATTGCCGAAGTTCAGGTTGTCGGTGGAGGCCAGCGGCTTGGCGCCCACGGCGGTCAGGTTGCGATAGGCTTCGGCCACCGCTTGCTTGCCGCCCTCAAAGGGGTTCGCCTTGACGTAGCGCGGGGTCACATCGGCGGTGAAGGCCAGCGCCTTGTCGGTGCCGTGCACGCGCACGACGCCCGCGCCGAGACCCGGACGGCGCACCGTGTCGCCCATCACCTGCGTGTCGTATTGCTCGTAGACCCAGGACTTATGCGCGTAGTTCGGCGAGCCGATCAGCGCCTTGAGCGCATCGATCGCACCGATCTCGGGCAGTGCCTCGCCAGCGGTCGCGATGGGCGTTTCCACCCACGGACGATCGTATTCGGGGGCTTCCGAGGACAGTTTCGACAGCGGAACGTCGGCTTTCACCTCGTTGCCATGCATGATCAGGAAGCGGTCTTCCGCGATAGTCTCGCCGACGATGGCGAAGTCGAGATCCCATTTCACGAAGATCTCGCGTGCGATGTCTTCCTTCTCGGGGTTGAGGACCATGAGCATCCGCTCCTGGCTCTCCGACAGCATCATCTCATAGGCGGTCATCGCGGCTTCGCGCTGCGGCACCGCATTGAGGTTGAGCTTCACGCCCAGCCCGCCCTTGTCGCCCATCTCGACCGCAGAACAGGTCAGGCCTGCGGCCCCCATGTCCTGAATCGAGATCACCGCGCCGGTCTGCATCAGTTCGAGGCAGGCTTCCATCAGGCATTTTTCGGTGAAGGGGTCGCCGACCTGAACGGTGGGGCGCTTCTCTTCGATCGTGTCGTCGAACTCGGCCGAGGCCATGGTCGCGCCGCCGACGCCGTCGCGGCCCGTCTTGGCACCCAGATAGACGACCGGCATGCCGATGCCGGACGCGGCGGAGTAGAAGATCTTGTCGGCATCCGCGAGGCCCGCCGCGAAAGCGTTCACGAGGCAGTTGCCGTTATAGGAGGGGTGGAAGCGCACTTCGCCGCCCACGTTCGGCACGCCGAAGCAGTTGCCGTAGCTGCCCACGCCCTCGACCACGCCTTTCACGACATGCGAGGTCTTGGGGTGGTCGGGCATGCCGAAGCTCAGGCTGTCCATCGCGGCCACCGGGCGCGCGCCCATGGTGAACACGTCGCGCAGGATGCCGCCCACGCCGGTCGCCGCACCCTGATGCGGTTCGATATAGGAGGGGTGGTTGTGGCTCTCCATCTTGAAGACCACGGCCTGCCCGTCGCCGATATCGACAACGCCCGCATTCTCGCCCGGACCGCAGATGACCTGATCGCCCTCGGTGTGCAACGTGCGCAGCCATTTCTTCGACGACTTGTAGGAGCAGTGCTCGTTCCACATCGCCGAGAAGATTCCGAGCTCGGTGAATGTCGGCTCGCGTCCGATGATCTCGAGGATCCGGTCGTACTCGTCGGGTTTCAGGCCATGGGCTGCGATGAGATCAGGCGTGATCTGCGGCTCGTTCATGAGGATCCTCCGGCATCGGCTTCGCCGCCCCTATTAGGCGAATATGTGCAGGGGGAAAAGAGAGGCCGGACGTCGCGGAAAGAAAAAACGCGAGGCCCGAAGGCCCCGCGTCGTAAAAGCGCGTATCAGGTGTCGCTCGGATTACGAGCGCATGTCCACCTGCGTCTCGAGATTGGTCAGCAGCTCCGACACGGTCCAGCCAAGCTTGACCTGACCATTGACGGCTGCGCCTTTCGGCACGTTGATCTTGAAGAGCGACACGGTGGTGTCGAGCTTCGGCGAGGTGCGGATATAGACGGTGTCGTAGCCGTCATTCGCCTCGACCTTCTCGATCATGCCGATGATGTTGCCATCGACGCTCATTGCCTTGTCTTCGGCATTGGCGGCGGTTTTCATGCCCGTGATGCCGGCTTCGTCGGTCAGCTGGCGCTGCGCGGGGATCATTTCCTCACCCATCGAGGTGCTGTCGAACGTCGCGGTGCCGGTCTTCACGTCCGTGATGCCGTACTGGTCGGTCGACTCGAAGGTGTTCGACGAGGTCACCGCGGGCGGCGTGCCCGTCGAGGTTTCCTGACCCGGCACCGCGCCAACACGATAGTCGGCGATGCCGTAATACTGGCCGTCACCATTATTCGTGGAGGGCACTTTCGACAGGTCGAGGGCCGAAGCCGAACCTGCGATGGTCATCGCGCCAAGAAGAGCGGTCGAAGCGGCAAAGATGTTTTTCGCGGTAGTCATAACAGTATCCTTTCAACTGGTTACTCAAGTGCTGCGCCGTTGCTGGCGTCGGGAAAGGAACGGCCTGAACCGGCGAAAGTTCACTGAAATTTTTGTGAACGAGATCGTGGAATTTTAAATGAACCTAAGGGGATAGTTGCGCGTAGAGCGGGGTTTTCCCGGTCGCGACCGCGTGAAATTTCGTGAGATCGGGGCTGTTGGGAGGGGCTCTCGCGCCCTGCGTGAAGGCCGCATCTGGGCGTTGGACAAAAAAAAGGCCGAGCAAAGCTCGGCCAAAGTCCAACAGGGAGGTAGAAGGTGCTGCGCCTTTCGGCACGGCCAACCCTTCTGAGCCTCATTTATGGGCAGTTTGTTAACGCATCAAGGGAAAACATGCTGCGGGCGCATCATGGCCGGTATGCGTTGCGGTAAAGTCGCGGTGCAACTCTAGGTTGAATCGCCCGCCTGGAAGCGCCGATAGTTGGTGATTTCTTCCTGAATGAAGTCGCGGAAAGCGGTCACACGGCGCGACGAGCGCAGCTCTTCGGGGTAGGCGAGGAAGATCGGGATCTCGACCGATTCCAGATCGGGCAGCACCCGCTGCAGGTCGTTGAAATCGGCGGTCAGGTAGTCAGGCAGGATGCCGATGCCGATATGGTTCAGGACCGCCTGCAGCACGCCGAAGTAGTTGTTCACCGTCAGCGTCGAGCTTTGATCAAAGGCCAGAACCTGCCGCGCAAGCTGCGCGCCCGCCTGCACCTGCGGGGTGCGCGGGGTCTGGCAGATCAGGCGATGCTTGCGCAGATCCTCGATCTTTTCGGGCGAGCCCCATTTCGCAAGATACTCGGAAGTCGCGTAGAGCCGCATCCGAATGTTCAGCAGGCGCTTGCGGATCAGGTCGGCCTGCGCGGGTTCTTTCATGCGCACGGCGACATCGGCCTCGCGCATCGGTAGGTCGAGCACCCGCTCCTCCAGCATGAGGTCGATCTTCAGATCGGGATACTTCTCATAGAGCTTCGTCAGACGCGGCGCGAGCCACAGCGTGCCGAAGCCCGTCGTGGTGGTCACGCGCAGTTCGCCGAACACTTCCTCTTCGCTGTCACGAATGCGTGCGGAGGCGCTGTCGAGCTTTTTCGCCATCGACGAGGTGGCCTCGAACAGCAATTCGCCCTGCTCGGTGAGAATCAGTCCGCGGGCGTGACGGTGGAAAAGAGTCGTTCCGAGGGCCTCTTCGAGCGCCCGGATCTGTCTGCTCACGGCAGATTGAGACAGGTGCAGTGCGTCGCCGGCATGAGTCAAAGACCCTGCATCGGCCACTGCGTGGAAGATTCTGAGCTTGTCCCAATCCATCAAGGTCACTTTCGCTTTATCATCTGCTGTTCCGCGCAAGTTTCTTTACATTAATCTCGAGGATTTACGAAACCGCTAAGTAACAATTTTCCGCTTTCTAGGTCAGATATTATGACCTACCATGTCTCCATGCCCAGTTAGCAAGGGGAGGTGCTTAATGGGAAGGCAAGAAATATCCCTAGCGGATCGGTTCGACCTTACGAAATCTCCGGTTTTGCTGAACGGGACGCAGGCTTTGGTGCGTCTCGTTCTGGCTCAGGCCGCGCGCGACAAGGCGGCGGGACTGCATACGGCCGGCTATGTGACAGGCTATCGCGGTTCGCCGCTCGGCGCTGTCGATTTGCAGATGGCGCGCGCCAAGACTGTGCTGGAAGAGAGCGATGTTCGCTTCGAGCCGGGCCTGAACGAAGACCTCGCGGCAACCGCGCTGTGGGGCTCGCAGCAGGCGGAATTGCGCGGCGAAGGCAAGTATGACGGCGTTTTCGGCCTCTGGTACGGCAAAGGCCCGGGCGTCGATCGCTCCGGCGATGTGATGCGCCACGCCAATATGGCGGGCACATCGAAACATGGCGGCGTCCTGATGGCGATGGGCGACGATCACACCGGCGAATCCTCGACCGTGCTGCACCAGTCCGACTGGGCGATGGTCGATGCCTACATGCCGGTGCTGTCGCCCGCAGGCGTGCAGGAAATCCTCGATTTCGGGCTCTACGGCTATGCTTTGAGCCGCTTCGCCGGGGTCTGGGTCGGTCTGAAAACGATGAAGGATACGGTCGAAGCGACGGCAGTTGTCGACGGCGACCCCTTCCGTCAAGATTTCGTGATCCCTGACTTCAAGATGCCCGAAGGCGGGCTGAACATCCGTCTCGGCGACACGCCGGTGGCGCAAGAAGCGCGGATGATCGACTTCAAACGCTATGCGGCCGAGGCATTCGCCCGTGCGAACCGCATCGACAACCGCGTCTGGGGCAAGCCCGGGGCGAAGATCGGTCTGGTGGCGGCAGGCAAGAACTGGCTCGACCTGACCCATGCGCTCTCACTGCTGGGGATCGACGAGGCCGAGGCCGAACGGCTCGGCATCACGACCTACAAGATCGGCCAGACCTTCCCGCTCGACATGACCTCGTTCCATGAATGGGCCGAGGGGCTGGAGCTGATCATCGTCGTCGAGGAAAAGCGCAAGCTGATCGAGGTGCAGGTCAAGGAGGCGATCTTCGACGACCGTCGCGGCCGCCGCGTCTATGGCTGGCACAAGGGCGACACCTGGGAGAATGGCCGTCAGGTGGAGCTGTTCCCCACGCGTTACGCGCTCGACCCGGTGATGATCGCGCGCAAGCTGGGCGACATCTTCATCGAAGAGGGCCGCGGCACGGATGCGATCAAGGCGGGTATCGAGAAGATCGAAGCCGCCCAACGCGCCGACAACGCGCCGGAGATCGCGACCCGAACGCCGTGGTATTGCTCGGGCTGCCCGCATAACAGCTCGACCAAGGTCCCCGAGGGCGAGCGCGCCTATGCCGGGATCGGCTGTCACTACATGGTGCAGTGGATGGGCCGGAACACCGAAGGCTTCACCCATATGGGCGGCGAGGGTGTGAACTGGGTCGGCGAGGCCCCGTTCTCCACGCGGGAGCATATGTTCCAGAACCTTGGCGACGGCACCTACAACCACTCGGGCGCGCAGGCGATCCGGGCGGCTTTGGCGGCCGGCACCAACATCACCTACAAGATTCTGTTCAACGATGCGGTCGCGATGACTGGCGGGCAGGAGAACGAAGGCGGGCTGACCGCGCAGCAGATCGCGTCGGAGATCGTGGCGATGGGCGTGAAGCCGGTCGTGGTGGTCTATGACGAGAAGGAAGAGCTGGACCTGTCCACCTTCCCCGCGGGCGTCGAGAAGGTCGAACGGGCCGAGCTGATGGCCGTGCAGAAACGTCTGGCGAAGACGAAAGGCGTCTCGGCTCTGATCTACGTTCAGACCTGCGCCGCCGAGAAGCGCCGCCGCCGCAAGCGCGGCAAGTTCCCCGATCCGGACAAGCGCGTCTTCATCAACACGGATGTCTGCGAAGGCTGCGGCGATTGCGGGGTGCAGTCGAACTGCGTCTCCATCGTGCCGGAAGAGACCGAACTGGGCACCAAACGCGCGATCGACCAGTCGTCGTGCAACAAGGACTTCCGTTGCCTCGACGGGTTCTGCCCCAGCTTTGTGACGCTGCACGGGGCGAAGGTGAGGAAGGCCGAGGCGCAGGCGCTCGATCTGCCGGACCTGCCCAAGCCCACGCTGCCCGCGATCGACGGCACCCATAACGTGGTGATCACCGGGGTCGGCGGCACGGGTGTCGTGACCATCGGCGCGGTGCTCGCCATGGCCGCCCATATCGACGGGAAGGGCGCGGGCATGATGGAGATGGCCGGTCTCGCCCAGAAGGGCGGGGCGGTGCATATCCACCTGCGCATCGCTAACAAGCCCGAGGATATCTCGGCGATTCGCGTCGCCGTGGGCGAGGCCGATTGCGTGATCGGCGGCGATCTGGTGGTCTCCGCAGGCGCCAAGACGCTGGGGCTGATGACGACGGGCCGCACCGGTGCCGTCATCAACAGCCACGAGATCGTCACGGGCGAATTCACCCGCAACCGCGATTTCCGCCTGCCGGGCGAACAGCTTCGGCTGAGCCTCGAGGCGCGGTTGAAGGATCGCGTGGACTTTGCCGATACCTCGGAACTGGCGCGGCAGATGCTGGGCGACTCGATCTACTCGAACATGGTCGTGCTGGGGGCTGCGTGGCAGCAAGGCTACGTGCCGCTGACCCTCGAGGCGATCTTCCGGGCGATCGAGCTGAACGGTGCCAAACCCGCCGAGAACAAGCGCGCCTTCGATCTGGGGCGCTGGGCGATGGCTTTCCCGGCAGAAGCTGCGAAGGCGATGGCGGCGGAGGTCGTGAAGGCCCCGGTCGATCCGATCGAGTTCCGGGCCGCGCATCTCGTCGACTACCAGAACAAGCGGCTCGCCAAGCGGTTCCGCAAGCTGGTGGACGAGGCGCCGTCGGAGCTGCGTGAAGCGGTCGCGAAGGGCTATCACAAGCTTCTGGCCTATAAGGACGAATACGAGGTCGCGCGGCTGCATCTGTCCACGGCAGAGAAGGCCCGCGCCGAGTTCGAGGGCGATTTCGAGATGCACTTCCATCTCGCCCCGCCGATCCTGTCCAAGGAAGGCTCGGACGGTCGCCCGAAGAAGCGTGAATTCGGCCCCGGCATGGAGCGCAATTTCCGTCTTCTGGCGAAGCTCAAGGGGCTGCGCGGTACGCCGTTCGATCCCTTCGGCTATGCTGCCGAGCGCAAGATGGAGCGCGCGCTGATCAAGCAATACGAGGCCGACATGGCCGAAGTTCTGCCCAAAGTCACGCCGGAGACGATGGAGATCGCGCGCGAACTGGCGGAGTTGCCCTTGACCATCCGGGGCTTCGGCCCGGTCAAGGCACAGGCCGAGCAGATGGCGGCGAAGCGGCGCGAGGAACTTCTTGCCGCTTTCCGCGCAGGCGGTACTCCGCAGAAAATGGCCGCCGAGTGAGGGCTGTCATCTGAGTGTCGCACCTTCGTGACATGGCGCAGGCAGAGTGAAGCCAGCCCATGTTGCGGAGGTTCGAGATGACCGCCACCCCGATGGCCCCCCGGATGCCTGTCCGCCACGCTACGCAGGAAATTTCCTACGCATGGTCCGCGCGCTCGAAAGGCGCGCGGGTTCTGATCCGCGCGATGGAGAACGCGACCGGGCGGATCGGTCTGATCAAACGTGCCAGAGGCTACGAGCACGACATCGCACAAGGCGCGGATTTCTGGCAGGTGATGGCGGAACGCTACGGCCTGCAGATCGACGTGACCCGAGGCGCGCTGGCCAATATCCCGCAGACCGGCCCGTTGGTGCTGATCGCGAACCACCCTTACGGCATTCTCGACGGGCTGATCATGGGCCTGCTGCTGTCGCGCATCCGCGGCGACTTTCGCATCCTCGCGCATAACGTCTTCAAGCGCGCCGAAGAGATCGACCGGATCATCCTGCCGGTGGATTTCTCCGAGACGAAAGAAGCCATGAAGGCGAACCTGCGCACCCGTTCGGACGCCCTGCGCTACCTCGGCGATGGCGGCGCGATCGGCGTGTTTCCGGGCGGCACGGTCTCGACCGCGGCCAAGCCTTTCGGTGCGCCGATGGATCCGGGGTGGCGCAACTTCACCGCCAAGATGATCGCGAAATCCGATGCGACCGTGGTGCCGGTCTTCTTCGAGGGCCATAACAGCCGTCTGTTCCAGCTGGCGAGCCATCTGCACTACAGCCTGCGCATGGGGCTGATGATCCGCGAGTTCAAACGCCACGCCAATCGGCCGGTGCGCCTCTGCGTCGGCGAGCCGATCCCGCAGGACGATCTTGCACCGCTGCGTGAGAGCCCGAAACAGATGATGGATTTCCTGCGCCGTGCGACGTATGACTTGTCGCCGACTCCCTTGAAGTCTTACGGCTATGGCTTCGAGTTCGAGGCGAAATATAGAAACTGACCGGCGCCTGTTGCGGCCCGGACGGGCGAGGGGCGCGAGCATGGCAGTAGGCGTTTTCGATTCAGGTCTGGGCGGGCTGACGGTCTATGATGCCTGCGCCAAGCGGCTGCCGGACATGGCCTTTTGCTATTACGGCGACAACGCCCATGCGCCTTACGGGGTGCGCGATGCCGACGACATCTTCAACCTGACCTGCGCGGGTGTCGAACGGCTCTGGGAAGAGGGCTGCGATCTCGTGATCCTCGCCTGTAACACGGCCTCTGCCGCCGCGCTCAAGCGGATGCAGGAGACCTGGATCCCCGAGGGCAAGCGTGTGCTGGGCGTCTTCGTGCCGATGATCGAGGCGCTGACCGAACGCAAATGGGGCGACAACTCCCCGCCGCGCGAAGTGGCGGTGAAACATGTGGCGCTGTTCGCGACGCCTGCAACGGTGGCGAGCCGCGCGTTCCAGCGCGAACTGGCCTTCCGCGCGATTGGCGTCGATGTCGAGGCGCAGCCCTGCGGCGGCGTGGTCGATGCGATCGAGACCGGCGACGAAATCCTCGCCGAGGCGCTGGTGAAGTCCCATGTCGAGGCGCTCAAGCGGCGGATGCCGAAGCCCGAGGCCGCGATCCTCGGCTGCACCCATTACCCGCTGATGCAGAAGACCTTCCAGGAAGCGCTGGGCCCGAGCGTGGACGTCTACAGCCAAGCCAATCTGGTGGCCGAAAGCCTCGCCGATTACCTCGAGCGCCGCCCCGAATTCAGAGGCGCGGGCACGGAATCGAAATTCCTGACCACCGGCGATCCAGCCTCGGTGTCGAGCCACGCGACGCAATTCCTGCGCTACGCGATCCGGTTCGAGGCGGCCTGAGCCGCCGCGCCTCAGGGGTCAGCCGAAACGGTTTTCGCCGTATGTGCCCCTTAGCAGCATGAAGACGAAGAGCATGATACCCCAAACCAGCATCACAATGGCCCAGAGCATCGTCAGCATCCCCATCGACGCGAAAATGGCGTCCGGGTCTCGGATGCCCGAGGAGATGGCGAGGAAGGCGATCACGAAGCCGCCCAAGAAGCTCATCAGGATATAAAGCCCGAACCACCAGCCAGAGCGGTTGGTGTCATGTAGCCGGCGCACCGTTACCGAGACCGAGGGCAGGAAGGTCGCGATGGAGATCACCGCGCTGATTGCGGCCCCGTCCTGACCCATCGAGGCCTCCGCAAAGCCGCCCGCGAACCCCGCCAGCGTCACGAACAGCACGAACCACCAATATTCCGACCGGCTCGCCCGACCTTTGAAGGTCACGTATTTCCGGAAGCAGACCTTGATCGCCTCGAAGAAGCCGCGCGAAGGCGCCCCGGCATACATCCCGTCCGAGCCAATCCCGCGCTTCGCGCGCTCGCGTTCGATCGAGGCATCGGCATAGGCGCGGGGATCGGCGGAGGAGAGCTTGCCCTCCTGCTGATGGCGCTGCGCAATGCGGGCCGCGTAATTCGTCGCGCCGCTATGCGGGTCGGCGCCCGTGGCCGCAGTTTCCGGGGCTCGCCGGAAGAAGTGATCGCCCGCAGGCTCCCATCCTTCCATTCCGTCTTGCCAAACCATCGTTTCGGGCTTGATACGACCTGCCCGCACCATATCCGTCATATGTTCTGCGGGGAACGGACCGACGGGATCTTTCCCATCGGCGTAATACCACTGCTCTGCCACGGCCTGCCTCGTTCACTGTCGGACGTCACTCCGGTTCACACGGAGTTTATTTGAGTGTGAGCTTAGGGTAAGGGAGAGCCGAGCGACAAGCGCGGAGGTTGATATGACGAAGAAAATCGCGATTCTGGGCGCGTCGGGCTACACCGGTGCCGAACTCGTCCGGCTGATCGCCACCCATCCGAATATGGACATCGTGGCCCTCTCGGGCGAGCGAAAGGCCGGTATGGCGATGGGCGACGTGTTCCCGCATCTGCGCCATCTGGGCCTGCCCGATCTGGTGAAGATCGAAGAGATCGACTTCTCGAATGTCGATCTGGCCTTCTGCGCGCTGCCGCATGCGACCTCGCAGGCGGTCATCAAGGAGCTGCCGCACGATCTGAAGATCGTGGACCTCTCGGCCGATTTCCGGCTGCGCGATCCGGCGGATTACGAGAAGTGGTATGGCAAGCCCCATGCCGCGGTCGAGTTGCAGAAAGAGGCGGTCTACGGCCTGACCGAGTTCTACCGCGACGCGATTCGCGAGGCGCGGCTGGTTGCGGGCACGGGCTGTAATGCCGCTGCGGGCCAATTCGCGATCCGTCCGCTGATCGAAGCCGGCGTGATCGACCTCGACGACATCATCCTCGATCTGAAGAACGGGGTTTCCGGCGCGGGCCGCTCGCTGAAGGAAAACCTGCTGCACGCAGAGCTGTCGGGCGGTGTCGCGCCCTATTCGCAAGGCGGCAAGCACCGTCACCTTGGCGAATTCGATCAGGAATTCAGCGCCTTGGCGGGTCGCCCCGTAATGGTGCAATTCACCCCGCATCTGGCGCCCTTCAACCGCGGCATCCTCGCCTCGGCCTATGTGAAGGGCGAGCCCGAGGCCGTCTACAAGGCACTGGCGGACCGCTATGCAGACGAAATCTTCATGGAGATGCTACCTTTCGGCGCAGTTCCGTCCACCAGGTCTGTAACTGGCTCCAATTATGCCCATATTGGTGTATCAGGAGACAGGATCCCCGGGCGCGCGCTCGTGGTCGTGGCCATCGACAACCTCTGCAAGGGCTCGTCGGGACAAGCGATCCAGAACGCGAACCTCATGCTCGGGCTGGAGGAAAGCGAAGGGCTGATGCTCGCCCCCGTCTTCCCTTGATCCGCGTCAATGGCACGGCCGGCGCGGTAAGGTAGACGAAGCGGCATCTCAGGAGGCGAAGAGATGAAGAGTCTGAAGAAGAAACGTCGTATCCAGGTGCTCAGCGTGGCCGCGCTGGCCTTGGTGATCGCGACCGGCACGATCGGGTACTCGATGCGGAGCGGCATCAACTTCTTCCGTGCGCCTTCGCAGCTTGCCACCGAACCGCCGCAGCCCGGCGAGGTGTTCCGCCTTGGCGGGCTGGTCGAGAAAGGCTCGCTCAAGCGCGGTCAGGGCGAGGTTATCGAATTCAAGGTCACCGATGGCGGCGCAACCGTCCCGGTGAAATTCGCGGGCGTCCTGCCGGACCTCTTCAAAGAGGGCCAGGGCATGATCGGCACGGGCAAGATGGAAGGCGACACGTTCGTGGCCTCCGAAATTCTCGCCAAGCACGACGAGAATTACATGCCCAAGGAAGTCGTTGACGCGCTGAAGGAACAGGGCGTCTACGAGGGCCCGTCGTCGTAATCGCGACCCCGGCGAACGCTCTCTTTTAGCCCTCTTAATCGCACGGCCCGAGCCTGCCTGACGTTGTCATCAACGGAGGCAGGCCATGAAATCGGTCACCCAGATCGCGGCGGAGATCGTCGCGCGCGAAGGCGGTTATGTCGATGATCCGGACGATCCGGGCGGTGCGACCAAGCACGGCGTCACGCTCGGAACCCTGCGCCGGTTGGGGCGCGATCTGACAGGAGATGGCCGGGTGGACGAGATGGATATCCGCGCGCTCGACCCGGGCCAAGCCGCCGAGATTTTCATCGAGCATTACTATAAGAGCCCGCGCATCGACCGGTTGCCGCCCTCGGTGCAGGCCTCGGTCTTCGACATGTATGTGAATGCGGGCGGCAATGCGGTCGTCATCCTGCAGCGCCTGCTGGGCGACATGGGCCAGCGCGTCGTCGTGGACGGGATCATCGGCCCGCAGACCATCGCCGCCGCAGAACTCGCCGATGCGGCCGCGCCCGGATATTTCGCCGATGCCTACGGGATCGCGCGGCGCAACTATTACTACCGGATCGCCGATGCGCGGCCCGCAAGCCGCAAATACGCGACGACGCGGGCGGGCGGGAAGGGCGGCTGGATCCGCCGCGCCGAGGAGTTCATCTCGCCGCGCTTTCACCTCACCGAGGGCGAGCATCGCAAGCGGGTGGCGAAATGGGCATGATCGAGAAACTGCTCGGCGGTGCGGGCGCGGTGAAGGCGGCAGGCGAGGCCGCCAGCTCGGTGGCGGAGGTCTTCGTGCCCAATGCCACGAAGAAACTTGAGGCCGCGCAGGCGGCCTATCTCGCAGCGCTGCAGGAACACGGGGCGGAGTTCGAATACATTCGCCCCGGTCGCTTCGATCGCATCGTCAACGGCCTCAACCGCCTGCCGCGCCCGGTGCTCGCTTTCGGGATCGTGGGGCTTTTTGTCTATGCGATGCTCGACCCGGTCGGCTTCGCGCAGCGGATGGTGGGCTTGGGCTACGTGCCCGAGCCGCTCTGGTGGCTTCTGGGCGCGGTGGTCAGCTTCTATTTCGGCGCGCGCGAGGCGCATTATTTCCGGATGAAGAAGGCGCCGGCTGCGCCTCCCGCTGCGCTCGCCACCGCTTCGTCAGAGGAAAACGCCGCGCTCTCCGCCTGGCGGGCGGGCGAGAAACCGGCCGGGTAGGGGGCGCTGCCCCCGCTCCCTGCGGGAGCTCCCCCGGGATATTTGAGGCAGTTGGAAGAGGGCAGGTCCTTGCTTCCAATTGCCGGAAATATCCCGGGGTGAATTCGCGAAAGCGAAGAGGGGCGGAGCCCCTGATGCGTTTCAGTCGCGGGTGCCTGCGAAGCGCTCCTGCCACTCTTCGCGCTCTTCATCCGTGATCTTGCGGAAGAGCACCTCGGGCGTGGTGAAGGCATGGCCTGCGGGCAGCGCCTCGAGCGCCGTTTTCACATCGCCCGGCCAGCCGCGATCGTCGTCGCCCATCGCCTCGAGCATGATCTTCGCCGCATCGGGAATGAAGGGCGCCGAGAGCACCGCGTAGATCGGGATCAGGTTCAGCGCGAGCCGTGCGATGGCTGCCGCCTGATCGGGATCGGTCTTGAACACCGACCACGGCGCCGACGCCTGCAGGTATTCGTTGCCCGCAACCCAGATTCCGCGCAGCTCCATCGCCGCCTTGCGGATATCCTTCTCTTCCATATGCGTCTCGTAGGCGCGGATGCGGGTGGTCAGATCCTCGATCAGCGCCGCTTCCTGCTCGCCCCAGCTTCCGCCTTCCGGGATCGCCTCGCCGAATTTCGAGCGGGTGAACTTGGTGATCCGGCTGACGAAGTTGCCCAGCACATCGGCGAGGTCCTTGTTCGCCGAGACCTGGAAGTTCTCCCAGGTGAATTCGGCATCCGCGCTTTCGGGCGCATGGGACAAAAGCCACCAGCGCCAGTAATCGGCGGGCAGAAGCTCCAGCGCCTGATCCATGAAGACGCCGCGGCCGCGCGAGGTCGAGAACTGGCCGCCATCGTAGTTCAGGTAGTTGAACGACTTGATGTAATCCACGAGCTTCCACGGCTCGCCCGAGCCGAGGATCGTCGCAGGGAACGAGAGCGTGTGGAAGGGGACGTTATCCTTGCCCATGAACTGGGTGTAGGTGACGTCGTCGGCGCCCTTGTCGGTGCGCCACCAGCGCTCCCAGTCGCCGCCCGTCTTCTCGGTCCATTCCTCGGTCGCGGCGATATATTCGATCGGCGCGTCGAACCAGACGTAGAAGACCTTGCCTTCCATGCCCGACCACGGCGCACCCTCGAATTGCGCAGGCACGCCCCAGCTGAGGTCGCGGGTGATGCCACGGTCTTGCAGCCCGTCGCCGTCATGGAGCCATTTCTTCGCAATCGAGGTGGTCAGCACCGGCCAGTCCGACTTGGAGTCAATCCAGGCATCCAGCCGATCCTTCATCGCCGACTGGCGCAGGAACAGGTGCTTGGTCTCGCGCATCTCCAGATCGGTCGAACCCGAGATCGTCGAATGCGGGTTGATCAGGTCCACCGGGTCGAGCTGCTTGGTGCAGTTGTCGCATTGATCGCCGCGCGCGCTCTCGAAGCCGCAATTGGGGCAGGTGCCCTCGATATAGCGGTCGGGCAGGAAGCGCCCGTCGGCCTTGGAATACATCTGGGTTTCCGAGACTTCGCGGATCAGCCCGGCCTCGGCCAGCTTCACCGCGAAATGCTGCGTCAGGCGATGGTTCTGCGGGCTGGACGAGCGCCCGAAGTGATCGAAGCTGAGCCGGAACCCTTCCGCGATCTTCGCCTGCACCTCATGCATCTCCGCGCAATACTCGGCGACGGGCTTGCCCGCTTTCGCGGCGGCCAGTTCGGCGGGGGTGCCGTGCTCGTCGGTGGCGCAGATGAACATCACCTCGTTGCCCCGCGCGCGCTGGTAGCGGGCGAAGAGATCAGCCGGCAGCTGCGAGCCCACGAGATTGCCGAGGTGCTTGATGCCGTTGATATAGGGAATGGCCGAGGTAATGAGATGGCGCGCCATGTAGGACCCTCTTGCTGTGGAGCGTTTGAGCGCGGGTTTACTAGGGAATCATGGGAAGGGCTAGGGGGGAGCGCCGAGACGCACCGCTTGCGGCTTTGCGATCAGTCGAGCGTGTAGACCTTGCCGATCGCGTCCTCGGTTTCGCGCCATGTCTCGAAGCCCGCTTGGCCGTAATAGGCAAGCGCAGCAGCGTTCTCTGCGCCGATATAGGCTTCGATCTTCACAAGGCCTGCGCCGCGTGCCGCGCTCAGGCTCCACGCCCACAATCTGCGCCCGACACCGCGCCGCGCGGCCGAGGGGCGTACATGAGTGCCGATGATGCCCCAGCCTTCCGGTGTGCCGTAGGGATTGCCCGCACGCGCATGTTTGAGTGACTGGAGCCCGAGGGCACGGCCTTCGTCATCCTCGCAGATCGCGCAGCGGATGAGGTCGGGATGTTCCAGATAATGCGAGCGCACGAATTCCGCATCGCTGGCTTTGCTCCGCTGGCCCGAAACCACCAGTTCATCGAGCACGTCGGCCAAGGCGGCGGCATCTGCGGGCGTAGCGTTTCGGGTTCTCACGGGCGGCTCCTATCAATTGTCTGAAATCGCGCGTGACTGTGGAAGCGGGGCCTGTCGGGGGCAAATCACGAAACGAGGCGCCACGCGCCACGCCTCCAAGACTTGCTTTTGCGCGGGTGGCGTCGATAGTCGGGGCGAGAGACTGAGCGAGCGTAGGGGGCAAGCGGTGCTGATACATGCCGGAGACGATCGGAGCGTTTCGATCGACCTCGCGCTGGCGGTCTGGCTGGCGCTGGTCGCGGGCGCGGTGAATGCGGCCGGGTTCCGGGCGCTTGGCTATTTCTCTGCCAACATGACCGGGAATGTCTCGACCGCGACCGACCTGCTCGCGCTCGGGCGGTTCGGCACCGCGATCTGGTTCCTGGTTCTGTTGCTGGCCTTCGTTTTCGGGGCCTTTGCCTCCGGGGTACTGATCGATGTCGGGCAGCGTCGGCGGCTGCACGGGATCTACGCGTTGTCGATCCTGCTGGAAGCCGCGCTGCTGATCGTGCTGACGATCCTCGATATGGTCTGGGCCGCGGCGATGAGCGAGCATCTGATGATGATCGGGCTCAGCTTCCTGATGGGGCTGCAAAACGCGGCGAGCACGAAAATCTCGGACGGGCGGGTGCGCACGAGTCATGTCTCGGGCATCGCGACCGATCTGGGGCTGGAGCTTGCGGCGCTTTTGCCGGGCGCACGCGATGCCGAGGCCAGGCAGGTGCTTCGCTCGCGGCTCCTGCTGCATGTCGCGACGCTGTGTTCGTTCTTCGCGGGCGGCATCGCAGGCGTGCTGGGCTACGAGCGCATCGGCCCGATGGTCTTCGCGCTGGCGGCGGCGCTGCTGATCGTCATCGCCGTGCCGGAGCTGCGCAAGGTCTATCGTGGGGGCCGGTGAGCCTTGCCGCTATGAGCGAAAGGGGCGCGCATGAAAAAGGGCGCCCGCGAGGCGCCCTTTTCCGTAACAGTCATGCAGCTCAGGCTCAGAAGCCGAGGCCGGCATACTTGTTCTTGAACTTCGACACGCGACCACCGGTGTCCATGAGGCGCGACGAACCACCGTTCCACGCCGGGTGCGAGGTCGGGTCGATGTCGAGGGTGAGGGTGTCGCCCTCGGAGCCCCAGGTCGAGCGGGTCTGATACTCGGTCCCGTCGGTCATCTTGACGGTGATCATGTGGTAGTCGGGATGGGTTTCGGCTTTCATCGTCCCGCTCCTTATTTCGCAGCTTTGGGCTTGTAGTGGGTGTCTTCGGCGATACGAGCCGACTTACCGCGACGAGCGCGCAGGTAGTACAGCTTGGCGCGACGCACGCGGCCACGGCGGACCACTTCGATCGAGTCGATGTTGGTCGAATAGAGCGGGAACACACGCTCCACGCCTTCGCCGAAGGAGATCTTGCGCACGGTGAACGAAGCCGCCAGCGTGTCGCCGCCCTTGCGCGAGATGCAGACGCCTTCATAGGCCTGCACGCGCGAACGGGTGCCTTCGGTCACTTTGTAGCCGACGCGAATGGTGTCACCGGCTTTGAAATCCGGGATGGTCTTGTTGAGCTCGGCGATTTGTTCCGCCTCGAGCTGTGCGATCAGGTTCATCGCAACGTCCTTTCACATGCTCACGGTTTGTCCCGTGAAGGTTTCGCCGCCTCAGAGCTCCGCGTCTTCATCGGGTCCGGTCGCCTTTTCAGGGTCGCGCCCGCGGGAGATTTCAGGTCGTCTTTCGCTTTTTGCGCCCTTCGCCGGTGCCGTGACGCGGACCGAAGAAGGCTCCGCTTGGCGACAGCAAAAGGGTCCGAGGGCCGATTCCGGCTCCGGACCCGCGCGTATTACGGGGAAATGGGTAACGGATCAAGGGGGAAGTGGGGGTGGCGAGGTTCGCTATGCGGAACGAAGCAGTCATACGTCGCGCCCGCCTGCGGCCTCGTTTGTTTGGAATGAATGATGTAATCTCAGCTTACTTATAGACGGTGAATTGGGAAAACTCACTTTGGACGACCCATACTATGAACGTTTGCACACATTTCTGAATGCGACGAAGGATGAGAGCGACAGGGGGCGTGCACTTGTTGCGGCGTCCCTAGTCGAAGAAATGCTTGAAGAGGTTTTACGTGGATTTTTCTTAGAGACCTCGGCCACGAAGAAGCTCTTTACTGATCCAAACGCTCCGCTTTCGACATTCTCAGCGAAAGCCTCCGCTAGCCGCGCACTAGGGCTGATTTCGTGCCAAGAATACAGCGACATTGATTTGATTAGGAAAATCCGAAACGCTTTTGCACATAGCGTAGTGTGCTCATTTGAGGATGAAAAAATCACTAGCTGGGCTGTCTCGCTCAAGGCTGGGATGTCGTGTTTGGACGCTCTCGAAAAAGGGCACAAATCGCGCGTCAATGACCCGAAACAGCGCTTCGTCATGGTAACGACGAGTCTAGTGTCTGCGCTCTACAATCGCGCTCACTACGTTAAAAAGGACCGCCTAACCGAGCGGGTATGGCCGCTTTAGCAGCTGGGAAAAGTCATGTTGGACGCCAGAAACGGGCTATTTGCCGCCCTCACTCCCCACGCTTCTCCCAAAGATCCGGCCGCCGTTCCTGCGTGAGCTTTTCGCTCATCTCGCGGCGCCAGTCTTCGATCTTCTTGTGGTTGCCCGAGGTCAGCACTTCGGGGATCAAACGGCCTTCCCATTCGGCGGGGCGGGTGTATTGGGGATGCTCCAGCAGCCCGCTGGAATGGCTTTCCTCGACCGCGCTCTCGGCATTGCCGAGCACGCCAGGGAGCAGCCGCACGGTGGCGTCGATCAGCACTTGGGCGGCTACCTCGCCCCCCGTCAGGACGAAATCGCCGATCGAGACTTCCTCGACGCCGAAATGTTCCAGCACGCGCTCGTCCACGCCCTCGAAGCGACCGCAGAGAAGCGTCATGCCGTCGGCCTCGGCGAAACGGCGCGCCATCTCCTGCGTCAGCGGCTTGCCGCGCGGCGAGAGATAGACGACCGGCCAGCGGGCGCGGTCATCCGGCGTGCCGTGGGCGGCCTGCTTGAGCGCCTCGCCCACCACATCGGCGCGCAGCACCATCCCCGCGCCGCCGCCGGCGGGGGTGTCGTCGACGTTGCGGTGCTTGCCTATGCCGAAGGGGCGCAGGTCGATCGTCTCCAGCGCCCAGAGGCCCAGATCGCGGGCGCGGCCCAGAAGGCTCAGGCCCAGCGTGCCGGGGAAGGCTTCGGGGAAGAGCGTGACGATCTTCGCGGTCCACGCGCCCTTTAGCCGCGGCGGCTCGTCCATCAGCGAGCTGGGCTTGCGCGTCGGCGAGATCGTCAGGCGGCCATGCGACTTGGTCGCGAGCTTGGGTTTGTCGTCACTCATCGGATTTCGCCTCTGCCTCTTCGCGCCATGCTGCCCGCAATATGGCGCGCTTTTTCTCTTTTGTGGCCTCGCGCGGCAACCCTTCCGCGTTGATTGCGGCGAGTTGGTCGGCGAGCGCCGCTCGGTCGACCTTTCGTGGGCGCGCATTTGCCGTAATCCCGGCGCCGAGCGACGCGCGAGCCTCGGGGGGGACGCCCATCAGATCGAGCAGCGGCGTCAGCGGGCCGTGGGGATTGTCGCGGGCTTCGTCGAGCATCACCCATGTCACCGGGGCAGGGTCCACAGTGCTCACTATCTCGCGCAGAACGGGGGCGAGGTCGAAGCCCGACAGCCGGGTGCGGAAGGTGTCGAGCGTGTCCGTCAACATGCCGCTGCGCACATGCTGCCAATGCAGGCTCTCGATCCACGCGGTCTTTTCGCGCGTGGTCAGGAAGAGCTGCAACTCGAGCGCGTCTTCGTATTTCGCGCGGAATACCTCGGCCAGTGCGCCCATCAGGGCGGGCGTCGCGGAATAGTCCAGCACGCCATCGCGGCCCGGCATATGTCCCGCGAGCCCTTCGATGGAAATCACAGCCTGCGTGGTGTCTTCGGGGAGGGCGTCGGCCCAACTGGCCAGCGCGGCCTGATAGAGCCCTAATTCGAACGGGTCGCGGGTCAGTGAAAAGGCACGGGCTCCGGCGGCTGCGTCGGGAATATCCTCGCGCAGCGCGATCACCCAATCTGGCAGATGGGCGCTGGCTTCGCGCAGTCCGGTCTGGATCGTGGAGGTTCCGGTCTTGTGAAAGCCCGGATGGACGATCACGCGCATCCGACTACAGATCCTCGGGCGGGTCGGCGACGATACGCTGGGCAGCGAGGTCCACGGTCGGCACGATGGCCTTGGTGAAGGGCAGCAGCAGCGCCTGTTTGCGACCGGGCGCGAAGATTTCGAGAATGTCGCCCGCGCCGTGATTGTGGACCGCGCGCACGGTGCCGATCTTGGTGCCGCCGGTATCGACCACCGTCAGCCCGATCAGGTCGGCATGATAGAATTCGTCGTCAGGAAGCGAGGGCAGCTTGTCGCGGTCGGCCCAGAGGGTCACACCACGCAGAGCATCGGCCTCTTCCTTCGATGCCACGCCCGACAGCCTCACGCCAAGCCCGTTCTTCAGGCCTCGCGTCAGCGTCACGTCGAACTGGCGCGCGCCGTCTTCGGTATAAAGCGGGGCATAGCCCACGATATCCTCGGGTTCGGCGCAGAAACTCTTGAGGCGCACTTCGCCCTGCACGCCGAAAGCTCCGGCAATGGCACCCACGCAGACGCGTTCGGGTTGGGTCATGATGCGATCCTCTG
The DNA here is from genome assembly GCF_002085925.2 of Thioclava electrotropha. NCBI lineage: Bacteria > Pseudomonadati > Pseudomonadota > Alphaproteobacteria > Rhodobacterales > Paracoccaceae > Thioclava > Thioclava sediminum. Next base: position 407,089 of record NZ_CP053562.1, read on the forward strand.
TGCTAGATCGGATGGGGCAGGGGCCGGGCGCATATCGCGCCCGGCCCGCCAGCCATCCATAGCTGCCGATTATTCTTCGGCGGGTGCTTCTTCAGCGTTCGCCTCGGCGGCCTTGGCGGCACGCTGTTCGGCGCGCTCCTGGGCTTTCTTGCCCGGAACGGCTTTCTTCATGTTGGCGCGGGTCGGCTTGCTGCGCTCGCCGGCGGCTTCGAGGAAGCGCGCGATGCGGTCGGTCGGCTGCGCGCCTTGGTCGAGCCAGTACTTCACGCGCTCGATGTTCATCTTCACGCGGTCTTCGCTGTCTTTCGGGAGCAGCGGGTTGTAGGTGCCCAGCTTCTCGAGGAAGCGGCCGTCACGCGGCATGCGCGAGTCGGTAGCGACGATCGAATAGAACGGACGCTTCTTGGAACCCCCACGAGCGAGGCGGATTTTCATAGCCATGTCAGTTGTCTCCTTTGGATGGCTGGTGATGGGCCGGATGGCCCGTCATTTCTGGAATTTCTCGTGATGCCGGATCACTTCCGAAATCACGAAATTGAGGAACTTCTTCGCGAATTCCGGGTCGAGCCCGGAATCGCTCGCCAGCTTTTCGAGCCGGGCGATCTGCTTGGCCTCCCGATCGGGATCGGAGGGCGGAAGGTCGTGCTCTGCCTTCAGCTTGCCGACGGCCTGCGTCTGGGCGAAGCGTTCGGCCAGCGTGTAGATCATCACCGCATCGAGCCGGTCGATGCTGTCGCGATGCTCTTTCAGCAACTCAGCGGCACGGGTGGTTGCATCGCTCATGCGGCGGCCTCCTTCGGTGCGGGGTGACGCCAGACGACGATCGGCGGCTCCCCGGGATAGGCGGCCTGCGGGTCGGGGCGTGCGCCCAGACGCTCGGCCAACGCGGTCGAACGGGTGTTGTTCGGATCGATATAGCTGACCGCGGTGGACCAGTTCAGGTCGCGGAACGCATGCGCGATCACCGCGCGCGCGGCCTCGGCCACGTAGCCCTTGCCCTCGGCGTCTTGCGACCAGACCGACCACGCGATTTCCGCCTCGGGCCAGCTTTCGGGCATCCAGGGGCCAAGCGCCCCGAAACCCTGATCCGAGCCGCGCTCGGTCATCACGAACATGCCCCAGCCGCGGAGCACCCAATGGCCGGTGATCGCAGCAAAACTGCGCCATGCGGCTTCCGGGGTCGGCTCTTTCACCGGGCGGAACCAGTGGCTGCGCTCGGACATGTAGAAATCGCGCCATGCCTCCCAGTCCGCAGCCTTCGGGGCGCGGAGCACGAGACGCTCGGTCTCGAGAACAGGGGTGGGGGAGAGCGCGACGGTCATCGGGTCACTTCTTCTTGCCGAAGCCCGACAGGCCCGGCGGCAGCGCGCCGCCCAGACCGGGCATGCCGCCCTTGGGCATCTTGCCGCCCATCGCCTTCGCCGCAGCTTCGACCTCGGCGGGATCCATGTTGGCCAGATCCGGCGCACCGCCGCCCTTGCCGCCCATCATCTTCATCGCCTGTTTCATCATGCCGCCCTTGCCCATCTTGGCCATCTTCTTCATCGAGTCGGACATCTGGCGGTGCATCTTCAGCAGCTTGTTGAGGTCGGAGACCTCGAGGCCTGCGCCCGCCGCGATGCGCTTCTTGCGGCTCGCCTGAAGGATCTGCGGGTTGGCGCGCTCTTTCTTGGTCATCGAGTTGATGAGCGCGATCTGGTGGGTGATCGTCTTGTCGTTCAGGCCCGCATCTTCGGCCTGCTTGGCGTATTTCGACATGCCCGGCATCATCCCCATGACGCCCTGCATCCCGCCCATCTTGATCATCTGCTCAAGCTGGTTCTTCATGTCGTTCATGTTGAACAGGCCCTTCTGGAAGCGCTTGGCCATGCGCTCCGCCTGTTCCTGTTCCAGCGTTTCCTGCGCGCGCTCCACGAGGGCGACGATATCGCCCATGCCGAGGATGCGGCCCGCGATACGCTCGGCCTCGAAGGTCTCGAGCGCGTCCATCTTCTCGCCCAGACCGACGAAGCGGATCGGCTTGCCGGTGACCGCGCGCATCGACAGCGCCGCACCGCCGCGACCGTCGCCGTCCATCCGGGTCAGCACGACGCCCGAGACGCCGACCTTCTCGTCGAACTCGGTCGCGACATTGACTGCGTCTTGACCGGTCAGGCCATCGACGACGAGGAGGGTCTCACGCGGGTTCGCGACATCGCGCACCGCCTGAACCTCGTCCATCAGCACTTCGTCGATATGCAGACGGCCCGCAGTGTCGAGCATGTAGACGTCATAGCCGCCGAGCGTCGCCTGCTGCTTCGCGCGCTTGGCGATCTGCACGGCGCTCTCGCCCTTCACGATCGGCAGCGTGTCGACGCCGATCTGCGTGCCGAGGATCTGCAGCTGCTCCATTGCGGCGGGGCGGTTGGTGTCGAGCGAGGCCATCAGCACGCGCTTGCCTTCGCGGTCCTTGAGGCGCTTGGCGAGCTTGGCGGTGGTGGTGGTCTTACCCGAGCCCTGCAGGCCGACCATCAGGATCGGCGCGGGCGGGTTGTCGATCTTCAGCGCATCGGCGGCCTCTTCGCCCGCGAGCATCTTGATCAGCTCGTCATGGACGATCTTGACGACCTGCTGGCCCGGCGTGACCGATTTGGTAACCGCAGCGCCGGTGGCCTTGCCCTCGACCGATTTGATGAACTGGCGGGCGACCGGCAGCGAAACGTCGGCTTCGAGAAGCGCGACGCGCACTTCGCGCATGGCCGTTTTCACGTCATCGGCGGAAAGCGCACCTTGTTTGGTCAGCCGGTCGAAGACGCCGCCTAGGCGCTCTGATAGACTTTCGAACATGGGCCACCCTCCTGTGATTGGGGCCGGGACAAACGACAAGCGCACCAGTGGGCGCAACGCGCTGACTGGTGGCGATCCCGACCTCATGCCGGGACCGGAGGGATTCGTCCTCCGGGGAAATCTCGCGTGAACTATGACAAAGGCCCCGCGGAGTCAACCACGGAGCCAGTCGGGGGAGGTAGGGACGTCTTTGCAGACTGGGGGATCAGGCTGCGAGGTGGATGATCTGCTCTTCGGCCTTGGCGACCGCCGCAGCCTCGTCGAGGTTCACGCCCTCGGCGGCCACCACGGTCACGTCGGTGATGCCGATGAAGCCGAGGATCTGCTTGATGTAGGGCGTTGCGAAATCGAAGGCGGAGCCCTGCGGCACGCCGCCCGAGGAGTAGGCGATGACAACGCGCTTCGGACCGGCGAGGCCTTCGGGGCCAGCTTCGGTGTAGCGGAAGGTCTCGCCCACGCGGCAGATCATGTCGATCCAGTGCTTGAGCGGGCCGGTGACGCCGAAGTTGTAAACGCCGCAACCGATGACGATCGTGTCGGCGGCTTTCACTTCCGCGATCAGCTCGTCGGACAGGGCGAGCAGCTCTTTCTGCTCGTCGCTACGCTGGTCTGCGGGGGTGTAGGCCGCGCCGAGCCACGCACCGTCGATGGTGGGGATGGCGGTCGCGTCGCGGGCGGTGACGTCGCCGCCGAGCCGCTCGACGATCTTGTCGGTGAGGCGTTTGGAGATCGACGCGTCGCCTTTGATGGAGCTGTCGATACGAAGGGTCTTGGTCATGGGGAGGACTCCGTAAAACGTGTTCGATGTGGGGTCGTGAATTTCGGTCTGCGCCTTACTTGTCTCTTGCAATCCAGAACGCAACGGGCATGATCGAGCAGATTATGTTCACGGATGCACAGCATGAGCTTTGACAGTTGGGATGAAATCCGCACCGCTTTCCACGTGGCGCGCATCGGCACCGTCTCGGGGGCGGCAGAGGTTTTGGGCGTTCACCACGCAACGGTGATCCGCCATGTCGACGCCCTGGAAGACAAGCTGGGCACCAAGCTGTTCCAGCGCCACCCGCGTGGCTACACGCCGACCGAAGCGGGGCAGCAATTGCTCTCCGTGGGGCAGGCGACCGAGGACCAGTTCAGCCAGCTCGCCGCCCGGATCGCCGGCGCGGGCGACGAAGTCACGGGCGAATTGATCGTGACGTCGCTGACCGCGGTTTCGGTGCTTGTCCTGCCCGCGATGGAAAAGCTCTTGGGCGAATATTCCGGGCTGCGTCTGCGCTATCTCACCGATCAGCGCGTGTTCCGGCTGGAATATGGCGAGGCGCATGTCGCGATCCGCGCCGGCAACCGCCCGACCGAGCCCGATAACGTGGTGCAGTCGTTGGGCCGGATGCAGAACGCGCTCTATGCGAGCCACGCCTATGTCGAGCGCTTCGGAATCCCGCGCTCCAAGGAAGAGCTCGCCAAGCATCGCTTCGTCTCGAACGACAACCGCGACAGCCGCGCGCCGTTCTATCGCTGGCTGCGTGACAACGTGCCGGACGAGCAGGTCGTGTTCCGCGCGAACGAGCACGAGAGCCAGGTCGATGCGATCAAGGCGGGGCTTGGTTTGGGCTTCCTGACCGTGCCGATGGGCCGCGCCGATCCGACGCTCGAAGAGGTGGTGAAACCCTATGATACCTGGGACACTAACCTGTGGCTGGTGACCCATGTCGATCTGCACCGGACGCCGAAGGTTCAGGCCGCCGTGAAAGCGATCAAGGAACAGGCGGCCCGTTCGGACGGTCTGATCCTGAGCTGAGCTATTCGGCTGCGTGCAGCCGCACGGGGGCCGGTGCCGGTTCGGCCTCTTCGCGGGCCTTCCGGCGTCGCGCCACGGCCTTCGCGCCGAAATTGTCGCGCCCGTAGGCGAAGGCGAATTGCAGCGCGAGCCCGCCGAAGATCAGCAGCGTATCCTGCCAGAACCCGCCCGGATGCACCTGCTTCACCGTCTGGCCCGCGATTGCCAGCACCGTGCCGAGTGCGAAGATCGGCAGCGAGTGACGTCCCAGCATCCGGATCGGCTCCAGCACGCGCGCCTCGGCGATGCGCGGGATGATCCCCGGCAGCGACAGGATGTAGGCGAGCGCCAGCAGGTGCGACAGGCGCGGCAGCGACACGAAGGTCTTGTCGAAGCCCGCGATGAAGAAGGGCACGTTCCACTGGCGCAGCTGCCAGACTGCGTGGCCGAAATTCTTCAGCATCCAGCCATTGTGAACCCACACGAAGGTCAGCGCCAGCCAGCCCGCCGCGAGCGCGATAATCCAGCCTTTCACCGGCACGAGCCGCTTGCCCTGGCGCAGCGACAGCCCGGTCAGGATACCGAGGCTGAACACCAGTTGCCATGCCAGCGGGTTGAAGAACCAGCCGCCTTCCATCGGGTAGTTCGGCAGGTTCAGCCGGAACAGCCCCGTCGCCACCCAGAGCCCGACCGAGGTCGCCAGCAGCGCCAATTTGCTGCGCTGACCGATCCGGATCAGCGCGGGCGCCATCAACAGGAGCGCCATATACATCGGCAGGATGTTCACATAGCCCAGCTGGTGGCCCAGCGTCGCGATCCCGATCAGGAAGCCGAACGGATCGGTGCCATAGATCTTCATCGCGTTCTTGGACAGCATCGCCTCGTTGCCCCAGAACTGCACGGCGGCCGAGACGATCGCGATCGCCCAGACGGCGGTCAGGATATGCACGAGATAGAGAAGCCACGCCCGGCCCCAGAGCCGCGAGGTGCCTTCCCAGCTCAGTCCTTTCGCCAGCGCCGGACCGTAAGCCAGCGCGGCGGCAAGGCCGGACATGAAGACGAAGCCCTCCGCCGCATCCGAGAAGCCCAGATTGCGGGAGGTGAAGTTCTCGTAGAGATTGCCGGGGATGTGATCGATATAGATCATCACCAGCGCGAGGCCGCGGAACAGATCGATCCGCAGGTCGCGCCCGGGTTTCATCAGCGCGATGTTACGCATGTGCGGGGCTCCGGTGAGGGGCGTCCGCGAAGCCGGCGCGGTCGCCCTCGGGGGTCGGGAAAGCGTTTTCCCAGCGGGTGAAGATCGCATCGTGCAGACGCAGGATGCGGGGCGTCTCGATCTCGCTCGGCACCAGCATCAGCTGCGAGCGCGACGGCTGCGACGACCACGAGATCAGCCACGGTGCGGCGATCATCGGCAGCCCCACCGGCAGCAGCCAGAACAGCAGACCCGGCGCGAGCCACCATGTGACGGCAAGGCCCGCAGCACCGATCGCCACGATCCACCACGCCGCGGTGAACCCGTCGGCCACGCTCAGCCGTCCGTCGCCGCGGTTATTGGTGGGCCAGCCGCCATCCGCGCCGAACAGCACCTGAAAGACCGAGCGCGTCGCGAAGGCCAGCAGCACCGGAGCCGTGAGCGAGGAGAAGAGCAATTCGCTCAGCGTCGAAGCGAAGGCGATGTTGCCGCCGCCGAAGCCGCGCGCCGTGCCATTCATCGTCGCGCGCGCCGCGATGAGCAGTTTCGGCACCAGCAGAAGCCCGAAAATGCCGATGGCGAGGCCGATCGCTTTCGAGGCCTCTGACGGCGGGAAATAGGGGAAGGGCCAATAAGGCTCGGGGAAGTAATCCGGCGGCGGCATGAACAATGGCGCCGCGACCGAGGCCACGAGAAAGCCCAGCCAGAACAGCGGCGCGATATAGGCCATGATGCCCTGCGCAAAGACGAACCGCGACCAGCCGCGCAGCCCCGGCGCGCCGATGATGCGCGCGTGCTGCAGGTTGCCCTGACACCAGCGTCGGTCGCGCTTGGCATGATCGACGATATTCTCAGGGCCTTCCTCGAAGGAGCCTTCCAGATCGTCGTCGAGCCGCACGAGCCAGCCGTTGCGCGCCAGAAGCGCTGCTTCGACATAGTCGTGGCTCATCACATGCCCGCCGAAAGGCGGTTGCCCCTTCAGCGCAGGCAAGCCGCAGCTTTCGGCGAAAGCGCGGGTGCGCACGATGGCGTTATGGCCCCAGAACGGGCCGGTCCTGCCCTGCAGCATCGCCAAGCCGCGGGCGAAGACAGGCGAGAAGAAGCTGGCCGAGAATTGCATCGCGCGGGCGAAGCGCGAGCGCCCCCGCACGACTTTCGGCAGGGTCTGAAGCAGGCCCAGACGCGGTTCGGCTTCGATCCGGCGGATCATCTGCAGGATCGTCTCGCCTTCCATCAGGCTGTCGGCATCGAGGATCAGAGCGAAATCATAGGCCGCGCCGGAGCGCGTGATGAAATCCTCGATATTCCCGGCCTTCTTGCCGACGTTGTTGGTGCGGCGGCGATAGAAGAACCGGCCAAGCGCGTCACGCTCTTCGACGAGATGGGCGAAGACCTGCACCTCGCGCTGGGCGATGTCGTCCTTGCGGGTGTCCGAGAGGATCGCGAAATGCACCTCCGCGTCGTCGCCGGTCGCGGCGAGCGAGGCATCCATCGCGGCCACGCGCGAGAAGGTGGAGACCGGGTCTTCGTTATAGACCGGCACCAGCACGACCGTGCGGCCCTGAATGCGCGCATGCGGGTCCACCCGCGGCGGCGGCTCGGCGCGCGAGGTCAACCCGATCAGCGCCTGCACCGCGCCCCATGCGAGCCAGAGCGTCGAGATCAGGATCAGAAGCGCGCGCACCACGTCGAGCGTCTGCAAGCCGTCGGCCTGACCGAACTGAATGAACAGAACGAAGGCGCCGATACCCGCAAGCGCAGCGAGCCCGAGCGCCAGAGCGCGCAGGCCGATCAGCAATGCGCCGCGAGGACGCGCGAGCGCGGACATGTCAGGTGCCTTCCCCGACCGGGCGGCGGGTCAGCATCCGGGCGAGCCGAGTGCTCAGCCGAAGATCGGGTTCGATCTGTTGAGCGGGCATGGCCATCGGGGCCACCGGCAGCGCGGCGGGCCCGGCAACGAGGTCTTCGGGCGATAGCCGGCGCTGGGCGCGCGGCTGGTCGGTCAGCGCCGGCACTGCCGGCAGCGTCAAAATAGAATTCATGATTTGGTCCACTGGTAAAGCCAGGTCTCGGAGAGGTTCCGTCCAAAACCGGCAAGAGTGGCAGAGAGTTCCACGGGCGCGTCGCCATCGGCGGAAATATCCAGCACGAGACGCCAGACATTGTCCTGTTCGACCTTCGAAAGGGTCTGCGTTTCGATCTTGCCCTTATTCGCGTGGGTGACCGGTTTGATTTCGTCGACGGCCGAGGCCGGCAGGCGCGAAATCTCTCCGCCCTTGAAATCAATGACGAATTTCCGGGTGCCCTTGGTGTTCTCGACGCCCGAGACACCGCCGGTCCCGGCCCATGTCTGGTCCACATAGGCGCGCTGATCGCTCGGATCGGGGGGCAGATCGCCCCATTCCAGCCGATAGGCGAATTCCAGCGCATCGCCTGCCTTTGCCGGAGCTTCGGGCACCCAGAAGGCGACGATATTGTCGTTCACCTCGAGTTTCGAGGGGATTTCGACCAGCCGAACCATGCCCTTGCCCCAGTCGCCCTGCGGCGTCACGCGGACCGAGGGGCGGCGCTCGTAGCGGGCCGAGGCGTCCTGATAATGATCGAATTCGCGCTCGCGCTGATAGAGGCCGAAGCTCTGCGGTGCGCTCTCGGCGAAATAGGAGGAGGCGAGCTTGTTGGGGTTCTGCAGCGGGCGCCACAGCTTGTCGCCGTCGGCCTGCTCGATCGCCAGCCCGTCGCTGTCATGCACGCGCGGACGGTAATCGTCGAAATTATGCCGATTGCGCGGTCCGTAAAGGAACATCGAGGTCAGCGGTGCGACACCGAGCTGTTGGATATCCTCGCGGATGAAGAGCCGCGCAGTCACATCGACCGAGGTCGCCTCGCCCGGGGTGATGACGAATTTGTAGGCCCCCGTCAGCGAGGCCGAATGCATCTCGGCGAAGACGGTGATCGAGGTCGCACCCGAGGTCGGCGTCTCGACCCAGAACTGGGTGAAGCGCGGGAATTCTTCGGCGACGGAGACGCCGGTGTTCACGGCAAGCCCGCGGGCCGAAAGGCCATAGGCCGAACCCCGGCCGAGCGCGCGGAAATAGGACGCGCCCTGGAACGCGATCAGCTCGTCCATGACATCGGGGCGGTTGAGCGGCGTGTTCAGCCGGAAGCCCGCGATGCCCGGCAGATCGGCATGTTCGGGCACGATCTTGCGCGCTTTGCTCTGGTAGATGAAATCGTCGGTCGAGAAGTTCATCGGGCTCGCTTGCCCGTTTTCGACGCTGGAAAGATGCACCGGCTCTTTGAACAGCCAGCCCAGATGGAAGGCCTGCAACTCGAAGCGCGTGTCCTCGATATTCTCGAAGCGCGACTTGTCCGGGTCGAAGCGGATCATCCGGTAGCTGTCGTAGTCCAGCTTGCTCAGGAAATCGGCCGAGCTGGTCTCGGGCGGGATGGCGTCGCCCTTCGCGGCCTTCTGCATGCGTGCCGCGAGATCGTCGAAGGAAAACGGCGATTGCTGCGGTGCGGCGGGGGTCGGGGCGGGAGCGGTGGAGGGGCGACCGGGGCGGCGCTGTCTTGCGCGCGCGCATGGCTCGGCCAGCCTCCCGCGGCGGCGAACGCGCCAAAAGCGGAACCGGCGGCGAGGAGCTGTCGGCGGGAGAATTGGGGCACTTGCACAGTGCGGGGATTAGGCATCTGTTTCCCTGCGATTACAGTCGCTTCGCACGGAGAAAAACCACCGTGCTGCATTTTGCATAGCCACATGCCTGGAAAAACTGCAAGAGGGTATGCGAGGCCCATCGGGCGGACAGGGTCGAGCCATGCGATTCTCGCATAACATCGCCCATCCATGCATCGAAAAGCGCGATTTCCCGCCGATTCAGCGACATTTGTGCCGCAGAATGCCGCATGTGCAAAATGGCGGGAGAGGGGCCGATCGGTGCCGCTTTGAGGCGGCCTCCGCACAATGTCTTGCGATTCTACTCAGGAAACGCCGTCGCGAAGCTTGACAGACATGCCCCCTGTGCGCAGGTAAAGTAATGCTTGCGCGGGGGGAGAGTGCGGTCGCATCCATCGCCCCAAGGCCCGCCAAAGAACGGACCGGAGAGAAGATGTCGCCTGCCTTGATCGCCGCTTTGCCCTTCTTGGGCGCAGCCATGCCGTCGATCCTTATCCGCACCGGACGCACCAATGCCGCCGCGGTTTCAGCCCTGTTCACGGGGCTTGCGCTGCTCGGGTTGTTGCTGAACCTGCCGACCGTGATGGCGGGTGGTGTCGTCGAGACCAAGATCGACTGGCTGCCCTGGCTGGGCCTGAACGTGAATTTCTGGATCGACGGTCTGGGGATGCTGTTCGCGACGCTGATCCTCGGGATCGGGCTGCTGATCATCCTCTATGCGCGGTTCTACCTGTCGAACAAGGACCCGGTCGGTCAGTTCTACACCTATCTGCTGCTGTTCCAGGGCGCGATGGTGGGCATCGTGCTGTCCGACAACATCCTGCTTTTGCTGATCTTCTGGGAGCTGACCTCGCTTAGCTCCTTCCTGCTCATCGGCTATTGGAAGCACCTGCCCGCGGGTCGTCAGGGCGCGCGCATGGCGCTGACCGTGACCGGTCTGGGCGGCCTGTCGATGATCGCGGGGATGCTGATCCTCGGCAATATCGCGGGCAGCTACGACATCTCGGAAATCCTGCAGCACAAGGACGCCATTCAGGCGAGCCCCTATTACATCCCGGCGCTGCTGCTGATCCTCGGCGGTGCGTTCACGAAATCCGCGCAGTTCCCGTTCCATTTCTGGCTGCCGCACGCCATGGCGGCGCCGACGCCGGTCTCGGCCTATCTGCACTCCGCCACGATGGTGAAGGCGGGGCTGTTCCTAATGGCGCGGATGTGGCCGGTGCTCTCGGGCACGCCGGAATGGTTCTACATCGTCGCGAGCGTTGGTTTGATCACCATGCTGATCGCCGCGAAGATCGCGATCTTCAAACACGACATGAAGGCGCTTCTGGCCTTCTCGACCGTCTCGCATCTGGGGCTCATCACCTTCATGCTGGGCCTTGGCACCGAGGCCGGAGCGCTGGCCGCCGTGTTCCACATCATCAACCACGCGACCTTCAAGGCGGCGCTCTTCATGTCGGCGGGCATCGTCGATCACGAGGCGGGCACGCGTGACCTCACCCGCATTTCGGGGCTACGCAAGCTGATGCCGATCACCTTCGTGATCGCGACCATTGCGGCGCTGTCGATGGCGGGCATTCCCTTCTTCAACGGCTTCCTGTCGAAAGAGATGATGCTGGAGGCCGCCGCGCATACGAAGTGGCTCGACAATAGCTGGCTGATCCCGGTGCTGGCCACCATCGCGGCGCTGTTCTCGGCCACCTATGCCTTCCGTTTCATCAGCCACGGCTTCTTCGGCCCGCCGCCGCAGGACCTCCCGAAGACGCCGCATGATCCGCCCTTCGGCATGTGGATCAGCCCGGCTTTCCTCGCCTTCCTCGTGATCGCGATCGGCCTGTTCCCGATGGCGGTGGCGGGCGGCTATGTCCAGATGGCGACCAATGCGGTCGTCGGTGGCGGCTATCACATGCATGAGCTGAAGATCTGGCACGGCGTCACCCCTGCGCTGATCATGTCGGCCATTGCCGTCACCGGCGGTATCGCTCTGCTCGCCGCGCATCGCCCGTTCCAGCGCCTTTGGGACGCCACCCCGCGCCCCGAGGCCAAGGTGATGTTCGACTGGGTGGTCGCGAAGGTGCAGAGCCTTGCGGCCTGGATCGCGCAGGGGCTGCATACCGGCGCGATGGCGCGTTACCTGATGTTGTTCACGATAACTGCGGTCGGCGTGGGGCTCTATGCCTTCATGAGCGGCACGCTGGGGCCGCAGACCCGTGCGCTGACGCCGGTGAACGGCGCGGCGGTGACCTCGTGGCTGCTGCTGCTGACGGCCACGATGTGTATCGTCGCCTTCCATCACAACCGCATCCTCGCGCTGGTGCTGATCGGGATCGTCGGCCTGACCGTCTCGATCTCCTTTATCTTCCTCTCGGCGCCCGACCTCGCGCTGACGCAGATCTCGGTCGAGATCGTGACGACGGTGCTGATGCTCCTGGCGTTGAACTTCCTGCCCAAGATCACCTCGATCGAATCCAGCCGGATGAAGATCGGCTTTGACGTCGGGCTTTCGGTCGCGGCGGGCGTCGCGGTCTCGGGGCTGATCTACGCGCTGCTGACCCGCGATTTCGCCTTCCCGACGATGTCCGGCTACATGCTCGACAACAGCTACAACCTTGCGGGCGGGGACAACGTGGTGAACGTGATCCTCGTGGACTTCCGTGGCTACGATACGTTCGGCGAGATCACGGTGCTGGGCATCGCCGCGCTGGTGATCTTCGCGCTGACCGAGGCGCTGCTGCAGGGCGCGTCCTCGCGCAAGCTGATCGCGTGGCGCCCCGACGTGCCGCGTGGCGGCGACAAGCACCCGCTGATGCTGCTGATCGTGACGCGGGTGATGATGCCGATCGCGCTGGTCGTGGGGCTCTATATCTTCTTGCGCGGCCACAATGCGCCCGGCGGCGGCTTCATCGCCGGTCTCGTGGTCGCGATCGCGCTGGTGACGCAATACATGGCCTCGGGCTTTGCGTGGACGCAGGCGCGCCAGAAGGTCTATTACCACGTGCTGATCGCGTCGGGCGTGCTGGTCGCAGGGATCACCGGGGCCGGGGCCTTCTTCAACGACATGCCCTTCCTCACCTCCGATTTCGGCTATGTGAAACTGCCCGGTCTCGACAAGTTCGAGCTGGCGACCGCTGCGGGCTTCGACCTCGGCGTGTTCCTCGGCGTCGTGGGCTCGGTGATGCTGGCGCTTGGCGGGCTGAGCCGCCTCGCGCGCCGTGCCGCGATGGGCGAGGAAGGCGGCGAGGAGGGCGCGCATATCGCGGCCGAGAAGCCGGAGGCCCGCGTGCTCGCGCCGCTCTCGGCCGGGCCCTATCCGCCCGAAGCCAAAGTGCCGCGCCGCTGGTGGAAGACCGCCCGCGCCGCGCGCGAAGCCACCCAGAACGAGCGTGACACCGTGCACGAGAACAAGAAGACCAACGGGGGCGATCACTGATGGAAGTGCTCGTTGCATCGGCCATCGGCGTGCTGACCGCCGCCGGCATCTACATGATCCTGCGTCTGCGCACCTTCCCCGTGGTGGTGGGCATGTCGCTGCTGTCCTACGCGGTGAACGTGTTCCTGTTCGCCACCGGCCGTCTGGTGATCAACCAGCCGCCGATCCTGCGCGACGGCGTAACCTCCTATACCGACCCGATCCCGCAGGCGCTGGTTCTGACCGCGATCGTGATCTCCTTCGGGATGACGGCGGTCGTGGTGATGCTCGCGCTTGGCGCCTTCATCGAGGCGGGCAATGACCGCATCGACCTCGAGGAAGAGGAGGACGGCCAATGATGGAGCATTGGATCATCGCGCCCGTCCTGATCCCGGCGATGCTCGCGCCGCTGATCGTGCTGTGGATGCGCTACGATCTGGTCACGCAGCGCGTGGCTTCGATCCTCGGCATGTCGGCGCTGTTGGTACTGGCCATCGTGCTGATGGTGTCGGCCTCGATGGGCCCGCCTGAGGTCTATCGCCTCGGCAACTGGGAGCCGCCCTACGGCATCGTGCTGGTCCTCGACCGGCTGTCGGCGCTGATGCTGCTGCTGACCTCGATCCTCGGCCTCGTGATCGTGCTTTATGCGATCGGCTCGGGCTGGGACAAACGCGGCTGGCATTTCCATTCGCTGATGCAATTCCAGATGATGGGGATCAACGGCGCCTTCCTGACGGGCGACGCGTTCAACCTGTTCGTCTTCTTCGAGGTTCTGCTGATCGCCTCCTATGGTCTGATGATCCACGGCGGCGGCCGAGCGCGGCTGAAATCGGGCGTGCAATACGTGGTCTACAACCTCGCGGGCTCGACGCTGTTCCTCTTCGCGCTGGGGACGATCTACGCGACGGCGGGCACGCTCAACATGGCGGATCTCGCAGTGAAAGTGGCCGAGATGCCGACCGAGCAGACGGCGCTGATCAAGGTCGGTGCGGCGCTTCTGATGTTGGTCTTCGCGGTCAAGGCCGCACTGGTGCCGCTGCAATTCTGGCTGCCCGCGACCTACACCAACGCACCCGGCCCGGTGGCGGCGCTGTTTGCGATCATGACCAAGGTCGGCACCTATGCGATCGTCCGCGTCTATACGCTGATCTTCCCGATCACTGGTACGATCGGCACGCTTGCCCATGACGTCCTGCTGCCCTCCGCCTTCCTGACGCTGGCGATCGGGATGATCGGCATTCTTGGCGCCCGCGATATGGGCCGCACGGTCGCCTATGCGGTGATCGGCTCGGTCGGGACGATGATGCTGGCATTTGCGCAATTCACCCAGGGCGCGACCACGGCGGGCCTTTACTACATGATCCACTCGACGCTGACCGCCGGCGCGATGTTCCTGATCGCCGATCTCGTGCGCGAGCGGCGCGGGCGCTGGGGGCTCGGCTTTACCGATGCGCCGCTGATGAAGAACCACGGGCTGATGGCGGGCATGTTCTTCATGGGCGCAATCGCGATGGCCGGGATGCCGCCGCTCTCGGGCTTCCTCGGCAAGCTGATGATCCTCGATGCGACGCGCGGCCAATGGGCGCTTTGGGCCACGGTTCTGGTGACCTCGCTGATCGCCATCGTGGGCTATGCCCGTGCGGGTAGCCAAGTGTTCTGGCGCTCCTACGCGGTCGAGGCCGAGGAGGACGATCTGCCGCCCGCGCCGAAGGATGCGAGTTCGCCGGGCCTCGCCTTTACCGCGACCGGTATCCTGCTGGCCGGGTCGGTGGCGCTGACCGCGCTGGCCGGACCTGCGAGCACCTGGTTGCAGGGCACCTCCGCGCAGCTGTTCACGCCGTCGCAATATATCGACGCGGTTCTCGCAGGCGCGGAAGAACGCGCGCAGGAGGCGGCACGCATCGGGGCCCATGAGCACGGGCATATGGAAGTGAGCGAGGAAATGCAGGCCGAGGACGCGCATGGTGGCGACGCCAATGCCGCCGACCCGCATGCCGACGTTCCGCCTGCCGATCAGGCCGACACCCACACCGACACCGAGACGGGGCAGGACGCCCCCGCCGCGGCGCATTGAGGGGAGCAAAGAGATGATCCGCAAGATCCTTCCCCACCCTTACCTGACCGTCACGCTGGTGATGGTCTGGCTGATGCTGGCCAATAGCTACACGCTCAATTCGCTGGTCTTCGCGATCCTCGTCGGCCTCGTGATCCCGTGGATCACCGCACCCTACTGGCCCGCGCGCCCGCGTTTCGCGAAGCCGCTGAAGATCATCGAGTACATCTTCATCGTGATCTGGGATATCATCGTCGCGAATATCACCGTGGCGAAGATCGTGCTCTTCATGCCCAATTCAAAGCTGCACCCCGCCTGGGTCACGGTGCCGCTCGATATCGTCACGCCCGAGGCGGTGACGGTGCTGGCGGGCACGATCACGATGACGCCCGGGACGCTGACGGCGGAGCTGGCCGCCGACGGTCACTCGCTGCTGGTCCACGCGCTGCATGCGCCCGATGCCGATGAGGTGCGCGACGAGATCAAGTCCCGCTACGAGGCCCGCCTGAAGGAGATTTTCGAATGATCACCTATGCTCTGATCTTCGCCATCGCCTGCTATTCGCTGGCGCTGCTGTTCAACCTCTACCGGGTCGTCAAGGCGCCGGGCGTGACCGACCGGGTTCTCGCGCTCGACACGATGGCGATTAACGCGATCGCGATGATCGTGCTGTTCGGCATCTGGGAGGGCACGGCGCTCTTCTTCGAAGCGTCGATCCTTTACGCAATGACGGGCTTCGTGGCGACGGTCTCCTTCGCCAAGTTCATCCTGCGCGGCGACATTATCGAGTGAGGGCGTGATGGAACTGTTCTGGGACATCCTGATTTCCGCGCTGCTCGTGATCGGCGGCATCTTCGGCCTCGTCGGCAGCTTCGGGCTGGTCAAGCTGCCCGACCCGATGACCCGCCTGCACGCGCCGACCAAGGCTGCAACGCTGGGCGTGGGCGCGATCCTGATCGCCTCGATGGTCTGGTTTGCGGTAAAGCAGGGCCACCTGACCCTGCACGAGCTGATGGTCACCATCTTCATCTTCCTGACGGCCCCGATCACCGCGCATTTTATCTCGAAGGCCAATATCTTCCGCGATTGGCCGGCCGAGAAACTGCCGAAGCCCGCAGGCGAGGGCGACTGGGCGGTGCACACAGCCGATGCCGATACCTCGAAGGGCGAACTGGCGGTCGAGCGGGAAAAGAACATCCCGCACGAGAACGACTGACGACGAGAGCGACGGACTGGCCCTGACGTTGCGAAACGCTTTGACGCGCGCGTAACCCGTGGCAGGCTGATCCCCGGAGGAGATTTCGGGAGACTTTCGCGATGCGGATGCGGCTGATGCTGTCCCATCTGTCGATCTGGGTGATGATCGCAGTCGTCGCCGCGGCGGTCTATTGGACCGCGCAGGGGCCTTGGTGGCTCTGGGCGGTCGCGCTGCTGGGAATCCCGGCGCAGATGCTCAACGAATATGGGCTCCACCGCTACATATTCCACATGGCGCCGCCGAAGCGGCAATGGGCCTTCAACTGGCTCTACCGGGTGCATTACGGCCACCACGAATTCCCCACCTGCTGGCCGCTTCTGTTCGCGCCGCTCTCGGTGATCGTGCCGGTGCTCGTGGGCAATACCGCGCTGCTCTGGGCGGTGCTGTCGCTGATCGGCGTGCCGTATGCGTTCGATATCGCCGTGGCCGTCGTGCCGCTTGGGGGCGCTGCGACCTTCCTCGCCTATGAATGGTTCCACACCACCGCCCATGTCACCGTGAAGAAGACCGCGATCGAGCGCCATGTCTCGACGCTGCACAACCAGCACCACTTCCGCGACTTCTCGAAATGGTTTCACGTCACGGCCGGAGGCGAGGTGATCGACCGGCTGATGGGCACCGCGATTTCGCGCGATCAGCTCAAGACCCAGAGCCGTGTCGAGTTCATCCGGACCCTCGGCCTGCGCCCCGACGATCCGCGTCTGATCGCGGCACGGGAGAAATTCGCGCCGCGCTTCGGGATCACCGAGGCAGAGGTCTCGCGGGCGGGTCATGTCGGAGGGGGCGCTGCCCCCGCGCGCTGACGCGCGCCCCCCGGGATATTTCCGCCAAGAGGAAGTTAAACCTTCCGTAACCAGAATCGCCTGATCCTGATCTCGCGGAACAGGCGAGGACGCCGATGACCGCCCAAGGGGAAGCGCCCGGCCTGCCGCCCGCAACCGGGTTCGAGCCGGGCGTTTTTCTTCCTCTTGGGAGAAATATCCCGGGGGAGGCCGCAGGCCGGGGGCGGAGCCCCTTACAGGTTGTCCGTGACGCGGAAGCCTTCGGGGATCGTGTCGCGCCCTTCCAGCACCAGATCGACCATCACCTCGGCCACTTTCGGCGCCATGCCGAAGCCGATCTTGAACCCGCCATTGGCGATGAAATGTCCCTGACGGTCGGGCCAGTCGCCGAGCATCGGCGCGCGCGACTTGGCGCGCGGGCGCACCCCGGCCCAACGGTCGATCACCGGCGCCTCGGTCAGCGGCGGGCAAAGCGCGCGGGCCTTCTCGATCAGCGCGTCGAGCTGCGCATCGGTCGTGTCGGGCGCGTCGAATTCGCGCTCGGAGGTCGACCCGATCGCGACCGTGCCGTCTGAATGGGGAATGATGTGGAGGCTCTCCGCGAAGAGCTGCGGCACGTCGCCAGCCGCGTATCGGAAGAGCGCCGATTGGCCCTTCACGCCGGTGCCGACGGTTTTGCCGACCACCGCGTTCAGCTCTGCCAGACCTTCGGCGCCCGTCGCGTGGATCACAGGACCGACCTCCTCGGCCTCGCCGATCACGACCTCCGCGCCCATCGCTTTGAGCGCCGCGACCAGCGCGGCCCCGGCGGCGCGCGGATTGGCGCGGGCGGTGAGCGTGTCGTGGATCACGAGCCCGGTGGGCGAGGGCGGTGCGAAGGCCCCGAATTCCGTAGCCTCGGCCACGCGCCATGTGGCGAAGCCTTGCCATAGCTCGGCCGCCCCTTCCGCTCGCTCCTTGGCGCGTGCGATCTGCGCCTCATCCGCCAGCGGCTGCAGCCGCCCGAGACGCGCGTAGCCCGGGTCGCCGCCGCCAATGCGCTGCACGTCGGCCCAGAAGGCTTCCGCCATGCGCAGGCTCTCGAACTGGAACTGCTTCTTGGGGTTCCAGTTCTCCGGCACATGCGGGGCGAGCGCGCCGACATGGCCGCCCGAACTACCCGCACCGATGCGGCTGCGCTCGATCAGCCGGACCTTCGCGCCGCGCTTTGCTGCCTGATACGCGATCGCGAGGCCGAAGATGCCGCCGCCGCGCACGGTTATGTCGTGTCTGCCGCTTGTCATTTCGCGCCTCCTGCTTCAAGGCTGGGCCGGAGACTGTGGACTATCCCCGATGAACGCCCCTGACCAGAGCAAAGCCGATCTCGATTGGCGCGATGACCTTGTGCCGGTCTCGCGGCGGTTTGACGATCCCTACTTCAGCCTTGCGGGCGGTCTGGACGAGACGCGGCATGTGTTTCTGGCGGGCAATGATTTGCCCGCGCGGCTGCGTCCGGGCTTTCAAGTGGCCGAGCTGGGCTTCGGCACGGGGCTGAACCTGCTGGCGCTGCGGCTGGCCTGTCCCGAGGACTGCCCGATCCGCTTCACCTCCTTCGAGGCCTACCCGATGGAGGCCGACGAGATCGCGCGGGCGCTGGACGCATTTCCGGAGGTCGCGCCCGTCGCCGGTCCTTATCTGGAAGCCTGGGGTGCGGGGCAGCGCCAGTTTCAACTCGGTCCGATCGCGGTGGAGATCATCGAGGGGGATGCGCGCGCGGCGCTTCCCGCTTGGGCGGGAAAAGCCGATGCGTGGTTCCTCGACGGGTTCTCGCCCGCGAAGAATCCTGAGCTTTGGGGCGAGGATCTGATGGCCGAGGTCGGCGCGCATACGGTGCCGTGCGGCTCCTTCGCGACCTATACGGCGGCAGGCTTCGTGCGCCGCGCCCTCGAGGCCGCGGGTTTCAACGTCAACCGCAGCCCGGGTTTCGGGCGCAAACGCCATATGTCGCGCGGGGTGAAACATGGTTGAACAATCGACCCGCCGCGGCATCGCGCTGATGGTCGCGGTGACCTTCATCTTCGCGCTTCAGGACGGCATCTCGCGCCATCTGGCCGAGACCTATAACGTCTACATGGCGCTGATGGTGCGGTTCTGGTTCTTCGCCGCCTTCGTGCTGGTGATCGCGGCGCGCAGCCCTGGCGGGATCAAGCGGGCGACGCGCTCGGGCCTGCCTTGGGCGCAGGTGATCCGCTCGCTCATCTTGATCACCGAGGTGGTCGTGATGGTGCAGGCCTTCGTCTATCTCGGGCTCGTTCATTCTCATGCTGTCTTCGCCTGCTACCCGCTGCTGGTCGCGGCGCTGTCCGGGCCGGTGTTGGGCGAGAAGGTCGGCTGGCGGCGCGTGGCGGCGATCGGTGTGGGCTTCATCGGGGTGCTCATCATCCTCAAGCCCGGCTTCGGTGTGTTCTCTCCCTATGCGCTGATCCCGCTGGCGGCGGCGACGCTGTTCGCGCTCTACTCGCTGATGACGCGCTATGTGGGTCGGGTCGATCCGGCCTCGGTGTCCTTCTTCTACACCGGCGTGATCGGGGCGCTGGTGATCACCGCAGTCGGCATCTGGCACTGGGAGAACATGATCGCGTCGGACTGGGCGTGGATGGTCGTGCTGTGCTTCACCGCCGCGACCGGGCATTTCCTGCTGATCAAGGCTTATGAAGTCGCCGAGGCCTCGGCGATCCAGCCCTTCGCCTATCTGCAACTGGTCTTCGCTTCGACGCTGGGCGTCGTGGTCTTCGGCGAGTCGCTGGAATGGAACGTGGTGATCGGCGCGGGCGTCGTGGTCAGCGCGGGGCTCTTTACCCTATGGCGCGCGCGGGTGGCCCAAGAGGCGTGACCGCCTCTTTCGGCTTGGTTCAAATATCCCGGGGTGAGGCCGTCAGGCCGAGGGGGCAGCGCCCCTATCCTCTTTTCATTTGTCGCCCTGCGGCGACGGGGGCAGCGCCCCTCAATCTTTCACTTCACCGCGCAGGATGTCGGTGAACTTCACCTCAGCCTTGCCAAGCCGCGCGCGGTAGGGCGGGATCGCCTCGGAGACGCGCATGACGTAGTTGCGGGTCTCGGTGAAGGGTATCATCTCGACCCAGTCGATCACGTCGACCGTGCCGATCCGCGGATCGCCGCGGTCCTCCATCCAGCTCCGCGGACGTCCGGGCCCGGCATTGTAGCCCGAGGCGACCAGCACCGAAGACGGCCCGAACTCGTCGCGCAGCTCCGCCAGATAGGCGCCGCCGAGCTTGAGGTTATAAGTCGCATCCGTCGTCAGCCGTGCCTTCTCGTAGGGCAGGCCGGTTTTATCCGCCATCATTTTTGCGGTGCCGGGCATCAGCTGCATCAGGCCCTGCGCGCCCACCGGAGAGCCCACGCCGATCGCGAACTGGCTTTCGCGCCGGGCGACCGCGAGGACGACTTCTTCCGGCACGCCCAGATCATGGCTCGTCAGCCCCGGGATTGGCCAGAGCGCCTGCGCGATGATTTCGCCCTTCAGCGCGGCGCGTTTGCCGATGATCAGCGCGAGATAGGTGTCGTCCTCTTCCAGCGCGTACTTCGTGAGCGCGCCGAAATTGCCCGGTCCGAGGCTTTCCTCAAGATGTAGCACGAAGCGCGCGCCCAGCTCGTTCTCGCCCGCCTCGTAAAGCAGTTGCGCGGCCTTGAAGACGGAAGAATGGCGCAGCTTGTACCGGCGCCAGTCGGGCAGCTCGGGGCCCTTGGAGAAATTCGCGGGCAGGGACAGGTTCAGCCGCTCCGCCGACAGGAGCCCGTAATAGGCGTCCTGATTTTCCGCGCCTTTGCGCCACGCGGCCTTGGCCTCATCGCTGCGCCCCAGAACCTCCAGCGCGCGGCCTTGCCAATACCATGCCCGCGACGACGAGATTGGGCCGTCCACCGCCTTTTCGAGATTGTGGAAATGGCTGTAGGCCGTATCGGCACGGCCCAGTTTCAGCGCGGCATAGCCCGCGACCCATTCGAGATCGGCGTAATCCGCGCCGCCCGGTTCCAGATGGTGCGAGGAGGCCAGATCATAGGCGCGCTGCGTATTGCCCGCGCGCAGGTCCCAGCGCGACTGATAGCCGCGGAGCGTCGCCCAAAGGTCGGGGTCTTCCAGATCGGTTGCGGATTTCGACCGTTCGAGGATCAGCTCTGCCGCGCCGTCTTCCAGCCCGGCGCGCCAGCGCCACATTGCGCGGTCGCGGGCAAGCCCTGCGGAGCGCTCGACCATATAGCTGGGCACGGCGGCGACGAGATCGTCAACGCCCTGCTCGCGCGCCTGCAGGGCGATCCGCGCCTCGGCCACGGCCTTGGTGCCGGGCGTGACCAAACCAATCATCCGGCGCGCATCCGACAGATGCCCGCGATCGAGCATGTTCTGCATCCGCCCGCCATGATCGGCAGAGATAAGCGACGGGTAGTCGGCGAGAAATTTCGCCTGCTCGTCTCCGTCCATCGGCAGTTGGCGCCATGCTGTCTTGGCGACCTCAGCCGCCAGCGCCTTCTGGCCCAAGGCGAGATGCGCACCGATCAACGCCAGTGCGCCAGTGCCGGTCTGCGGCGGGCCGAGTTTGAAATAGGCGATCACCTCGCGCGGCGGGATGCCGTCGAGCGTGGCCTCGCCTTTTTCGCGCAGCCACGGCATGCCGGGCCAATCGGCGCGGCGAGTGGCAAAATCGAGATAGTCGGCGAAGTCTCCTTCGCCGTCGCGCAGCCGTTTCCACTCGATGACATCGAAGCCCAAAGGACCGACGCGGCGTGCGAGATTTTCAGCCTCGTCCCAGTTCCCGGAATTGGCCGCGGCGAAAGCATCGGACAGCGCCGAACTCGCGGCGCGAAGCGCGGCCGGCGAGAGCGCGAAACTCGAAGCCGCAAGAGCGGCGAGGAACTGGCGTCGGATCATCATAGCTGCTCGTGGTCGCGGGTTTGTCCCTTTGCTACGGGCCTCTCACAGATGGGGATGAATCACAAGTTGGCAACCGTCGCGCAACCGCCTATAACCCGGCCGATTTCCGCTGGGACGACTCACCTTCCCGGCCCAACCAAAAAAGGAGCGTGTCATGTTCAAAGGGTCTCTTCCCGCACTGGTCACGCCGTTCAAGGACGGCGAACTGGATTTGGACACGCTCAAGAAACTCGTCGAGTGGCATATCGACCAGGGCAGCCACGGCCTCGTGCCGGTCGGCACCACCGGTGAAAGCCCGACGGTGAGCCATGCCGAGCATATGACCGTCATCACCGAGGTCGTGAAAGCCGCGAAGGGCCGTATCCCGATCATCGCGGGCGCGGGCTCGAACTCGACCGCCGAAGGCGTCCGTCTGATCCAGCACGCGGCCGAAACCGGGGCCGATGCGGCGCTCGTCGTTACGCCCTATTACAACAAGCCGACGCAGCGCGGCATGATCGAGCATTACCGCGCGCTGCACGATGCCTGCGAACTGCCGATCGTGATCTACAACATTCCCGGCCGCTCGGTGATTGACATGATCCCCGAGACGATGGGCGAATTGGCCAAGCTGCCGCGCATCGTCGGTGTGAAGGACGCGACCGGCAAGCTGGAGCGTGTCTCAATGCAGCGCGCGACCTGCGGTCCCGATTTCATCCAGCTGTCCGGTGAAGACGCGACCGCGCTCGGCTTCAACGCGCATGGCGGCGTGGGCTGCATCTCGGTGACTGCGAATGTCGCGCCGAAGCTGTGTGCCGAGTTCCAAGAGGCGACGCTTGCGGGCGATTACGCCAAAGCGCTGAGCTATCAGGACAAGCTGATGCCGCTGCACATGGCGATCTTCCTCGAGCCGGGCGTCGCGGGCGCGAAATACGCGATGTCGAAGCTGGGCATGTGCTCGGCCGAAGTGCGTCTGCCGCTGACCGAGCTTCTGCCCGAGACTAAGACCGCGATCGACGCCGCGATGGCGCATGCCGGTCTGATCTGAGGGTCCGACCTAAGCGAACAAAGAAAAACGCCGGCGCGATTAAGTTCGCGCCGGCGTTTTTCTTTGATGATGGGGGTTATTGCAGGGCACTGCGCAGATCGTCGAGCGCGACGGAGCTGTATTTCTGCGGCTGTTCCGACGTGCTCGGCGCGGCGGGCGCTGCAGCTTCGGGGGCCGCGTGTTCGACTGCCGGGGCCGGTTGCGGAGCGGTGGGTTCCGCCTTCGCCTCGAGCCGCGGCGTCGCTGTATCGGTCGGCGCGGGCGCATCGGTTTTCGGATGAAGATAGGCGAGGGTCACCGTGATCCGGCGGTTGGAGGGATCGCGGGGCTCTGCCGGTTTCAGCGGATCGGTGTCCGAGAGGCCCGAGACGCGGGTGATACGCTCCGGGGCGACCCCGGCGGTCACGAGCGCCCGGCGCGTCGCATTAGCGCGGTCCGAGGACAGCTCCCAGTTCCCGTAGGTGCCGCCCGCTTTCTGATAGGGGACCGAGTCGGTGTGGCCCGCGATCAGCACGTCATTGGGCAGATCGGAGAGGGCGCGGCCAAGCTGATCCATCAGCTTCAACGTCGGCCCGTCGATCTTCGCGCTGCCCGAGGCGAACATGGCTTTGCCAGCCTGATCCACGACCTCGATATTCAGCCCGTCCGGCGTGCGCCGGAACAACACGTTCTGCTGCAGCGGACGAAGGTCCGGGACGTGCTGGATCGCTTGCGTGATCCGGGTCTGAAGAGTCTCGAAGCGGGCGTCGTCGACGGCATGCGGCGTGGCCGCAGCGGTCTTCGCGTCGGTCGCATCTCCGGCCTCAGTCGTCGCCTCTGCCGCGGTCGCGAGCTTGTCCGTCGTCGCGTCGGGCGTGGTGTCTTTGGATTTGCCGGAGGCGTTGGCCATCTCGGTCGAGGGATCGGTCGCTTGTCCGACGCCGGGATTGGCGGGGATGGCATCATTGGCACGCGAGGCGTTCAGGACGCCTTTCGGCCCGATCGTCTCGCCAGCGAGCGGACCGGTGCCACCGGGCGCCTGCATCGAGATTTTCGCCGGCGCGAAGTAATCGGCGATCCCGGTCAGTTGGTTTTCATCCGACACGGACAGGATCCACATCAGCAGGAAGAAGGCCATCATTGCGGTCATGAAGTCCGCGTAGGCGACTTTCCACGCTCCGCCGTGATGCTCGGATTCGTGATCGTCATCGCTCCGCTTCACAATGATCGGCGCTTGGTTCGACCGTGCCATGGATTGCCCTTTCCCACCTCGCCGACCGGAGCCAGCTGTATTCTCAGGGCATACGTGTCCTGCAGCCCCTGACTGTGGGTTGTCGGATTAAAAATGGGCCAAAAGAGGGCGATAATCGTTCATGATCTGGAAACAAAGCCGCGCAATGGTAGCTTTGGAACCGTTTTCGGGCGGCGGGCGTTGTGCGGCCCGCGCGCGATCAGGCGTCGTGAAGCGAGGCTTCGAGGTCGTCGCGGCTGTGCTTGCCCAGGCCGACTTTCTTGGCATAGGCCGCTTTGCGCGCCGAATAGCTGGGGGCGACAAGCGGCATATCGGCGGGCAGATTGAACAGGGTCCGATATTCGTCTTCGCTCAGCCCATGTTCCGAGCCGAGATGGCGCTTGAGCATCTTGAAGCCGCGCCCGCAGCACAGGCAGAAGACCTTATCCTCGGTCACCGCGTCTTCAATGGGAAGTGCGGGTTGCGGCCGCGAGGGACTGGCGCTGGCCGCGACAGTATCCACTGCGTGAGAGGCGCTTGCCTCGTTCAGCTCCTCGCCAAACTGCGCGGAGAGCTTCGCCACGAGGTCGACCACTTGATCCGCCGTTACATCCGCGCGGGCGGCATAGGCGGCAGCCACTGTCGCGATAATGTTAGCTGCATCCGTGGGCCGATCCTTCGACATGTGGTCTCTCCAATGCTTAAATTTTGCACTATCCCCGGATTAGTAGAGAAAGTTACGTGCAACATGCGTTTCTGTCAACAAACGCGGGTAACTGTGCTTGGGTTTCCTGCAAAGATACATTTTTTTGGCAGGATTGTTATGGCGAGTGCTTCGGCTGTCCTAGCGGTGATCAATGCAGTTTGTCGCGCGTGCGCCAACGCTGCTTGGCGAGCTGATAGTCCGGGGCACTCGTAGGATAGTCCGGCGGCAAATCCCATTTGGCGCGATATTCCTCGAAGGTCATTCCGAGCAGGTTTTTAAGATGACGCTTCAACATCTTGATCGGGCGGCCCGTCTCCAGGCAGATCAGCCGATCAGGAAAGACACTCTCCGAAATCGGCACTGCCGGGGTGCGGGAAGTCGCTGGCTCGCCGGCGCAAGCCGGGGATTGTTGCGTCATGTCTACTCTCACATGGTTTTGTTCTTAGGGGAAAGATTGAAGAAATTCTTAAAGTTAGGTCAAAGAAATCCAATTTTTCCGCTGAACGTCCGTCGATGCGTCCTATTTCAAGGCATAGGCTGGACTTGTCTGGCAAAAACACGTGAATTATCGCATATCGCAGGGATAATAATTCGAAAATGCAAAGATGTCAGGCTCGGCGGATTTACGCTTCGCCTTCCAGTGTGACGCTCGGTGTTATTCGAAAGTGACAGTGCGACGGGGGAGGGCGTAAGACCGTGTCTCGCCCCGAAAGCGCTGAGGGATACGGGGAGTTGCCTTTTGTTTGGCTCAGACGCCATGCGAAGACAGAACGTCATCATCGTAGCGGAAGAAGGCGCGAAGCAAGGACAGTTGTCCGACTTCTTTCGCGCATGCTGCGGCTGGGAGCCTTTGCCTTTCGCAACTGCGATTGAGGCCGAGCAATATATTCTGCTGCATGGAACCCCATGTATCTTGCTGATCAGCCTTGCCGACGCAGAGGGTGCCGCGGATCTGATCCGAACTGCGCGCGTCAGTACGAAGGAGAGCCTGATCTTCTTCGTCGACTCCACTCCGGACGGAGAGCTTGCTGCCGAGATGATTCTGGCCGGCGCCGATGATGTGATCCGACAGCCTTATTCTCAGAGGGAATTGGCCGCGCGTCTCTGGCTTCGGGCGGGCAACAGTCTGCCCATCAGCTTCCCGAGCGAAGAAAAGCGAGTCGCTCGCCTCAAGATCGACGAGGAAAACCGCCTGACCGGCCCTGATGCCGTCGAGGCGGTGCAGCTTACCCCCACGGAGGGGGAGATCATGATCGAGCTGATCCGGAGCGGCGGACGAATCGTCACGCGGGACGCGCTGTCGCGACGAATCGACAACTGCATGTGGGTCTATGGTGATCGCAAATTCGACGTTCACATCACCAAGATTCGCAAGAAGCTGCGTGACGCGTTCGGCGAGAGATATGTCGTGGAAACAGTGCGTTCGGCTGGATACTCGTTCTACGAGATTCCCGTCGGGAAGTCGCGCAGCCTTACAACTTCAGATTGAGTTGTTGAGTCTCTGGGACTGTTTTAGCGGTAGTCGCTGTCAAGCTATTAATTGTTAACATCTCGGCGACTGATCGTGAGCACACAATCTGTGGTCGCACCATCGACAAGCTGTGGATGGTTGAGGGGGTGCCCACAACCGATAGTGTTTGAACCTATGAAAAATAGGCTTTCCAACGCTTCGCCCGTTGCCGGTCTGGGGATAACTTGGCGGTCACCGGTTCGCCACCTTCACGTAGAATTTATCCTTACTCGCCTTACGGTTTAACAATCCTTAACCTTACCGGATCGTGAATCGCTGGTAATCTGCCGTTACTGGAATTTGGGGACTCGGGGATTAGGGATGTCCATGAAAAATAACGATTTGTTAGCGCAGATTTGGGAAGGTTCGGTGACGCAAGCGTCATCGGGCGCAGGGTCTCAGGGAAGTTTGGTGGCGGCTGCGCTTCTGCCTGCGCACACTGTTTTGCTGCGCTCGACTCGCAAGGATGCAAGCTTGCTCGTGCTGCCCGAAGCCGAAGAGCTTCTGCCGGGAATCTCGCTTGGTGATATTCTTGCGGAAGAGCTTGGAATCGAGGTGCCTTATGGAAGCCTCGTGGTGATCGAGCCGACGCAAGTCGCAGGGGTGAAGCATGGTTTTGGGGACCGTGCGATCGACCTCCGGCTGCCGGCGATGGCGTCGCCCGCACGTGGTGGCTGTTCGCTGCACGAAGATGCACGGGATCGCAGCGCGACCGCGACGGGCAGTCACCTGTGAGCGCGAAGGCCGTGGAAAACGGCCGCTATGCGTTCTGCGCTCGGTTGGCGGACCGAGCCAGTCTGACAAAGTCATGAGAATGCCGCGCCGTCTCGAGAGGCGGCGCGGCCTCCCGCGGCATTAATCCGAGGTTAACCAGAAAAGCCTCCGATTAACTTGCCTTTAATCAAGTAAAGCTTTCTCCAAACATGCCCCCGTGGTCTTCTGTTCTTCAAGAATAGAGCGGATAGAGGCGGAGTAATGTTTGCATTGAGCTTCCGTGCTGCACTTGATGCGCCATTTCTGAATGTTGAAGAAGAACGGCAGGCCATCTCGCGCTGGCAGGAATATGGAGATCGGGACTCGCTCGAAATTCTCCTGCGCTCGCATGTCCGTCAGGCCTATGCGCAGGCGCGTCGCTGGGCGACCAATCCGGTCGAGCTCGAAGACCTCGTGGCGGAAGGGATCATCGGTCTGATGCGTGCCGCCGAACGGTTCGATCTGACGCAGGACGTGCGCTTCTCCACCTATTCGCACTGGTGGGTGATGACCTGCGTCCTCAATGCGCTCGCCCGGATCAAGACGGTGATCGATGTGCCGGCGCGGGTCTATCTCGATGCGCGGATGGGGCGGCTGGACAATCCCGAGGCGAGCCAGCTTCTGACCGGTCTGGTGGCGCTGGATGCCAGGTCGTTCGATGACAGTGACGCCGAGATGATGGAGATGATGCGCAGCCCGGACCTTACGCCCGAAGAGCAGACGGTGGCCGCATCCGCCGCACGCGCAGCGCATGAGGTTTTGGAAGATGCGTTGGACGATCTGGATGCGCCGGATCGCGAGATGGTCTTGCGCCGCAAATTGCAGACGCCGCCGGAGTCTCTCGACGATCTGGCCCGCGATCTCGGGATGAGCCGCGAGCGCGCCCGGCAGGTCGAAAAGCGCGCGCTCATCCGGTTGAAGCGATGCCTTGAAAAACGCGGGTTCAGCCCTGCGATGCTGAACTGAGAGGGCTGGGATGGCACGTCATCTGATGATCGCAGGACATGGGCGCGCGGGCGCCGGACTGCCTTGCAATATGCCGCGTGCGACAAGCGTGCTCGCGCCGATCTCGCAGTCGGGTTCCTGGGGCGCGCGCGAACTGAGATGCCGGGCTGATGTGACGAGGGTGATGAGATGGACGCGATAGCTGCGACATTGCTGAAGACGACGGCCTCTGGCGCAGGGGCCGGGCGGAAGTCGTCATCGGAGGCGACCGGCTTCGGATCGCTTTTGCAAGGCGTGCAACCGGATGCGGGTAGTGCCGCGAAGGCGGGGGCGTCGGCGGTGGCCGCTTCGCCCAAGGGTGCGACAGCGGCGGTCCTTGCGGGGAATCCCGCGCTTCAGGCCGAGCTGGCCGGGAAGCTGCAGAAGGTTCGGGACGGTGCGCTGGCAGAATTGGCGCAGGGCAAGCCGATCGGGGCGGTGCTGAAAGAGCTGGGCTCCTCGCTCGCGACGGTGCTCGCCGAGTTCGACGCCGCGCATGGCACGAAATTGCAGGAAGCTCTCGCCCAGGCGCTCGAAGCTATGGAGCTGCAAGCGGGCGGCGCAGAGGCAAAGCCCGCTTCGGATCATGCGCGCGACAAAAGCGACACGATCGACGAGGTCTTCGCGAGCCTTCTGGTCTCGCTCGGTCTGCAAGCGAAGCCGCCTGAGCCCGCATCGCCGCAAAAGGGCGGCGCGCAGACCCCATCGGTCGCCGGGCTCACGCCCGCGCATTCTGTGGGCGACCTTTCCTCTCCGATGGTGCAGCCGCAGCCTGAGGTGCCGCAGACGCAGACGCAGGTCATCACCTCCGTTCCGCAGGGGCTTGCCGGGGCGGTGCCTGCGCCACTGGCGCCGGAGGTCCCCCAGAACGACATGGACCCGCGCGTGCGTGCCGTTCTGGAAGCCGCCGCGAACGGCGCGGGGAAGACGGGCAAGACCGAGGCGCAGGCGGCAGTGCTATCCGCCGCGCCGGGCAAGGGCGATCCCAAACCGGCGCAGCCATTCGCCGAGGCCGCCCGCGCCGGGGCGCTGCCCGATGCGGCCGTGGCACGGCTCACGCAGCATGACGCAAGTCACACAGCCCGGAGCGAGGCTCCGGCGCAACCGGGGCAGACAGCCCAGCCCTCGCCGCGCTTTGCGGTCTTTGTCGCGACGCAACTCCGCCGCGCCGATCTGCAGGAGGGGCGCACTCGCGTGGCCCTGACCCCGCGCGGGCTGGGCGATATCGAGATCGACGTGGAGCGCGACAAGCACGGTCAGGTCAACGTGGTCGTTCGGGCCGAAAGTCCGGCGGTGCTGAGCGCCTTGCGCGGGGATCGCGAGACGCTCGCGGCGATCCTGGCGGGGCAGGGCCTGCAGATGGATAGCGGCGCGCTCGATTTCGAGCAATTCGGCGGTCATGGCGAGGGCGAAGAAGAACGCTCCTCCGGCCAAGGCGCGAGCATTGACGAAGACGTCCCCGTGCTGGGCGCCGATTGGCAGCCCACCATCGACGACGGACAACTGGATATCAGGACCTGAGGAGCCCCAGATGAGCATCTCCCCGACAAGCACCAATCCGGCCGCGACTGCGACCGACACGACCGCCACGGCAAATCCGGCGCAGTCGAAGCTCTCGGCGGATTACAACAGCTTCCTGCAGCTTCTGACGGCGCAGATCAAAAATCAGGACCCGCTGAAGCCGATGGACTCGACGCAATTCGTCTCGCAGCTGGCGCAGCTCAGTCAGGTCGAGCAATCGGTGCAGACCAATACCAACCTCAAGACGATCGACGCCAAGTTGAGCGCGATCGGCGGGATGTCGGATGTGGCCCTGATGGGCAAGACGGTGTCGCTCGCCTCCGACCGGATCGAGCTGCGCGACGGTCAGGCCAGCACCAGCTATGAGCTCGCCGCCCCCGCCGACAAGGTGACTGCGATCATCAAGACGGAGGACGGGACCGAACTGCGCCGGATCACGGGCCTGCCCGGACGTTCGGGCGAGAAGATCGCGCTGAGCTGGGACGGGCGCGATTCCGCGGGGCTGCCGGTGCCCGATGACACGTTCCGGGTCGAGATCGACGCGCAGGATGCCGATGGCAATGCGGTTTCCTACGACACCTATCCCAGCACGCAGGTCGAGCAGGTGCGGTTCTCGTCGCAGGGGCAGTCGCTGGTTCTGCGCAATGGCGAGGAAGTGCCCAGCTCGCTCATCGTTGCGGTGTCGGGCTGACGCGAGTGTCCCCCTGCGCGGTGCGCGGCGGCGGAGTTCCTATCCTTGCTTGAATGGTGCCGCGCTGTTCACCTTCGCCGCCTGTAAGCCGGGCACACGGTCCTCGAGGCCGCGCTCGAGCAGCGGGACGAGCTCGTCAGGCGTGACCGTATCGGGGTCGAAGATCCGATTGTCCGCGAGTTTGGTCAGCAGATCGAGCGACTCATCGCGCAGTTTCGGCACGAGCGCCGGTCCATCGGCAAGCTCTTTTCCCTTCAGAACCAGCGTTACATCGACCGTCAGGTAGCTGACCGCGCGCGCCCGGAAGATCGGGACCGTAATCGCTCCCAGTGCGATGTCGCGCGGGGCAGGCTCGGGCGGGGCTTCGGGCGCTTTGGGCCCTGGCGCGATCTGGCTGCCGCCAAGATAGCCCAGGCCCGCCGCGACGATTGGCACCACCACGATGAGCAGCACGAGTGTTCTCCAGCGCGGCATGGGTCGCGCTCAGTAGGGCAGGACGACGTCGAGCGCGTCTTCCCCGTAGCGGGGCTGTTGAACCTTGCTGATCTGGCCGCGCCCGCCATAGGAGATGCGCGCCTCGGCGATCTTCTCGTAGGGGATCGTGTTGTCCATCCGGATGTCTTCGGGACGGATGATCCCGGCCACCCGCAATTCGCGCAGCTCGTGATTGACCTTCACCTCCTGGCGTCCGGCGATCACGAAATTCCCGTTTTGCAGCTTCCGGATGACGAGGGCCGCGACCTTGAGGCTGATCGTCTCGTTGCGCTTGATCGAGCCGGTGCCGCTGGCGCTCGATTGCGAGCTGAGATCGACGATATTGCTGCCCGTGGGCAGGTCTTTCTCGCTGACGCCGGGCAGGATCTTCGCGATCTTTCCGCCATAGCCGAGAAAGGTCGGGAAGCCGACGCTCTGGCTGCCGTCGCGGCTGCGCTGGGAGGCGTTCTGAAGCTGCGCCTCGTCGTTGATGTCGATATCGACGGTCAGCAGATCGCCCACCTTGTCGGCGCGCTGATCGCCGAAGAAGCCGGTGGAGCCGGTCTGCCAGAGCGACGCGGCCTCGGCCCGCTGCGGAATGCGCGTAGGCTCCAGCGGCGGCATCGGAACGCTGACCCGGTTCACTTCTGGGATCGTGTCGCCATCGACGACCATGTCGCTCACTTTCGGGTCGCGCTCGAAGGCCGTGCCGGGACCGCAGGCGGCCAGCGCGAGCATCGGCAGGATGTAGAACGGATGTCTCACTTCTGAATCTCCACTTTGCCATCGGGCTTGGCGATGCCTTCGACAATTTTGTTGCTTACGAGATTGACCACGCGCACCGACTGATCCGCATGGGCGTCGGAGATCGCCTTGCCGGGCGCGGTCAGCGACATCGGGCCTTTCGAATATTCGATCGAGACCGGGTCGCCGCGCGAGATGATGACCGGCTCGGTGATCGACTGGCTCATCACCGGACGCCCGCGCGCCAGGACCCGGCGCACCTGCATCCCGGCCAGATGGTCGAGCTGCGTCACGGCATAGGCGCCGACTTGGCCATAGGGCAGGTCGACCATCTGGAAATCATCGCCCGACAGGATGGCGCCGGGGAGGATTTGCTGCGTCGGGACAGGAACGGGCACGTTCAGCAGTGCAAGCCCCGCGAGGCGCCGCACATCGCCCGACGCCTCGACCGCATTCGCGAGAAATTGCCCCGTGGAGCGATCCATCCAGAAATCGCTGATCATCTCCGCGTCTCCGGGGTCGCTGTCTTGCAGCGTGATCTCGAAATGACCGCTCGGCGGCATCTCGAGGCCCCAGGACTGCTCAGCCTTCTCGGCGATCAGCACGCGCACGGATTCCGCGCTCGCGGGTCCGGCGAGAAGCGCGGTGACGAGTGTGGCGAGAACGGCAGTTGCAGAGGCGAATTTCGGGATCATGGCATCACTTGATCTGGTTCGAGGTGGACATCATCTGGTCGGCCGTCTCGATCGCCTTCGAGTTCATCTCATAGGCGCGCTGCGCCGAGATCAGGTCGGTGATCTGCTGGATGATGTTGACGTTGGAGCTCTCAAGGTAGCCCTGACGCAAGATGCCGACGCCCGGATCGCCCGGCAGCGCCTCGGTCGGCTCGCCCGAAGCGGTCGTGGCCTGCAGAAGGTTGTTGCCCAGCGGCTTCATCCCCGCCTCGTTGACGAAGGTCGACATCGTGATCTGGCCGATCTGCACCGGGGTCGGGTCCTTGCCGACATAGGCCATCACGAGACCCTGCTGGTTGATCTCGACATTGGTGGTGTTGGCCGGGACGTTGATCCCGGGTGCGACCTCATAGCCGTCCATCGACACGATCTGGCCCTCGGGGCTCAGCTGGAAGGTGCCGGCCCGCGTATAGGCCTGACTGCCATCGGGCATGTTGAGGGTGAAATAGCCGCCGCCGTCGATCGCGAGATCGAGCTGGTTTTCGGTCTGCACCAGACCGCCTTGCGTGTTGAGCCGCACCACGCCCGCGCTTTGCACGCCGAGGCCGATATCCACGCCCACAGGGCGTGCGGTTCCGTCGGCCGAGGTCAGCGAGCCTTCGCGTTGCAGCGACTGGTAGACCAGATCCTGAAAGGCGGCGCGGCTGCTCTTGTAGCCGGTGGTGTTCGCGTTCGCGATGTTGTTCGAGATCACGTCCACATTGGTCTGCTGAGCCAGCATCCCCGTCGCGGCAATTCCAAGTGCTCTCATGGTTCAGCTCCTTTTCGCGCCGGTCAGACTTTGCCAAGCCTGCGCAGTGTTTCCTGACGAAGGGTGTTCTGTTCATCCATCAACTTCACCGCCCGCTCGTAGGAGCGCTGGATGTCCATCATTCGGGTCATCTCGACCACCGGCTGGACATTGCTCTCCTCGACGAAGCCCTGAGCGACCTGCGTCGTGTCAGACGGGGTGAAGGCGGGGGCGCCTCCGGGCGCGGCAAAGAGGCCGCCGCCCAGACGATTGAAGCTTTGGATGTCGGGCACGGTGAACATGCCCAGCGTGCCGATGGTGCCGCTATTGGGCCCCGAGATCGTGCCGTCTCGGGAGATCGTGATCTTCTCGCCCGGCGGGATCGCGATCGGCGCGCCGCCCCGGTCGAGAACCTTGTTGCCCGTCAGCGTCACGAGATTGCCCTGCGGGTCGACGGTCAGCCGCCCGTCGCGCCCGAAAGCCGTCTGCCCCTCGGGCGTGGTATAGGCGAGCCAGCCGTCCCCGTTCAGCGCGACATCGAGCGGATTGGACGTCTTGGTCAGCGAGCCTTGGCGGTCATCGAGATAGGAGCCCTTGTCGAGCACGTAGCTCACGTCATCCTCGGGGCCCGCATTGCCCTTCGAGTTATAGCTCTCGGTCAGCGAGCGTTCGGCCTTGAAGCCTGCCGTGTTGGCGTTGGCCATGTTGTTGGCCGAAATGTCGAGGCTGCGCCACAGCGTCGAGGCGAGGGATAGAGAGACGTAATTTGAGCTATCCATGAATTTCCGTCCGCGAGAATGGATCTTGTGTCTTTGTGCTTGGATCGCTGCCAATTTCTATTCAATAATGTTTGCTAATCTTGGAATAATCAATACTATTCTTTAAGGCGCGAAGGAATTCTGGTGCGTTTGGGCAAGAGGTGATGGAGTTGCGAGGCGGTTTTCCCTTCATGGGCGGCGTTTTGGCGCTCTGTCTTCTCAGCGGCGGTGCTGCGGCGGAGACGCTTCCCGCACCTCCCCCTTTCGATTTCGCGCAATACACGCAAGCGGGGTTCCTCGCGGATCGCGATGCGCTGGCCGCAGGCGTTGCTGCAGCCGAGCCGGGGCCGTCGCACGCCATTGCGCGGCTCGATCTTGCGGAATTCTATCTCGCCCATGTCATGCTGCCCGAGGGGCGCTCCGTGCTGGGCGACGAGATGCCCGACGGTTTGATCCCGGCAGAGCAGGCCCGCTGGCGCGCGATTGCGGCAGGGTTCAGCATCATGGAAGGGATGGGGGTGCCGACTGGCACCCTCCTGCCGAATGCCGACTGGGCGAACTGGCAGGACTATCACCTCTGGGCGGCGCTGAACGCGATCACGCAGGGCGACGCGGTGGAGCTTGAGGGCAATCTCGCGGGTGCGGCTGACCGGCTTCCAGCCTATCCACCCGTTTTCGTTGAGGCCTGCCTGCCTGCGCTTCTGGAAGGCGCGATCGCGGTCAAGAAATGGCCGCTGGCTCAGCGGCTGAGCCGGGATTTCGACGGCTACCCCGAGCTTAAATCGCAGCCGGTCTATAGCTTTCTTATTGGGCGGGTGGCGGAGCAATCGCATCATCCCGACAAGGCCTATGCCGCCTATCGCGAAGCGGCGAAGGGGCAGGATCGGTACGCGCAGCGGGCGCGGCTCGCATTGGTCAGCTTGGGACTTGAACATGGAGCGCTGACGCCCGACCAAGGTTTGTCGATGCTCGCCGAGGCTAACCTTGCGTGGCGCGGCGACAGGTTCGACCTGCAGGCGCTCGAGCAGCGCGCGCATCTGGGCGAGACGTCCGGCCGCGATGTGGATGCGCTGATCGCTTATGGCGAGATCCTCACCCGGTTTCCCGAGCGTCCGCAGGCGCGCGCGGCGGCGAAGGCCGCCGACAAGCTGCTAAAGGCGTTTTATGCGAAGGGTGCGGCGGGGAAGATTTCGCTCACGGATTTTGCCGAGGGGCATCAGCGGCTGGAGGCCTATTACGAGGTCCGTCCCGATTTTCAGACCTATGCCGAGCAATTCGCGGATCGCCTGCTGGAGCTGGGGGCTACGACTCAGGCCGCGACGGAATATCGCAAGATCCGGGAAGCTCTGAGCGCACAGCGCAAGGACAACCCCGAGGCGGTGTCGCAAGATCGGATGGCCTATCTGGCGCTGCGCGAGGCGGAGGCGCTTGCGCGCGGGGGGCAATTCGCCCGCGCCGCCAAAGTGTTGGAGACCTCCGAGCGCCCCGCCGATGCGCAGGAGCTGAACCAGTTCAACGCGCTGCAGGCCCGCGTTCTGGCCGAGGCCGGGAAGACCGATGCGGCCTTGCAGGCCAAGGTCACCTCGCACTCGGCCGATCATCTGCGGCTTCAGGCGCGGCTCCACTGGAAGAAGGGCGATTGGAAGGCGGCGACGCGGTCCTATCGCGAGTTGTGGAAGAAGGCCCCGGACGATTTCTCCGAGACCGACGCGGTCGAATTGCTGCTGGCCGCTTACCGCTCCGGCGATCTGACCACGGCCCGCAGCGTCGCCGAGGTCTTCCCGCGTCTGGCGGGGCGTGAAGATCTCAACAAGCTCGTCGCAAGCCTTCTGGCGGAGCCCGCAAAACTCAGCCCGCTGATGGACGCGGCTGCGCGGGACCGGCTGCGCAAGGCGGATGACGCGCTTGAGATGGTTGGGTCGGAGGCGAAGCAGGCTGGCGGGTAGATATCTTTGCTATGCATTACTCCTCACCAACATCGTCAAAGACAAAACGCAGATATTTTTAACTCCAGTTAAACATCGATCGCATATCTCCAAGATAGGACCCCCTTCTCTTCGGACATGAGAGGATAAAACCATGAGTATTTCGAGCGCGATGCAGACCGGCGTGAGCGGCCTGAACGCAAACTCCGTCGCCGTTGGCGAAATTTCCGAGAATATCGCGAATGCGAATACCACGGGCTACAAGCGCAGCTTCGCCCAGATGGTGACCATGACGCCGAGCGGCGGGCTCGATGCGCCCTCGGGCGTCAATGCTGTCGTTTCCTCCGACGTGACGAACGGGGGCGCGGTGATCCCCACCAGTTCCGCAACCGATTTCGCGGTGAACGGGAACGGGTTCTTCGTTGTGTCTGGCAGAGCCAATACGAGCGTCGAATCCGATTACGTCCTGACGCGCGCCGGGTCGTTCAAGCCCGACGAGAATGGCGACCTTGTCAATTCGGCAGGCTATTTCCTTTCGGGCTACCCCTATACCGACGGCACGCTCGGCTCGATCGACGGCAACAGCTTCAATGGGCTGAAGACGGTGAACGTGACCGATGCGACGCTGAGCGCGAAGGCGACGACCACGGTCAGCGTGCAAGGCAATCTGCCTTCGCAGGAAACCGGAAACGCGACGCCGGGCGCACCCTTCACCTCGTCCTCGCAATATTTCACGCCGCTCGGTGCGGCGAAGCGGCTCGAATATTCCTGGCAGCCGACTGCGACCCAGAACCAGTGGGACGTGACCGTGTCCGATGGCGACGGCGTTCCCTACGGTCAGGTCACGGTCGATTTCGCCGCCAGCGGGCCCAATGCGGGCGCCCCGGTCAGCTATTCCGGCGTGACCAATCTCGCCACGGCCCCCGGTGCCTTCTCGATGGACACGACCACGGGCGTCATGAGCCTGACGATGAATGACGGTGGTACGACCCAGCCGATCGACGTCGGGCTCGGTGCGCTGAACAGCTTCGACGGGATGACCCAGTTCGCCGGCGATTTCACCCCGCAGAAATTCGACACGGACGGCTCGTCCGCCGGCGCGCTGACCCGGATGGAGGTCGATGATACCGGCACGATGTACGGGATCTTCGATAACGGCCAGCGACAGGCGCTCTACAAGATTCCGCTCGCCCATGTGGCGAACCCGAACGGGATGCAGGAGGTCGACGGCGACGCCTATCGGCTGACCCGCAACAGCGGTGACTTCACGATCCACAAGGCGAACGAGGGCCCGGTGGGCACGATTTCCTCGGGGACGCTTGAAGGGTCGAATGTCGATATCGCGCAGGAATTGAGCGATCTGATCCGCACCCAGCGGGCCTATTCCACCAACGCGAAGATCGTCACCACTATGGACGAGATGCTCGACGAGACCACGCGTCTGAAACGCTGATCGCCACGCTGAGAACGGAGTAAACCCATGAGCCTGACGGGCGCCCTCCAGGCGAGCACGAGCGGTCTGCGCACGGCGCAGATGCAATCGGAAGCGACCTCGCGCAACATCGCGAATGCGAGTACCGAGGGCTATGTGCGCAAGGAGTTGCCGCAGGTCACGACCGCGGGCGGCCTGGTGCAAACCGGCGAGGCGCGGCGCGAAGTCGACGCCTCGCTCAACCGCATGTATCGGCAGCATTCCTCGGCGATGGCGCGCGAGCAGGCGATCTACGAGGCGGTGGGCGAATATACCGCGACCCTCGGCCAGCCGGGCGATGGCCTCTCGCCTGCGGATCGCCTGACCGATCTGCGCAGTTCGATGATCGCGCTGGTGAACAACCCCGGCAGTAACGCGGCGCAAAACGGCGTGGCGTCCTCCGCGCAGGAGATGGTGACCTCGCTGAACCAAAGCAGCGACATGCTCGCGCGGGTCGGTGGCGAGGTCGATATGGAGATCAAATACGACGTCTCCGATTTCAACGAGACGCTGCACAAGATCACCTCGCTCAACAAGCAAATCTCGGACGCGCCGCCCGGCTCGCTCGGCGCAGCCGATCTGGGAGATCAGATGGATGTGCTGGTGGAAAACGCGTCGAAGCTGATCGACATGCAGGTGCGCCGTTCCACCGATGGGCGGGCCACGCTCTACACGGCTGGCGGGACGCCTCTCGTCGACGGCGATCAGGCCAGCTACATCACCTATGATCAGGTGGCTGGAAAGCTGTTCGCGGGCAAGACGGAGATCACCCCGGACTCCACCGACGCGCGCGGCTTCCAGAATGGCAGTCTCGCCGGTCTGTTCGCGGTGAAGAAAGACGTTCTGCCGCGCTTCCAGCTTCAGCTCGATGAGATGGCACGGGGGCTCGTGCAGGGGTTCGAGGGGGCCGATGCCTCGCTCGCGCCGGGGCAGGCGGGGCTCTTCACCGATGCAGGCGCGGCTTTCGACCCGGCCAAGCTCGAAGGGTTGGCGGGGCGGATTTCGGTCAATGCCGCGGTGGACCCGGCGCAGGGTGGCCAGCTATCGCGCCTGCGCGACGGGATCGGCGCCACCACGCCGGGTGCCGCAGGCGACTCGACCCAGATCGAAGCCTTCGTTTCGATGTTCGACGATCCGCTTTCGGCGGACCCGGGAACGGGGCTGGAGACGTCGCTGTCGCTGCGCGATTACGGCAGCAACATGATCTCGGCGCAGGAATTCGAGGGCACCCGTGCTCAGGAACGGTTCGCCGCCGCGCGCACCGCCGCCGAGACGGTGAACGGCACGCGCCAGGGCATTCAGGGCGTGAACATCGACGATGAGATGCAGAAGCTGATAACGATTCAGCAAAGCTATGCCGCAAATTCGAAGATGATGACTGCCGTCATGAAGATGATGGACACGTTGCTTGAAGCCGTCTGAGGAGACTGAACGATGATCCCCCTAATCCGGAATTCGCTGTCGACCTTGCAGATGAGCGTGATCTCGCGGCGGTCGGTCAGCCGCACCACGGCAGAGCTGCAACGGACGAGCGACGAGGTCGCGACCGGACGCAAATCTGATGTCTATGCGGATATGGGGGCGAAATCGGCCTTCGTGCTCGCGCTGGAAGATCGCGCGACGACCAATTCGCATTTCATTACCTCGAACAAGCTCCTCGGGAGCAAGCTGGATATGATCGCATCCAGCGCGTCTACGGCGCGCGGGGCCGCGCAGGATGTGCTCGGGCTCGCCGTCGGCAACCTCGAGCGCCCCGGCGCCTCGGCAGCGACCCTGCAGCAAAGCGCGCGCGCCGCCCTCGACACCATCATGACGACCCTGAACATTTCGCTCGATGGAGAGCATCTGTTCTCCGGGGTGGCCTCGGACGAGGCTGCGCTGCGGGGCTATGACGTGGCGAACGGTGCGACGGGCCTCTCGGCGGGGGATGTCCTGTCGGGGATCGTGGGCAGCGGCCCCGCAGATGCGACCCAGGCCGCGGCGATGCTGTCGCAGATCGGCAGCGTGTTCGACGACACCAATGCCGATCCGGCCAAACGCTACAGCTCGACCTTCTTCCAGGGGGACGCGACAGCCGGGACGCCGCGCAAAACGGCGCTGATCGGGGATGGCGAGACGCTCGATTACGGGATGCAGGCGGACGATCCCGAGTTCCGCAACCTGATCAAGGGGCTTGCGCTGTTCGCCTCGACCGACGTGTCGAAGATCAAGGATCCGGGCGCATATAAAAGCTGGATAGCCGCCGGCGTCAAAGCGCTGAGCGATGGCGTCGAAGGGCTGCGCAACTCCGAGACCGCGCTGGGTGCGAAGCAGAAGCGGCTCGACATCAAACTCACGCAGCAGCAATCGATGGATTCGGTACTGAATAGCCGCCTGTCGGATTACGTCTCGGTCGATCCCTATGAGGCCGCGACCCGGATGACCGCGCTCCAGACGCAACTCAGCGCGAGCTACAGCGTAGCCGCGCAGATGTCGAAGCTGTCGATCCTGAATTATCTCTGAGCCGCGCGTTTATCGCGCGGCTACCGTGCCCCGCGCGTCGGTTTGCTCATACGCTGCGAGCTTCACATCTCTCGTGCTTTCCAGCTCACTGAACTTGTAGCCACGACCGTAGACCGTCTCGATATATTGGTGGCCGCTATCGGCCGCATCGGCGATCTTCTTGCGCAGCTTGCAGATATAGACGTCGATGACCTTGTCGAAGGGCTGGTCGTCGCTCATCCCGTAGACCGCGTCATAGATCGCGCCTTTCGCAATCACCTTGTTCGCGTTCAGTGCCAAGTGCTGGAAGATCGCATGTTCGCGGTTCGAAAGTTTCAGCCGTGCGCCGGAGACCAGCGGGTCGCGACCGTCGAAGAAAGCGGTGATCTCGCCGACGCTGATGCTCTCGGCGGCGTGGCCATAGGAGCGCCGGATGATCGAGTTGATCCGCGACAGCGCTTCGATCCCCTTGATCGGGCTCACCATGACGTCGTCGGCCCCGGCATCGAGTGCTTCCGAGGCATCGCGCGAGTTCTTGAAGTCGCGCATTACCAGAACCGGGTTGCGGCAGCCGCAGCTACGGATGGCCCGGATGTAGTCAGTCACTTCCGGGCAGTCGCCGATCAGGATCGCCCGCGTGTCGACGCCCTTCTGGTTCAGCGTACTGAGATCGGACGCGAAGAAGGATGCGGGGACGAGGACGGGTTGCAGCCCAACGCTCTCCAGCTCGCTGAGCAGGCCGCGAACGCGGCCATCGCGAGGCTCAAAGACGTAAATATTCATGCAGGCCTCCATCCCGGGCAAGTTTCTCGCACAAGCGGCAAGATCACGCTAAGTTGCCACAAAGGATTAGTCAAGAATAGTACTGATTTATATTGGACACTATTTATGTTTTGCTTTAATTTGGCGGAATGTGCTGGTGATGTGAGGAAACTATGCTTGCTTCTTTGCGCCGAAAAGGTAATCGGGCGTCGTTTTCTCGCGCCGGGGTTCGTGGGGCGCTCGTCGCGCTCTCCGTCATTGCAGGGACGCTCTGCGCGATCCCGGCCGCCGCACAGGTTCGCATCAAGGATATCGCCAGTTTCGAGGGCGTGCGTGAGAACCAGCTCGTGGGCTACGGTCTCGTGGTCGGTCTGAACGGGACCGGCGACACCCTCAACGGCAGCCCCTTCACCAAGAAGTCGATCGAGGGGATGCTCGAACGGCTCGGCGTCGGCAACCTCTCCGGCGATGCGATCAAGACGAAGAACACAGCCGCGGTGATGGTGACGGCAAAATTGCCTCCCTTCGCCCGCCGCGGCTCGACGATCGACGTGACGATCTCTTCGCTCGGCAATGCGGACAGTCTGCGCGGTGGCACGCTGATCGTGACGCCGCTCGTCGGGGCGGATGGCGAGATCTATGCGGTGGGGCAGGGGCCGATCTCGGTCGCGGGCTATAGCGCGAAGGGCAATGCGGCGAGCATCGTGGATGGAGTGCCGACCGTCGCGCGGATGGAGAACGGCGCCATCGTCGAGAAGGAAATCGCATTCGAATTGAACTCGATGAATTCCGTGCGCCTGTCCCTGCGCGAGCCCGATTTCACGACCGCCTCACGGGTGGCGGGCGTGATCAACGACAAGCTTGGCCACAACACTGCACAGATGCTCGACCCCTCCACCATCGAGGTGCAGGCGAAGGGCAAATATGGTGTGCCGGAGCTTTTGGCGATGATCGAAAACCTGCCCGTCACGCCCGACTCCGTCGCCAAGGTGGTGGTCGACGAGAAATCCGGGACCATCGTGATCGGCTCGAATGTGCGGATCGATCAGGTCGCGATCAGTCAGGGCGGTCTGACCGTGAAGGTCAAGGAAAGCTACGCGGTCAGCCAGCCGAAGCCGATCTCCATCGGGGAGACTGTCGTGGTGCCCGAAACGGATGTGCAGGTCGAAGAGAGAAACACTCAGTTCAGCGTGCTCCAGGGGGGCGATGTCAGCCTTCAGGACCTCGTGGACGGCCTCAATGCGATTGGCGTGGGCGCCCGGCAGACGATCTCGATCCTGCAGGCGATCAAGGCCGCGGGTGCGCTTCATGCCGATCTGGAGATTATCTGATGAACCCGGTCGATCCGTCGAAGCCGTCGCTCTCGGCTGCGTCGCTCAAGGCGCCTGCTGCCTCTGGTGCGAAGTCGCAGGATGCGAAGGAGATCGCCAAGAATTTCGAGGCGACCTTCCTGCAGCAGGCCGTGGGCGAGATGATGAAGACCGTGAAGATGGGTGGGCTGGATGGCGGCCACGCCGAGGAGATGTGGAAATCTTTCCTCGCACGCGGCATCGCCGACGAGATCGCCGCCTCCGGCCGGACCGGGATCGCGCAAAGCGTCGAACGAATGATCGGCGCCTACAACTCGAACGGAGAAGACCATGGCTGATGAGACCCCGTCGCGTTTTCGCAAACGGATGCAGGCCCGGCGCGATAT
The DNA here is from genome assembly GCF_002085925.2 of Thioclava electrotropha. NCBI lineage: Bacteria > Pseudomonadati > Pseudomonadota > Alphaproteobacteria > Rhodobacterales > Paracoccaceae > Thioclava > Thioclava sediminum. Next base: position 449,172 of record NZ_CP053562.1, read on the forward strand.
CGCCGCCGAAGGCCCCGTTTTGACCGACGAGGATGATGCGAACCTCGCCGCTTTCGAGGCGAATATCGATGCGACGCTCGATCTGTTGCGTGACGAAATCGCGGCGGTCGAGGCGGGGCATCTCGACCGCGTCACCGAGCTTTATGATCGGAAGGCGGACCTGCTGAAGCGGATCGAATTGAAGATTCCCGTGATCGAACCATTCCTCGAAGCGTCTGAGGATGCTGCGCCGGCGCTTCGCGAAAAGCTCCGCCAACTGAAGACCGCCGTGCAGGATAACAGCGTTCTGCTGTCGCGGATGTCCGAGGCGACCCGGGACATCGTGCGCGAAATCGAGAAGATCCGGAACCGGCACAGTCTCGACGGTCTCTATGGAAAGAGTGGCAAACCGGTCACAGGACAGGACGGTCCGCAGATGCATATCGATAAGGAATTCTAGATTCCGCCAAAACGTTAACCTGCGCTTAATCTTCGCCCCAAAATTCCTCTCCACGGCTCGCGCCGTTTTTCTGTCAGAAGACGAAAACAAATATCTTTCAGAATGAGGAGTGACTAGAAATGTCGTCCATTCTTACCAATACCTCCGCGATGAATGCTCTTGCGACCCTCCGTGGGGTCAACAAGGGTCTCGAAGACACGCAGAACCGCATTTCGACCGGCAAGAAGATCAACTCGGCGAAAGACAATGCCGCATATTTCTCGATCTCGGAATCGATGAACAGCGACAGCGGCATGTACAAGTCGATCAACGAAGGTCTGACCCTGACCAAGAACTCGGTTTCGACCGCGCGTCTTGGCGCAGAGTCGGTGAAGGATCTCGCCCAGCAGTTCGTCGAGCGTGTTTCGTTCGCTCAGGGCGACGCGGTTGATCATGCTGCGGTTCAGAAGGAACTGCGCAGCATCGTCGATCAGATCGGCACCACGATCAGCCAGGCGACCTTCAACGGCGACAGCCTCGTCGACGGTTCGGCCAACGTGACGGTCGTCACCGGGATCAGCCGCGCAAGCGGTTCCTTCGCGACCACGTCGATGACCTTCCAGGCGGTCGATCTCTCTTCGCTTCAGGCGACGCTGAGCGGGATCGATATCTCTGGTGGTTCGGCGGCGGTTCTGACCAGCGCGCTGACGAGCGCCCAAAGCGCCCTGTCGACGGCCATCGACAACGCGACCTCGCTCGGCGTGGCGGAGAAGTCGCTGGAATCCCAGCAGGACTTCCTCGGCAAGCTGACCGACAAGCTCGACACCGGTGTCGGCAACATGGTCGATGCGGACATGGAGAAGGAGGCGGCTCGCCTTCAGTCCTACCAGGTCCAGCAGCAGCTCGCGACGCAGTCGCTCTCGATCGCGAACCAGGGCCCTCAGAACCTTCTGAGCCTGTTCCGCTAAATCGTGGCGATGAACTGAATGGAAAGGCCCCGTATGTTGCGGGGCCTTTTCTTTTGCCGCGCTTGGGTTGTCTTTTCCGGCAAAGTTTAAAAACGCCTTTAACCGCGCCGTGCTAAGTTCGGCGAAAGAGAAGAAAAGAATATCGAGAGGAGAGCTTGCATGAGCGTCGCCGCGTATAAGCGAACCATTTCCGAAACCGAGTCTCCGCGGCAGATCGAGCGTCGTATCCTGTCACGCGTCACCGGCGAGCTGGAAGCCTTTCTGGCCGACTACGACAGCGCGTCGCAGGCCGGGCGAGGGGCGATCCTCGCGCAGGGTCTGCGCACTGCGCTCTGGGAGAACGAGCGCATCTGGACCGCACTGCGCGATGACCTCGCGGAGCCGGCGAACCAGTTCCCCGCCGAGCTGAAAGCGGCGCTGATTTCTCTCGCGCTCTGGGTCGAGCGGGAGACGCAGGTCGTAATGGGCGGTGGCGGCGCGGTCGCTCCCCTCGTCGAGGTAAATCGCAACATCATCCGTGGGCTCAGCGGCGACGCTGGCGCGCCGGTGGCTGCGGAATAAAGGGGCGCGGGTCATGGCACTACGACTGACGTTGAAACCGAACGAGCGGATCGTGGTCAATGGATGCGTGATCCGAAATGCCAACCGTCGCCAGACGCTTCAGATCGAGAACACTGCCGACGTGATCCGGGCCGAAGATCTGCTGGATGAAAACTGCGAGCCGACCCCGGTGAAGCAGGCCTATTTCCTGATCCAGACCGCGCTGATCCGCGCCGATACGCGCGACACGCTAGTGCCGGTCATTCAGGAAAAGCTCGCCGATCTTGCCACGATTTTCAGTGCTCCCGTGGTCGGCGGTGTCTTCGAGGCCGCGAACTGGGTCTCCCAGGGCGATTACTACAAGGCGTTGAGCGCACTGCGCCCGGTCATGCGACGCGAAGAGGAACTGTTCGCGCGCCTCTCCGGAGATGCGAGCCCGGCGGTGGCGCTGGAGGGGGAAGAATGCTGACGATTTCGGGCATGAGCAGCCGCCTCGCGCTGAAACTGATCGACCGGACGCAAGCCAAGCAGCTGGACCAACTGGCGGCAGAGCCCCAGCACGCCCGCGCGATCAGCCGTTTCCGCGAGAATATCGCGGATATCCATACCGCAGCCGATCTGGTGGACAATTACGACGCCTATAGCTTCGTCATGAAAGCCTTCGATCTGGAAGACCAGATGTTCGGCAAGGCGATGATGCGCGAAATCCTGTCGAGCGATTCCGCCGACAAGACCTCGCTGGTGAACAAGCTTACCGATCCGCGATTTCGCAAGCTCTACGATGCGCTCGGGTTCACCAACGGCGGTACGGCGAATACGAATACCTCCTCGACCGCGTGGCAAGACAAGATCGTCGATCAATATGTCAGCCAGCAGTTCATCAATGGTGAAGGCGAGCAGAACGCGACCGTCGGGTCCGTGCTCGAATTCCGCCAGAAGCTCGATGGCGTCAAAACGTGGTATTCGGTCCTGAAAGACAAGGATACGGCGCAGTTCATGCGCACGGCTCTGGGCATCCCCAATGACGTCGTGAAGCTCGATGTCGAGCGGCAGAAACAGATTTTCGAGGACAAGTTCGACATCACAAAGCTCAAGGACCCGAAGGAGGTCGACAATCTGATCTCTCATTTCGTCGCCGTGTCCGATGCGAACAATTTCTCGACCGGCGGGGCGGCGGGGAATGCTGCGGTGACGCTGATGCAAGGTGCGGTTCAGGGCGGCTCGGGCCAGTTCGTGCCCGCGACCTTCGATCTGACCGCGATCGCGACCTTCTCGGCCTCGCGCTACCGGTAAGCATGGCCGCAGATCGCGGCTGGTCTCAGTCGATAATCACGTCGTCATCGTCGAGCGGGATGCGGATCTCGTCATCGCGCGACAGTTCGAGCGCATAGTCCACCAGCGCCGATTGCGCCTCTTGCACTTCGCGCCCGCGCACTGGGCCCATCGCAGTCATTTCCTCGTTCAGCATGTCGCGCGAGCGGGCGGGCAGGGCGCTCAGGAAGTAATCGCGCACCTCTTTCTTGGCCCCGCGCAAGGCGAGCGGAAGCGTTTGCCCTTCGACCCCGCGCATGACTTTGACGAGGCTCTGCTGGTCGAGCTTGCACAGATCGTCGAAGGTGAACATCTTCGCCTTGATCGCGCCGAACGCGTCGGGAATGCGCTTCTCCAGACGCTGGGTGATGTCGTCGAACAGCTTGCTGTCGAGCTTGTTGAAGAGATCGGCCATGCGCTGCTGCGGGTCCGGCCCGGTGTTGCGCGTCGCCGAGCTCATGAACTCTTTCTGCAGCGTCTCCTCGATATTCTGGAAGACGTAGCGCGGCACGGTGTCGATGCCGATCATCCGCTCCAGCACTTCCATCATGCGCTCTTCGCCCAGAAGCGGCAGCACTTTCGAGGCCACCTCGGGTTTCACCTTGCTGAGGATCGCCGCGACCGTCTGATCGTGCTCTTCCTTGAGGTAATTGGCGATGACCTGTTCGTTGAGCGCAGAGAAGTTCTCCCAGATATTGCGCCCCACCAGCGGGCCCTGGATCTCCTGCATGATGTCGCTCACCCGATCCTCGGGCAGGAAGCCTTTGAGCATGCTTTGCGCCATTTCCATCGACCCGACGATACCGCCGCCATCGCCTGCGGTTTCCATGAACTCGCTCATCACCTCTTCCACGACATCGGCGGGAATCGTGCCCAAAGACGAGATCGCGTGGGTGATTGAGTGGATGTCGTAATCGTCGAGCCTCTGCATCAGCCCGGCGCCATGCTTCTCCCCAAGGCAGAGGAAAAGGATTGCCGCCTTCTCTGGGCCGCGGAGTTTCTTGTAATCCCGGGAGGTTTTCATCGTCGGCGCTCGATCTGTTCTGAGGTCTCGGCAAGAATAGCAGTCTATCCTTGTATTCTCAATCAGGATCGCGCGCTATTCTTTGTGGTTGGGCGTTTTATAAGGATAGGGGCGGCGCCGAGGCTTAGCCGCCCCCGCCATAGGCAACATAAGATTGCATCATGCTGCCTGCGAGCATGTACCAGCCGTCGATCAGCACGAAGAAGATCACCTTGAAGGGCAGAGAGATCATCACCGGCGGCAACATCATCATGCCCGCACTCATCAGCACCGAGGCGACGATGAGGTCGATCGCGATGAAAGGCAGGTAGATCAGGAAGCCAATCGTGAAGGCGCGCCGCAGTTCGGAGATCATGAAAGCGGGCACGAGTGTGCGCCAGCTCGCCTCCTCCGCTGTTGCGGGGGCGGGCGTCTCGGGCGCGGGTTCGGCGTTTTGCCCAGCTTCGTTGTCACGGACGAGATCGGCGAAGAGCTTCAGATCCTTCGGGCGCGTATTGGCAAACATGAAGGCCTTGAACGGCGCGCCGATCCCGACGAGCGCCTGTTCCTCGGTCACCGTGTTGTTCAGAAGCGGCCGAAGCCCGCCGGTCCAGGCATCGTCGAAGACCGGCTGCATCACGAAGAAGGTCATGAACAGCGCCATCGCGCTCAGCACCATGTTCGGCGGCGTCTGGTTCAGCCCCAGAGCGGAGCGCAGCATCGAGAAGACGATCACGAAGCGGGTGAAGCTGGTCATGACGACGAGGACGCCCGGCGCGATGCTGAGCACGGTCATCAGCGCGATCAGCTGGATGATCCGCCCGCTCAGGCTGGCGGCGGCGTCGCTGCCCGGGGCGGCATTGTTGAGCCCCTGCGCCAGATCGCCCAGCAAGCCGCCCGCCTCCTGTGCCTCGGCGCTGCCGCTGAACGCGAGCGACGCGGCGAGGGTCAGAACGAAGAGCGGCAGGCCAGCCTTCGCCGTCAAAGAACGCTTCGCGAGGGTGGTCATCGTGTCGGGACGTAGTCTTTGACGATTTCGGTCAGGGTGACGCCGAGGCGGTTCTCGCCCACCTTCACCAGATCGCCGCGCGCGACGAGCCGGTCATTGATCACCACGTCCACCGGCTCGCCGATCTTCTTCTCCAGCTCGATGACCGAGCCGCGGCTCAGGTTGAGAAGCTGCGAGATCGGGATGCGGCTCTGGCCCAGAACGATCTGAACCGAGAGCCCGACATTGAGCATCGCGTTGACGTTCTGCCCGTCACCGTCGCTCGCGGCCTGCTTGCTGGCGAGGCTGTGCAGCAGGCTCTCCGCGGCAGCCGCGCGGGCTTCGTCCTGCGTCGGCTGCGCTTCGGTTTCCGGCGTCTCAGGCGGTTGCGTGGATTCGGGCGTATCGTTGTCGGACATTTACACGGCTTTCCTGATTGGTGTGGCTTGGGGCGAGACGGTCTGACGCAAAGCGATGAGGATGCTGCGGCAGACCGTCTCGAAGCTGTAATCCATCACGCCGTCGTCCCAGTCGGCATGGATGTCGCCATCGGCAAGCGCCGGGTCCGCGACGATGTTCAGGGCGGGGCTGTTCGGCCCGGCGCTGGCCTCGATCACCGGGGTCAGCCCGGCGACATTGGCGGGGGAGAGGCGGATCGTGAGGCTCGGCTTGCGCAGCGCGATTTCCATCGCCCGCCGGATCTGCGTCTCGACCCGCGCGGTCGAGCAGCTCGCGATGAATTCGGGGAAGACCTTCTCGCAAACGCGCAGCGCGAAGCCGCAAAGGTGCCGCTCCAGCGCGGCCTGATGGGCCAGTTGATTGCCCAGAAGCGTCGCGATCTCGGGGGCGAATTTCTCCAGCGCCTCGGTCTGGCGCGCCTCGAGCGAGGCCATGATCTCGGCGGTGGCCTCGCTGCGCCCCTGCGCACGGCCCGCCTCGAACCCCTCGGCGCGCGCAGCCGCCGCTGCCGCATCGAGATCGGCCTGGGTAAACACTTTCAGCCGTTCGGCGGCGCGGCGGGCATCTTCCGCCTGCATCTCTTCATCGAAATCGCGCTGGAAAACCGTCATCTCACGCCTCGTTCAATAGCCAGCCGCGCAGGACCTTGAGGGCCTCTTGCGGCTCGTCTTCGGCGATCTTCTGGATCGCGGAGACCTTGCGCTTCAGGATCGCACCGCTGATCGCGAAATTGGTGATCAGCTCGTCATCCCCGGCGGGGTCGTAGCGCTCCGCACGTTGAACGGGCGCTGCGGGCTCAGCGGCCTCCTGCGTGCGGGGCGCGACGGCGTTGGCGGGCGCGGCGGGCAGGTTGTTGCCGGCAGGCGCCTCCGCCTCCGTCTCGCCTTCCGGGGCTGCGAGCGCCCCGGCGCCGGTCTTCTCGCTCAGCCGGGCGCGCTCGCGGTCGGCCCGGTTCAGCAGCGGACGCAGACCGAAGACAAGCACGGCGACCACGATCAGCAGGGCGAAGACCCAGCGCAGGATCGAGACGATATTGTTCGAAAGCCGCTGCATCAGCGTCGGGCCAACGGGGCCGCCGACCTCCATCGAGTAATCGATGAAGCGCAGGCTATCGACAGAGACGGTATCGCCACGGTTTTGGTCATAGCCGATCGCCGATTTCACCAGCGCGGTAAGGCGGGCGATTTCTTCCGGCGAGCGCTGTTCGTATTTCAGCGACCCGTCGTCCTGAACGTTGTAGATGCCGTTCACCAGCACGGCGACCGAGACGCGTTGCACCGCACCGGCTTCGGTCGTGGTCTCGCGCCGGGTGTTGCCGATCTCGTATTGCACCGACTCGCCGTTCTTGCTGCGGCTGTCGGTCGTGCTGCTCGCGCCCGGGCCGCCAAGCGCGCCGGGGATGTTGTTGCCGGTGTTCACGCCGGAATCGCCGTTCTGCACGCCCTTCTGCTGCTCGGCATTGTTCTGGGTGGAGCGGACGACCTGCTGATCGGGATCGAAGCTTTGCTGAACCACGACTTCGCGCTGGTTGGACAGGTCGACATTGACCTGCACGCGCGCATTGCCGGCACCGACGCGCGCCGTCAGGATCTGCTCGATCGAGCGCGCCATCCGGTCCTCGGTCGCGGCCTTGTTCGACTGCAGCGTCGCTTGCCCGGCCGCGTCGGAATTCTCCGCAAGGATCGTCTCGCCGCTGGCCGAGAGCACCGTCACCCGGTTCCCGTCGAGATTGGGCACCGCCGCCGCAATCAGGTTGCGAATCGCCAGCGCTTCCTTGCGGCTGATCCCGCGAGAAGAGGCGGCGCGCACGATGACGCTCGCGCTCGGATCGGGGCTGGTGCGCGAGAAGGCTTCGCGTTCGGGCAGAACCAGATGGACGCGGGCGCTGCGCACCCCGTCGATGGTCTGGATCGAGCGCGCCAGCTCGCCCTCCATCGCGCGCAGCCGGTTCACATGCTGCATGAAGGTGTTCATGCCGAAGCCGCTCGCATTGTCGAACAGCTCCCAGCCGGGTTCGCCATCCACGGGCAGGTTCTTCTCGGCCAATGCCATGCGGGCGCGGGCAATATCCCCTTCGGGCACCGACACCGAGCTACCGTCTGCGGAAAGCTGCGTCTTGAACCCTGCCTGTTCGAGCGTGTCGACGATTCCGGCGGCGCTGGAGGGCGAAAGCTGGCTGTAGAGCAGCTTGTAGCTCGGGGCGGTCACGACCGAGAGGCCGAAGATCAGCGCGAGAACGCTGACGACACCGACAGCCCCAAGCATCAGGAGCTTGCGCCGTCCCAAGGATTGAAGGTTCTGCAAGAATTGCTGCACGGCGAACACCAGTTATTCTTAATTGATCCTGTAGAGGCTATTCTATCTTTGTATTGCAAGTAAAGTGCGGATGTATATACTTCACGACATCCAGTGAAGATCGGGTTTTATCTTTAAATTCGACGAAGAGAGGCGCGATAGCCGATGATTGATGCGGCCATTGATGAAGAAGAGGTTGCCGAGGCGCCCGAAACGCGCTGGCGGACCTTGCGCGACCATAAGCGTCTCGTGATGGCGGCGGGCGCGCTCGCGGTCGTGGCGATGCTCTGCGGTGGCTTCGTGGCCTTCGGCGGCGTCTCGGCGCTCATCGGGGGGAGCGCTGCAGAGTCGGCCGGGCACGGCGCCTCGGGCGCAGCTGGCGCGGATGCGTTGCTGGATTTCGACGACATCGTGGTGAACATCACCGAGACGGCCGCAGACGGCACATCCGCCGCGCGCTACCTCAAGCTTCACCTCGCGCTGGTCTATCCCGAATCGCCGGATGCCGAGGCCAAGATGGCCGAGAAGAAGCCCTTCATCCGCGACACGTTCACCGGGTTCCTGCGTCAGATGACGGTCGAGGATCTGCGCGGCAGCATCGGCCTCATCAAGCTCAAGGCGGAACTGCTCAAGCGCGCCCGCGCGGTCGTGGGCGACGACACGCCGAGCGAAATTCTCATCAGCGATCTGGTGGTGCAGTGACGATGGCGGAGCAGGCGGACATGGCGAGGGCGGCCACCACGACGGCAGAGGTCGAAGACGAGATCATCCGCATGTCGATGCTCAATTACGAGCGTCTGCCGATGCTGGACGTGATCTTCGAACGCTTCGTTCTGTCCTTCTCCAGCTCGCTTAAATCGCTGACCGGCTCGGTGCTGGATGTAACACTGGGCGAGGTCGAATACCTGCCCTTCGCCGACGCGATGAAAAGCCTGCCCAAACATGGTTTGATCGCGGTTGCGCAGGCCGATCCCTGGGATGACCAGTTTATCCTTTCGCAGGATCCGGTCTTCCTGTTCTCCGCGCTCGAACTGATGCTAGGCGGACAGCCGTCGGGCCGGGCGAAGGATGCCAAGCACGGCTTCACCACGATCGAGCGCCGGATGGGCGAGCAGGTCGCCGAACGTATCCTTGCCGATATGGCGGTGGGTTTCCGGCAGATTTGCGAAGTCTCATTCCAGGTCGACCGGATGGAGAGCAATCCGCAATTCGCCAATATCGCCCAGCCCAACAGCCCCACGGTCCGCGTGCCGCTCAAGGTCAGCCTCGAAGGCTATCACGGTGAGGTCCACCTGATCCTGCCCTATGCGACGCTGGAACCGGTGCGGCCGTTGCTCACGAAGATCTTCTTCGGGGATCGGCTCGGCGCGGACAGTTCGTGGCGCACGCAGCTGAAGCAGAAGATCGAAGGGTCTTCGGTGGCGCTGACCGCGCAGCTGCACGAGTTGGTGGTGCCGATGCGCGAGATTCTGGACTGGAAAGTCGGGGACACGCTCGATCTCGGGATCGACGAAAGCCATCCGGTCCTGTTGCTCTGTGCCGGGAGCCCGGTTCTCGAAGGCGAAATGGGCAAGAAGCAAAACGGGTCGATGGCACTGAAGGTGACCGCGAACCTCATGGGAAAGGACGAGTGGAGCAATGATGTCGATGCTGATTAACGCGATTATTCTCGTGTCTCTTGTCGGGCTGATGGCCTATGGCGTGGTGATCACGCGGCGGGTGAAAAAGCTCATGCTCGTTCTCGAAGAGATGGAGCCGCTCGTCGCGGCCTTCTCCGCGGCCGTCGACAAGTCGCAGCTCTCCGTCGAGGAAATGAAGGACGCGGTGGCCAAGGCGCAGAAAGCGCCCGCGCCCGAACCGGCGCCTGCGCAAGAGGCCGCACCCGCCCTGACCTTCAACTCGCGCCGCGCCGCGCCGAAAGCGCCGATGGGTCTGACCCGCGTGACCGGCAAGGCCGAACTGGTCAAAAGCTTCTTCGAGCAGACCCGCGTGCGCCGGGAGGCGCAGGGCCAATGGTGAAGGGCCGTCCGCTTCAGGTTCTCGTGGGCGTATTGCTGCTCTCTGGCGGTGCGAAACTCGCGACCAGCCTTCCCTCCGACATGATCCCGTTCCCGGATTCGCTGTTGCAGGCCGCGCTTGCCAGCGGAGCGGAGAAGGACGCCGCTGCGACGCCGGCGAGCGATACCTCTGCCGATGCGACCGGTGGCTGCGGCCCGACGCCGGAAGAGCTGTTGATGTCCGTGCGTCAGGAGCGCGACCTCCTCGCCGAGCAGAAGAAGAAACTCGACGCCCGCAGCGCCGAGATCGAGCTTGCCAAGCAGGGTCTCGACACCCAGTCGCAGCACCTGACCGAGTTGAAGGACAAGGTGACCAAGCTGCTCGACCAGGTCGGCAAATCGCATACCGCAGATGTCGATCGCCTCGTGTCGATCTACAAGAACATGAAGCCCGCGGCGGCGGCCTCGATCATGAACGACCTCGATATCGAGGTGACGGTCATGGTGCTGGCCACGATGAAGGAGCGCGACGTCGCCCCGATCATGGCCGAGATGAACCCGGTGCGCGCGCGAGCGGTCTCCAAGATCATTCTCGAACGCTCGAAGCTGCCGGGCGACCAGAAGCTGGTCAACGTCAAGCTAAACTGATCCGCGCGGCGCAGTTGTTGCTGATTGGGGAAAGGGGGCGCGCAGCCCCCTTTTTTAGTCCTCGTCGACCCGCAGGACCGAGCCCTTCGGCGGCGCACGGCGAATGTTGCGGCGCAGGTCCATGACGTAGCCGATGATCTCCGCAACCGCCTGCCAATGCTCGATCGGCACCGTGTCGTCCACGTCGATCGTGGCGTGCAGCGTGCGGGCGAGGGGCTTGTTTTCGACGATCGGCACCTCGTTCTCGCGCGCGATCTGGCGGATGCGCGCGGCCACGGCATCGGCCCCTTTGGCGACGCAAACAGGGGCGGCGTCGCTGCCCTGTTCGTATTTCAGCGCGACGGCGTAATGCGTCGGGTTCGTCACGATCACGCTCGCGGTCGGCACCGCCTGCGCCATGCGTTGACGGGCCCGCTGGCGCGCGATCTCGGCGCGACGGCCCTTGATCTGCGGATCGCCCTCGGAATCCTTCATCTCATCACGGATTTCCTTGAGCGACATGCGCAGTTTGCGCCGCCACTCGAACCGCTTCCAGATAATGTCGCCGATGGTGATCGGCACGAGAAACACCATCGCCGCGCTCAGCAGCCAGCTCGCCCAATGGGCCGCGTAGCTGGGGATATGCTCGGGCAGGAAATTCTCGCCCTGCCAGATCCCGGTGACCGCGCGTTTGGCGACCCAGAGCGCGAGCGCGCCGATAACCAGAACCTTGGTGATGCTTTTCGCGAATTCGACCAGCGCGCCGGGCGAGAACATCTTCTTGAGCCCCCCGAGCGGCGAGAGCTTCGACAGTTTCGGCTTCATGCGCTCGGACGAGACCACGGTTTCGCCCTGGATCAACACGCCGAACAGCGCGGCCAGAAGCATCACGCCGAAAATCGGGGCGGCCCATCCGGCGATCTCGCCGAAAAGCAGGCTGAGGATGTCGCCGATATCGCGCGCACCTGCCGACCCCTGGCCGATCGTCACCTGGCCCGCCCCTGCGAAGACCTGACCGAGCGATGTCATTGCGCGGCCCGCGACGACCGGAAGGACGAACACCACGATGAGCAGCAGCGAGAAGACCGACATCATGTTGCCGGTCTCGCGCGAGGAGGGCACGTCGCCTTTCTCGCGCGCCGATTTCAGCCGCTTGTCTGTCGGCTCTTCGGTCTTCGAGGATTTGTCCTGTTCGTCGCCTTCGGCCACTGCGCGCTCCTTAGGGTATGACGAAAGTGCCGAGCCAGTCGGTGAACTGGCCGAGGAAGACATGCAGCATGCTGGGCGAGGCCGCCGCGAGGATCAGAAGGCCCGACGCGATCAGCGCGGGCGCTGCGACGAAGAAGACCGGCAGCGCGGGCATCATCCGGTTCGCAAGCCCCATCCCGAGATTGAAGATCAGCCCCATGACGAAGAATGGGGCCGCGATCGCCGCCCCGATATAGAGGCTGGCAGATGCGGCTTTGACGATCTGCTTCGCCATGTCGCCCAGCAGAAGCGTGCCCGGCGGGAAGACGTCGTAGGAATAGAGCAGCGCGCGGATGATAATGTGATGCGTATTCGTGACGAAGATCAGGGCAACGCCGGAAATCAGCAGGAAACTCGCGATCATGGTGGAGCCCTCGAACGAGCCGAGGCTGGGCGCGAAAGCATTGGCGAGGCCCGAGACCTGCCCGGCCTGATGGCCCGCGAATTGCAGCGCGCTGAACAGCACCCGCGCGGTCAGCCCGATCCAGAGGCCCGTAGTCACCTCGAGGCCGAGATAGATCGCGAAGGTCACGAGATTGTCGGGCTGCATCGGCAACACCGGCGTGGCGGGATAAAGCGCGAGGCTGAACACCACCGCCATCGCCAGACGGCTGCGGGTCGGCACCTGCATCTCGCCGAAGCCCGGCATGAACATCAGCGCGCTGCCCAGCCGGGCAAAGACGATGAGATAGCCGAAGAGCTGTCCGTCGAGAAATGCGCTCAGCCCGCTCACCCCTCAGGCCCCGATCGTCCCGACCGTCTTCATCGCGGCCTTCCGGTGGACCTCGTTATGCGAGATCACCTGCGTCATCGGGCTGACCCGCTCGAGCATCGAGCGGACATAGCCACGCACTTCCGGCGCGACCATCAGGGCGGGCCATTCGTCGCGTGCCGCGTGGCGCTGGATTTCCTGACGGGCCTCCAGCACGAATTCCTGCACGCGCTGCGGCGACATCAGGAAGGTCCGGTCCTTGCCGTTGATCTTCACCGCCTCGCCGAATTCATGCTCCCACGCCCCCGACATCGTCAGCACCGGCACGAAGCCCGAACCATCCGCCAGCGCGCGGCAGATCTGGTTCGCAAGGCGCGCACGGACCCGCTCGGTGATCACGGCGGGGTTGGTGCTCGACGGCGCGGCCTCGGCCACGGCCTCGATGATCAGCGGCAGGTTGCGGATCGAGATCCGCTCGGCCAGCAGCGATTGCAGCACCTGTTGCAGCAGGATTTCCGGCGCGGAGTTGGAGATGTCGCTCGCGAGTTTCTGGTAGTCGCGGTCCAGCTCGGCCAGAAGCTTCTTCACCGCGCCATAGGTGAGCAGTTCGGACATATGCTCCTTGATGATCTCGGTGAGGTGGGTGGTGATCACGCTCTCGGGGTCGACGACCGTATGGCCCTGCTGTTCGGCCTCGGAGGCGCGGGCTGGGTCGATCCAAACCGCACTCAGCCCGAAGGTGGGCTCCTTGATCCGTTCGCCGGGCAGCTTCACCTGATCGCCGGACGGGTCGATCACCATCACCAGATTGGGGCGCAGCTCGCCTTTCGCCGCTTCGACTCCCTGCACGAGGATCGAATAGCTGTTCGTCGGCAGCATCGGGTCGTCCTTGATGCGCACCGAGGGCAAGACGAAGCCGTAATCCTTCATGAAGAGATTGCGCAGGCTTTTGACCTTGCCGGGCAGGGCGGCATCCATGCTCGAGATCAGCGGCACCAGTCCTGCGCCGAGGCTGAGGCGCAGCTCGTCGAGCTTGAGTTGCTGCTGCGTCGTCTCCGCCGAGGTCTCTTCCATCTGGGCCGCGCGGGCCTCCGCCGCCGCCTCGTCGCTGGCGCGCAGGGCGGCCTGTTCCTGCATCAGCCAGCCGAGACCGGCGAGCAGCCCGGCCAGCGCGAAAAACACCACAATGGGGAAGCCGGGCAGCAGGCCGATCCCGAACAGCAGCACCGCCGCCATGTAGAGCGCCTTGGGGAAGTTCGACAGCTGCCCCAGCACCGCCTCGTTCGCCGCGCCCTCGGTGCCGCCTTTCGTGACGATCAGGCCTGCCGCCAGCGAGACCACCAGCGCCGGGATCTGTGTCACGAGGCCGTCGCCGATCGTCAGAACGGTGTAATTGCCCGCCGCCTGAGAGACGCTCAGCCCGTGCTGGACGACCCCGATCAGAATTCCGCCCACAACGTTGATCAGCGTGATGATGATCCCCGCCACCGCATCGCCACGCACGAATTTCGACGCACCGTCCATTGCACCGAAGAAGCCGCTTTCGTCTTCCAACTCCTTGCGGCGGCGCTTGGCCTCAACCTCGTCGATCAGCCCGGCACCGAGATCGGCGTCGATCGCCATCTGCTTGCCGGGCATCGCGTCGAGCGAGAAGCGCGCGGAGACCTCGGCGATCCGGGTCGAGCCCTTGGTGATGACGACGAAGTTGATCACCACGAGGATCGCGAAGATCACGATCCCGATCACGAAATCCCCGCCCACGATGAAGCGCGAGAACCCTTCGATGACGCCGCCCGCCGCGCCGGGCCCGGTATGGCCCTGGCTGAGAATGAGCCGCGTCGAGGAGATGTTGAGCGACAGCCGCAGCATCGTCACCACGAGCAGCAACGTCGGGAAGGAGTTGAACTCCAGCGGCTTCGGAATCCACAGCGCCACCATCAGGATCAGCACCGACAGCGACAGCGAAATCGCGAGGCCGAAATCGAGGATGATCGGTGGCAGCGGGACGAACAGCATCCCGAGGATCAGCGTCACGCCAATCGCGAAGCCGATATCGCGGTTCTTGATCCCAAGCCCTACGAGGTTCTTGCCGAAACTGGTCTGATTTTGGCTCATCCGTCGCTCAATTCGTTCGCGTGAAATTGGGAAGCACGGGTTGCAGGTCGTTGGTCGAATAGATCGACAGCCGCATGTCCTGATCCGCCGTCAGGTCAGCCGACCAGAAGACGGGAAGTTTCCGGCGCGCAGGGCGAGGCGAGGTGCTCGGCGCGGGCGCGTCCACGGGGGCGGCCCCGGCGAGCTGGACGAAATAATCGCCACGTTTCTGCGCCACCGCGAGATTACGCTTCAGCGCGGTCAGATAGGTCTGGCGCGCCTCCGGGGTGAAGGAGTGATAGGAGCCCGCAGCAATCCACCAATCCCCCGTCCGCCGATGCAGATCGACCAGAAACCGCGCGGCATAATCCACATTCGCCGCCGGATCGAAGGACTGGGCCAGCGAGTCGAAGGCGTCCGGATGCCATTTGCGGTTCACCTGCATGCAGCCCGTATCGATTGAGGAGACGCCCGCGGCCTGTTTCTGGTGCACCCACGCCATCGCGGCCTCGCGGCTGTCGAAAATCCGGCCCTCACCCGCGGCGTTGACGCTCCACGGCCAGACCGTTAGGCGGCCTTCGTTGCGAAACCCCGCCTCCTGCAGCCCGATCGCGAGCAGCAGGTTGTCGGGGATGCCGTAGCGGTCCTGCGCCGCGAAAATCTGGCGCAGGCATTGCTGGTCATTGCCTAGGGTGGCGGGGAGAGGCGTGGTTGCCTCGGGCACGCTGGGGCGGCTGGAGGTGTAGAACCCCGCCCAGCCTTCGGCCCGTGCGGGACCTGTCGCGGCGAAGCTCGCAACCGCAAGTGCCGCCAAGGCCTGAAGCCACCCCGCCCGCGCCATCACGCGGGTCCGTTCATGATGAGATCGAAGACGGTGTCCGACAGATGCGACAGCGTCGCGTAGATGAAGGGCAGGGCGAGGACGAGACCGACGAAGATCGCGACGATCTTCGGCACGAAGGTCAGCGTCATCTCCTGAACCTGGGTCAGCGCCTGAAAGATCGCGATGCCGAGCCCGACGAGCAGCGCGAGCGCAAGAATAGGGCCAGCCCCCATAAGGATCGTCCAGATCGTGTCCGACATGATCGCATAGACATCGGCTTCTTCCATGTCGCCCCCGCCTGCCTCAGATCGGCATCCGCATGATTTCCTGATAGGCCTCGACCAGCTTGTCGCGCATCGCCACCGTGACCTTGACGGTGGATTCCATCGCCATGGTCGCCTCGACGACCTGCTGCGTGCTTGCCTGCCCGGTCAGCCCCGCCTGCGCGGTCGTATCGGCAGCGCGCATCGTCTGCACCGCCTCTTCGGCGGCGCCTTTGAGCATGTCGCCGAAGCTCTGCCCGGCAGATTTTGCTTCATGTGCGGAGGCCGGGCCGCCGCTCAGGCTGCGCGAGGCGCCATAGGCGCCCCGGATCGCTGCATTGGAGAGGACTGGATCGCTCATGCTTCACCTATTTCAGGAGGTCGATCATCTCGCGGCGCATCTGGCGACCGGTCTCGAGCATGTTCAGGTTGGCTTCGTAGCTGCGCGCGGCTTCGCGCATGTTGCTCATCTCGATGATCGGATTGACGTTCGGCAGCTTCACGAAGCCGTCGGCATTGGCGGCCGGATGAGCAGGGTCGTATTTCAGCACGAAATCAGACGTGTCGCGGCCGACATCGGTCACATCGACCATCGAGGCGCCCGAGGCGTCGTCGACCAGCTCGCCGAAGGAGATGGTCTTGCGGCGATACGGATCCGCGCCCGGCGTCGAGCCGGTCGAATCCGCGTTGGCCACGTTTTCGGAGACGACCTTCAGCCGCTCCCCCTGCGCCCGCAGCCCGCTTGCCGCGATCGCACCGATTGATTTCAGAGGGTCCATGCTCATGGTGTCTCCTCGCGTTATTCCTTGCCGCTGGCGGCATTGAGAAGTTGATAGGCCTTGCGATAGAGGTTCGCCGCCAGCCGGTATTGATCGGCATTCTCGCTCGCCATCACGGATTGCTGCTCCAGCGCCACGTCGTTGCCGTCGAGGCTGCTGTCCCAAGCGCCGCTGCCGCCCACGGTTTCGACCGTGGTTTCGTGCAGCGGGCCGCCCGCCGAGCGGTTCGCGTCGCTCTTCTCGAGGAAGCTCTGGAAGTCGGTCACATCCCGCGCGCGATAATTCGGCGTGTCGGCATTGGCGATGTTCTCGGCCAGCACCTTCTGGCGGGCCGCAAGCCACTGCATCCGATCCGATGCGAGGTTAAAAAAGGATATCGTATCAAGTTTCACGTTGGATCGCTCCGTTTTCATGGATAGTATATCGGTATGAGAATGGATTGGTAGGGTTTATCCTTGTGAATACGATTTTTTCTTCCTTGAATTATGCGGTTGATGAGGCCGACGAGGCAAGAATTGTCGGTCATGTCCATTCGGTCACGGGCCTGTCGCTGACTGTCGTCGGGCTCGAACGCGCGATGGGAATCGGTCAGCGGTGCATCGTGCACGGGCGGCGCGGTCCCGTTCTCGCCGAGGCGGTCGGGTTGAACGAGGCCGGAACCCGCGTTCTGCCGTTCGGCAGCTGGGATGGCGTCTCGGTGGGGGATCGAGTCGAACTCGATCAGCACGGCGATCTGATCCATCCCGATGAAAGCTGGATCGGTCAGGTCGTGGATGCGCTGGGCCGCCCCGTACGCAGCGGCACGGGTTGGACTCCGGGCGAGACGGCGCGCGACCTCAAGGCCGCCCCGCCGCGCGCCTTCGACCGCAAGCGGGTCGGCGCGAAGCTGGAGACGCAGGTCAAGGTTTTCGATATCTTCACCCCGATCTGCCGGGGCCAGCGCATGGGCGTCTTCGCGGGCTCTGGCGTCGGGAAATCGACGCTGATGGCGATGCTCGCGCGCAACACCGATACGGATATGATCGTGATCGGGCTCGTGGGCGAGCGTGGTCGCGAGGTGCAGGACTTCATACAGAACGATCTGGGCCCGGAGGGCATGGCGCGCGCGGTCGTTGTCGTGGCGACGGGCGACGAGCCGCCCTTGCTGCGCCGTCAGGCAGCGTGGACTGCCACCGCCGTGGCCGAGCATTTCCGCGATCAGGGCAAGCAGGTGCTGCTGCTGATCGATTCCGTCACCCGCTTCGCGATGGCGCAGCGCGAGATCGGCCTGTCGGGGGGCGAGCCGCCGACCACCCGTGGCTACCCGCCGACCGTCTTTGCCGAGCTGCCGCATCTTCTGGAACGGGCCGGGCCCGGCGTCGAAGAGACGGGCGATATCACCGGGCTCTATACCGTTCTGGTGGATGGCGACGACATGAACGAGCCCATCGCCGACACCGTGCGCGGGATCGTGGACGGCCATATCGTGCTCGACCGCCACATCGCCGAGCAGGACCGCTACCCGGCGGTGAACGTGCAGAAAAGCATCTCGCGGATGCTACCCGACTGCCACACCGATGCCGAGCATCGCATCATGCAGGCAGCCCGGCGCGCGCTCGGAAAATACGCGGATATGGAGGATCTGATCCGGGTGGGCGCCTATCGCCCCGGCGCCGATCCCGACACCGATGCCGCAATTCGTTTCCACCAAAGCGCGACGGTGTTCTTCTCGCAGCGGAAATCGGAGCAGCTTGGGTCGATGCGGGCCTTCGCGGAAACCTACAGGCTGCTACTGGAAGCGGGTTTCGACGTGCCGCTTCCCGAAGAGGTGGATGGCGAGGGCGCGTAAGCCCTCGGTCCTGAGCGGCGCTTAAAGCGCGGCGATCTCGGAGAGTGGACCGCTCCAGTCGCCAAGCTGCGTCTGGCGATGAAGCTGCAGATTGCCATACCAGCGATCCGGGCTTCCGTGACGGCCCCAATACCACATGCAAGCCGCCCCTTTCGGGATCAGCACATGGCTGTCGGGATGCCCCAACGCGCCGCAGACATGGGCAGTGGTGTTGTCGATGCTCACCACCCGGTCGAGCGCCATGATCTGCGCCGCGAACCCGTCGAGATCGGCGAGCTGGTCGATCTCTGGATCATCGAAAAGCGTCAGATCGGGACGGGTGCGGGCGGCCTGTGCAAGCTCTGCTTCCCGGTCGCCGTATTGCAGGTTCACCACCAGCGCACCCTCGGGCAGCGCCGCCAGCAGAGTCTCGAGCGCGAGGGAGCGATGCGCGCCGGTGATCGGGTCGTTGCTGTGCCAGGCGATGCCAACGACCGGGCCGCCTTGCGCCATCTCGCGGTAGCGGGCGCGGATCGCCTCGACCCGCGCGGCATCCGCGCGCAAATAGCCGCCAAGCGGCTGTTCCGCTAGCGCCTCGACGCTGAGATAGCGCACCAGATCGCCCACGAAGATCATCTCTTCCGGCGCGACGTTCATCTTGTCGACCTCGGTGGTCTCCGCGAAATCGACGCCAAGGCCGCAGCGCTCGATCAGCGGCTTCATCCTTGCCTCGCCCACGAAAGTCACCTTCGCCCCAGGGGGGAGGGGGGCTCGGTCGATGATCGGCAGCAGCGCAAGCTGATCGCCGATCCCCTGCTCGTCGACCAGAAAGAGACGCTCGCGCGCGGTGAGGCGATCGGGTTCGGAGTTCTCGTAGGGAATACGGCGGCGGTTCGCCTCGGGTTGACGTCCCGCGTAGTAAGGCGCGCCGCCAGCGAAATCGCCCTGTCCCATCAGGAAGGTGCCATAGGCGCGCTTCACCCAGAGCCCGCCGCCATCGACAAGATGCAGCGCCTCCCGGAAGGCAATATGCGCCTCATGGAACGCCTCGCGGTCGAGGTGGCAATTGGCGGAAAACCCGAGGGCACGCTGAAACTGGTCCGGATCCTGGAAGCGATGCGAGAGCGTCTCGAGCGCGCGCGGGATGTCACCCAGCGCCCGCAGCGCGGCCATGCGCAGGGTCACGATTTCGTCGCGATGCGCGTTCCTTTCCTCAAGTTCGGACAGCAGGGCGTCAGCTCCGGCGATGAGACCCTGATAGTCCTGCCGAAAGAGTTTCGCCTTGAGCAGGCCGATCCGGTTGGAAAGCGGCTGCGGGGCGAGACGCGCGGCTTCCTCATAGGCGGGCGCGGCCTCGGCGTTACTTTCGCCGGAGGCAAAGGCATCGGCGGTGATGAGCCACATCTCGGCCGTTTTCATGCGCTGAGCCATCTTGCGCAGATTTCGTCCGGCCGTGGTCGAGCGGTCGAGGCGCCCCATCAGATCGGCATAAAGGCGGGCCATCGGAACGTCTTCGCTCCCACGCTCGATCGCCTGCGCGAACAGATCGATGGCCGCGAAGATGTCGGCCTTCAAAACCCGCGCTTTGCCTAGCCCCGCCAAACCCATCGCATCGGTGGGTGCAATCAGCAGCGCGCGGTCAAAGAACTGCGCGGCCGCCTCCGCTTCGCGGCGATCCAGCGCCACGGTGCCCAACACGAGCCACGGGTGGCGGTTGGCCGGGTGCGTCTGGCTGACGTCATGCGCCAACCGGGCGGCTTTCGGACCATCAGCCGCAGCCAGCGCCTCGTAGGCTTCGTGCATCGTCAGCGCCGCGGCGCCGTCCGCGATACCATAATACTTCGAGGCCTTGGCGGCCCGGGCGCGCCGGTCCTTGCGCGAGAGGGTTGTCTGGGTCATGCGCGTTCCCTCGGAATGGCGAAGTAGTCGATCGAGTGGACGTAGAACACGCTGTCGATCAGCACGTAATCATGCGCGCGGCACCACTCCTGCGCGAAGGCGAGGAGGTTGTCGCGGCGGGTCTCGACCCAGATCAGCGGGCGGTCGCGCGCGATCAGCGCCTCGGCCCCGGCGAGCACATCGAGCTCCATTCCCTCTGCGTCGATCTTGAGAAAATCGGCGCGTGCATCGGCCATCAGCGCGTCCAGCGTCACGACCTTCAGCTCGCCCGCCTCGTCGGCGACCAGTGTCGTGGCCCCGAGGTTGTTCTCCTCCGTCGTCTCGGCGCGGAAGCTGCCCTCCGCGCGTCCGACGCCGAAGCCCATGCCGCGCCGGTCGATCAGGTCTCCGATCCCGTTCGCGGCGATATTGCCTTCCAGAAGCGTCAAGGCGGCGGGGTTCGGCTCCACCGGATAGATGCGCGACGGGTCCAGGTGCTGCGCATACCAGACGACGTGATTGCCGATATTCGCGCCGACCTCGACGATATGCGGGTGCGCCACGCCGATCAGATCGCGCAGTTTCTCGAGCGAGCTATCCTCGAAGAACCGCCCCTGAAGATGAGTGTTCTGAATGATGTCGAGCGGATTGGTGATCTGCATCTTCGCAGCCACGCCCCGATGTTCGAGCTGCGCCCAGACCGGATCGCGCTCGACCGCGTCGGCCCACATCCGCTCGACCTGCCGGGCCCAATCGGCCCCCGTCGCAGAGCGTGGACCGGTGGAATGCTGGTCGCGGCGATTGACGAAGAAGATCTCGGGGCGTTTCGCGCAATTCCCGGTCTGCCAAAGCTGCAGGTAGAGCTTGTAATCCTCGCCCGTATCCATCGCTTCGTCGAAGCCGAAGCGCGCGACCAATTCGGTGCGGATGAACGCGCCGATCTGAACCGCGAAGAAGGGCGGGGTGGCGAGAAACTCCGCATAGGCGGAAATCTCGGCCGGTTGACCGTCGCGCAGTTGCGGCTCGCCCGCCGCGTCGAATTCGCAGATCAGACCCCAAAGTGCGTCGAGATCAGGCTCCGCTGCAAGGCGCGCGCCGAAGGCCTCGAAGGCGTTCGGGGTGAGAACGTCATCCGCATCGAGGAAGAAAATCCACGCGATGCCTGCCTCCTGTGCCTGCCGGATCGCGGCGTTGCGGCGCGCAGACCGGCCGTGCAGCCCTTGCGTGTCGTCCATCGCGTAGTGATGGATCCGGTCGAACGGGCCCTTGGAAAAGCCGATCGCGGTCTCGACGGAAGGCGCGCAGCTTTCCTCGAACAGTGCACGGTGGCCGGGGCCTATCGGGGTGATGATGGCGCAATCCATGGCTCAGCGCTCCTCGCCTGTTTGGTCGTCCGCAAGCGACTGGAAGACGGACTCGCGGATCGTATCGAGCGAGACCTTCCGCGCCTCGCCATGGCTCAGCGCGGGCGTCAGGCCAAGTTGCAGCGCCAGCGCCGAGAAGAAGATCAGTGCCGCACCACCCAGCATCGTGCGCATCTGCGGCTTCGCGCCCGTGCGCTTCACCGGGAGCTTGCCTGTCTCCTCGCGCAGCGGGGCGGCGAGGGGGGCGGCCTGCGGCTTCGCGGCTTCGGGCGCGATGAAGATGAAGTGGTCGAGCGCGGTCAGTCGCGCCGAGAGCGGGGTCCGCCGCAGCGTCGCAAGAAGCGAGGCGGGGAAATGGTCTGCGGGGGCGTGAATCTGACCGGGCATGGCGGTCGCGCCCTGTCGCGCCAGTTCGGCGACCGGAATGGCGAAGCTGTGCAGATCGTCCCGGAAATAGACGCCCCGCACCCCGAAGCTTTGCGCATCGGCACCGGCGTCTTCGATGGAAATGCGCACGGTGTCG
The DNA here is from genome assembly GCF_002085925.2 of Thioclava electrotropha. Lineage (NCBI taxonomy): Bacteria > Pseudomonadati > Pseudomonadota > Alphaproteobacteria > Rhodobacterales > Paracoccaceae > Thioclava > Thioclava sediminum. The sequence goes on from NZ_CP053562.1 coordinate 471,269, forward strand.
GCGCTGAGGCTCAGTTCGCACGTCGCCATCAGCGCCTCGGCCCGGTGCGTGTCGCTCAACCGCCGGAAGCCGGGCGGACCGCCATCCTCGCCGGTAGTGCGCGCGGCCTCAGTGCTGGCACGTGGCGGGGACGCGGCGATCTTGCTCGCGGGCGGCGTGGTCGTGGATTGTTCCGGGTTCAGCTCCGACAGAAGCCGCTCCACCTCGCGCATCGCGGGCGAGACCGAGGCCGATTTCGCATCGGTCAGCGCTTCCGGATCGAGGCCTTCATCGGCGGCATAGGCGAAGTTGATCGCGTAATCGCGCGCAATCTCCGGAAGATCGTCGGTCTCATGTACGAGGGACAGGATCTTCTGCTCGTCGGAAAACAGCATCCGCCGGGTCCGGTAGCCCTCGACCTTCGGGATGACGGCGTATTCATCCGCCCGCCAGTTCATCGAGCGCGCAAGCCGGGGCAGGACGCGCTCGGCCTCGCTCGCATGAAAGACCAGCATCGCGCAGCCGCCTTCCGGGTCGAGGCCGACGGCCAGACACATCTGCTGCGGCCATTGCTGGAACAGATGGCGCAGGTCCTGCTCTTCGAGCAGAAAGGCTATGGCTTCCGCGCTGGCGCTCATGAAATGCCCTGAATGCAAGATCCGTGTTGGATTAACCTATCTATTCATGAATAATCGGTCAAGTTTCCTTGTTAAGCCTCCAGAATATTCGATTTATGCTTAATCTTGCTCGCAAGATTGGCATTTATACTTGACTTAACGGGAGCATCACCGGAGATTTAGCCAAGAATTTCAGGAAACGGCGGCAGTCGGTCGAGAAAGGCCGCAGGCGCGCAACACACGGACAAAGAATAATGACGATCATCCTTGGCCTGTTGGCCGTCGTGGGCCTCGTGTTTGGCGGCTTTCTTCTTTCCGGCGGCAGCATGGACGTTCTCATTCACGCTCTGCCCTTCGAGGGGATGATGATCGGCGGCGCGGCCTTGGGCTCTTTCCTGATCGCGAACTCGTTCAGCATGATCCGCCGCTCGGGGCGTGGGCTTGTGAAAGTGATGAAAGGCAGCCAGTGGAAGACGGCGGATTACACTGATCTGCTCAACCTGCTGTTCGAACTGTCGCGGCTTTATCGCAACAAGGGGATCATCGCGCTCGACTCGCATATCGAGACCCCGGAAGAGAGCGAGATCTTCGGTCGCTATCCGCGCATCCTGAAGGACCATTTCGCGATCCAGCTGATTACCGACAGCTTCCGGATGCTGGCGATGAACTTCGACGACAAATACCAGACCGAGGATGTCATCAACCGCAAGCTCAAGAAGCATCACCGCGAGGTCATGGCACCGGCCTCGGCGCTGCAGACCGTCTCTGACGCACTGCCCGCCATCGGCATCATCGCGGCCGTTCTGGGCGTGATCAAAACGATGGGCGCGATCGACCAGCCGCCGGAAATTCTGGGTGGCATGATCGGCGGCGCGCTCGTCGGCACCTTCCTCGGCGTGTTTCTTGCCTATTGCTTCGTGCAACCGATGTCCGGGCGTCTGCGCCAGATCGAAGAAGAGGATTCCGCATTCTATGCCGTGATCCGCGATATCTTCGTGGCGCTGGTGAGCGACCACCCGCCGAATATCTGCATCGAGATCGGTCGCGGCAGCATCCCCACCGTCTATCAGCCCGATTTCTACGCCGTCGAACAGGCGCAGAAAGAGCTGCCGCAGGCGGCGTAAACAGGCGATGGCGCGCAACCGGATCGCGGCTCTGGAGGTGATCGGGCGGCTGCGGCGGCGCGAGCTCGAAGAGCAGGCTGGCGAGCTCTCGAAACTGAATGCGCAGGTCGCGCGGCTGGAAGGCGAGCGCGATACGCTGACAGAGCGCGCCCGCGCCGAGCTTCACGTCACCTCGCCCGAGACCGCGCCCTATGCGGCCGGGTTTCGTGAGGCGGTGCGCGAGACGGTCTCGTGGCTCGATCAGGAAATCGGCACGCTGAACGAGCGCCGCGTGCCGCTCGAAGACCGGATGCGAGAGCTGTTTCGAGAGGCGAAGACCTACGACACGCTTCTCGACCGCGCCCGCGCCGAACGCGCGGCGGAGCTGGCAAAGCGCGAGCAAGCACAGACCGAGGAGCGCACGCTGCAACGCTGGCTGCGCGACAGGGATGCTGTCTGAATCTGCATTGAGGCTGGCGTCGAGAGCGATCCTGCGGCTAAGCTTTCCCTACGGCACATAAACAGAGGGAGACGCTCCGATGGAGTTCAGCGATGCAATCCGCAAATGTTTCTCGAACTACGTGACATTCACTGGCCGCGCAGCCCGGCCCGAATTCTGGTGGTTCGTTCTGTTCATCTTTCTCGGCAACATCGTCTTCGGCATCCTGGACCGTATCCTCTTCGGTCCAATGATGATGCGGGACGATGCGTCGCTTCTTGGCGCGATCTTCTCGCTCGTCGTGTTCCTGCCATCGCTCGCGGTGCTGGTGCGGCGGTTGCACGATATCGACCGGACCGGCTGGTGGGCCCTGATCGCGCTGATCCCGGTGATCGGAACGCTGGTTCTGCTCTTCTTTACCGTTCAGCGCGGCTCCACGGGCGGCAACCGGTTCGGGCCTCCGGCGCTGCCGCCGCATCAGATGCCGTCCTGAACTGACATGAAAAAGGGCACCCGCGTGGGGTGCCCTTCATTCTGTCGTAGGAAGCGATCTGCTCAGTCCAGCGCCGCATCGCACCGTTTGCAGGTGCCGGGATGCTTATGCGTGCCGACATCGGGCAGGATCTTCCAGCAGCGTTCGCATTTCTCGCCATCCGCCTTCTCGAAGACCACCGAGATGCCCGAGACTTCGGGCAGGCGGTACGCTTCCTGCGGGGCCGGATCGGCGGTCAGCGCGATATTCGAGGTGATGCAGAGATCCTCGAAGGGCACCGATTTCAGCGCCGCCAGAACGTCCGCATCCTCGACATGCACGACAGGTGCTGCCTCGAGCGATGCCCCGATCACCTTGGCCGAGCGCTGGACTTCGAGCGCCGCCGTCACCACGCGACGAGCGCGGCGGATGCCGTCCCATTTCGCGGCAAGGCTCGTATCGGCCCAGTCCGCGGGCGTCTCAGGGATGTCCCGCAGGTGCACCGAGGCGTCATCGCCCGGGAAGCGCGACAGCCACACGTCTTCCATCGTGAAGACGAGGATCGGCGCGAGCCAGGTCGTCAGGCGATGGAACAGCAGATCGAGCACCGTGCGCGCCGAACGGCGACGCAGGCCGTCTTCAGGGTCGCAATAGAGCGCGTCCTTGCGGATGTCGAAATAGAAGGCCGACAGGTCCACGGTGCAGAAGTTGAACAGCTGCTGGAACACGCCCTGGAAGTCGAACGCGTCATAGCCCTTGCGCACTTCCACATCGAGCTGTGCCAGACGATGCAGCACCCAGCGCTCCAGCTCCGGCATCTCCGCCGGATCGACACGCTCGGCGTCGGAGAACCCGTCGAGATTGCCCAGCATGAAGCGCAGCGTGTTGCGCAGGCGGCGATAGCTGTCCGCGACGCCTTTCAGGATCTCCGGCCCGATGCGCTGATCCTCGGTGAAGTCGGTCTGCGCGACCCAGAGGCGCAGGATATCCGCGCCGTATTGCTTGATGACTTCCTCGGGCACGATCGTGTTGCCCAGCGATTTGGACATCTTCATGCCCTTCTCGTCGAGCGTGAACCCGTGCGTCACAACGTTGCGATAGGGCGCGCGGCCCTTCGTGGCGCAGGCCTGCAGCAGCGAGGAGTGGAACCAGCCGCGGTGCTGGTCGGTGCCCTCAAGGTAGACATCGGCGATGCCATCCTCGGCCCCGTCCGCGCGGTCGCGCAGCACGAAGGCATGGGTGGAGCCGCTGTCGAACCACACGTCGAGCACGTCGAAGACCTGCTCGTAATCGTCGGGGTTCACCAGACCTTCGAGAACCTTCGCTTTGAACCCGTCCTCATACCACGCATCCGCGCCCTCGGTCTCGAAGGCGGCGATGACGCGCGCATTGGCTTCGGCATTGCGCAGCAGGAAGTCCTCGTCGGTAGGCTTGGCGCCTTTCTTGACGAAGCAGGTCAGCGGCACGCCCCAGGCGCGCTGACGGCTCAGCACCCAGTCGGGACGGTTCTCGATCATCGAATGCAGGCGGTTCTTGCCCTTCTCGGGCGTGAAGGTCACCAGCTCCTCGATCGAGGTCAGCGCGCGCTTGCGGATCGTGTCGCCATAGGTGCCCATGCCATCGTCGAGCGTGTGGTCGATCGCGGCGAACCATTGCGGCGTGTTGCGATAGATCAGCGGCGCTTTCGAGCGCCAGCTATGCGGGTAGGAGTGCTTGATCTTGCCCTTGGCGAGAAGCGCTCCGGCCCAAGCGAGCTGCTTGATGTTCGACACATTGGCCGGGCCGTCCTTGCCGTCCGCCGCGACGATCGCCTCGCCGCCGAACAGCGGCAGATCCTTGCGGTAGGTGCCGTCGGGTTCGACGTTGTAGGTCATCGGCAGGCCGAACTTGAGGCCCATCTGATAGTCGTCGTCACCGTGCGACGGCGCGGTGTGCACGAAGCCGGTCCCGGCCTCGTCGGTCACGTGATCGCCCGGCAGGAGCGGCACGTCGAAATCCCATTCGCCATTCGCGCCGTCGACGCCGGCATAGGGGTGCGACAGCGTCAGCCCCTCGAGTTCTGCCGCACTGACATTGCGCACGCGGGTGAAGCTCTCGACCTTCGCCTGATCCATCACCGATTGCGCCAGCGCATCGGCCATCAGCAGCAACTCGCCTTCTTCGGCGGTCGATTTCTCGCCCAGCGTATCGACCCGGTAAAGGCCGTAGGCGATGCCCGGATGGAAGGACACGGCGCGGTTCTGCGGGATCGTCCACGGCGTCGTGGTCCAGATCACGACGCTCGCCTCGTGCAACTGATCGGCCAGCAGCGCCTGATCGGCCGCATCATACTCGACCGCATCCTCGGTCGGCATCGCAGCGTTGCCGCCCCGGCGCACCTTGAAGCGCACCCAGATCGTGTGGCTGGTGTGGTCGTGATACTCGACCTCGGCCTCGGCCAGCGCGGTCTTCTCGACCGGCGACCACATCACGGGCTTGGAGCCCTGATAGAGCGTGCCGTTCATCAAGAACTTCATGAACTCCTCGGCGATCACCGCCTCGGCATGGTAGTTCATCGTCAGATACGGATCGGCCCAGTTGCCATAGACGCCGAGGCGCTTGAATTCCTCGCGCTGGATGTCGACCCAGTTCTCGGCAAACGCACGGCATTCGCGGCGGAAATCCACGACGTCGACCGCGTCCTTGTCGAGACCCTTGGCACGATACTGCTCTTCGATCTTCCACTCGATCGGCAGGCCGTGACAGTCCCAGCCCGGAACGTAGCGCGCATCGCGGCCCATCATCTGCTGCGAGCGGGTGATGAAGTCCTTCAGGATCTTGTTGAGCGCGTGACCGATATGGAGATGGCCATTCGCATAGGGAGGGCCGTCATGCAGCACGAAGCTCGGGCGGTTGTCCTTCGCGGCCTTCTCACGCAGGCGGTCATAGACGCCGATCTTCTCCCAGCGCGCCAGCCAGTCGGGCTCGCGCATGGGCAGGCCCGCGCGCATCGGGAAATCGGTTTTCGGCAGGAAGACGGTGCCACGATAATCGGGGGCGGTCGTCTCGGTGGTCTGGTCGGAACTCATGGAATTGTCGTCCTTGGGAAAGGGAAGGGCGTGCGCGCGCACGCCTCGGGGCTTGGCGCAATATCCCGGCTACCCTGACGCGTCAGAGCGCCGGGCAGGTAATTCGCGGATATGCAGCCAGCAAGAACATGCCGCCCTTATAGGCGTGCGACCGCAGGGCGGCAAGCGCAGATCAGGGAGGGCTGCCGCCCGTCACTGTGGGTTCGCAATTGACGAAGAAGTGGGGGCGCTGCCCCCACGCCCTGTCGGGCGTTCCCCCGGGATATTTGTGCCAAGCCGAAATACAGCTGCAGGCAAGAGCCGGGGATGCGCGGCAGATGGGGCTGGCCCCTTTCCCCCTCCGTCGCGATCTCTTAGGGTCAGGGCGAAGCGAGGGAGGCGGCATGTCGGAACAGGCAGAGATCACGGGCGAAATGGTGGAGCAGCTCTTCCGGCGCTCTTCCGACGAGTATCTGTTCGCGCGCTGGGGGCGCCCGGTCGTGCCGGTGGTGTTCGGGGTGGAGGCTGCGACGCTGGCGACCGTGAAGGGTGCGGTCGAGGCGGTCGTGGCACTGGCCGGGCACAAGATGGCCGAGACCGATCCCGAGCTTGGTGCGAACCTGATGATCTTCTTCTTCCGCGACTGGCAGGAATTGCTCGAGGTGCCCAATCTCGATCACCTGATCGACGGGCTGCAGGATCTGGTGATCCGGCTCGACGATCAGGGCGCGAACCAGTATCGCGTCTTCCGCTTCGACAAGGACGGCGCCATCCGGGCCTGTTTCGCCTTCGTGCGGATGGATGCCGGGCTCGACGAGGTGCCTGCCGAGGTGATCGCGCTGAGCCAGGCGGTGCAGATGATCCTGCTCTGGTCCGACAAGGCTTTCGTGAAACGCTCGCCGCTTGCGGTGGCGCGCGGCGTGACCGTGCTGCGCCCCGAGATCGCGGCGATCATTGCGGCGGGCTACGACCCGACGATGCCGGCCGTTGCGAAAGATCCGAGCCACGCGCTGCGCCTTGCCGCCCGCGCAGGTCTGCGTCAGGGCGAGGCCGCAGAGGCGGTGCGGGAATTGTCGCGCGAAGTGGACGAGGCGGAGCCGGACGATCAGGAGAACGAGAATGGCGCATGAGTTTCCGATCCGTGTCTATTACGAGGACACCGATCTCGCGGGGATCGTCTATTACGCCAATTACCTGAAGTTCATCGAGCGCGGGCGGTCCGAATTCGTCCGCGCGCTGGGCGTGGATCAGGTCGCGCTGAAGGCCGATCACGGGGTGGTCTTCGCGGTGCGCCGGGTCGAGGCCGATTATCTGCGCCCCGCGAAATTCGACGACGAGCTGGTGGTCACGACCGATCTGGTGGCCGAAACGGGCGCGCGTTTCGTGATGGAGCAGACCGTGCAGCGCGACGGCGAGGTGCTGTTCACCGCGCAGGTCACCATCGTCTGTCTCAACGAAGCGGGGGCGGCTCAGCGGCTTCCCGCCGATATTCGCCGGAAACTGGCCCCGAAACTGCACTGAAAAGCGGCGGGGTTTCGCCGGTTACATTGTTGTTATGGCGTTCCCCTTACTGCTGATATAGAATCGCTGGTAATCAGAGGCCCGATAACGTGGCCCCAACCGGCGAGCAGTACCTATGGACCAATCTTCGCTTGCGATGGCGCAGGAGATCGACTTCTCCCTGCTTGCGCTCTTTCTGCGCGCATCGCTGACCGTCAAACTCGTGATGATCATCCTCGTGGTGGCCAGCTTCTGGTCCTGGGCGATCATCATCCGCAAATTCATCGCCTATCGCGCGGCGCGCTCCGAGGCGGAAGCCTTCGACCGGGCCTTCTGGTCGGGAGAGCCGCTCGATGAGCTGTTCGACCAGATCGGCCCTGCGCCCGAGGGCGCGAGCCAGAAGATCTTCGCCGCCGGCATGCTGGAATGGCGTCGGTCGCATCGTCAGGACGGCGCGCTGATCACCGGCGCGCAGGCGCGGATCGAACGCTCGATGGATGTCGCGATCCAGAAAGCCACCGAGAACCTCAATTACGGGCTGAATTTCCTGGCGACCGTGGGCTCGATCTCGCCCTTCGTGGGGCTGTTCGGCACGGTCTGGGGGATCAAGGTCGCCTTCGAGGAGATCGCGATCTCGCAGAACACCTCGCTCGCCGTCGTGGCGCCCGGCATCTCGGAAGCGCTCGTCGCGACCGCGCTGGGCCTGCTCGCGGCGATCCCGGCGGTGATCTTTTACAACAAGCTGTCGTCCGATGCCGATCGCATCGCGGGCAACTATGAGGCCTTCGCGGACGAGTTCTCGACCATCCTGTCGCGCCAGTTGGATAGCTGATCATGGGCGCGGGTGTTGCAAAACGCGGATCGGGCGGATCGCGGCGCCGCAGGAGCGGGCGCGGGCGTCACGCCGCGATGAGCGAGATCAACGTCACGCCGATGGTCGACGTGATGCTGGTGCTCTTGGTGATCTTCATGGTTGCCGCGCCGATGATGACGGTGGGCGTGCCGCTGGAACTGCCGAAAACCGCAGCCAAGGCCGTGCCGACCGAGCAGGAAACGCCGCTGACGATCTCGCTTCAGGCGGACGGGAAGGTCTCGCTGATGAACTCGGAAGTGCCGCAGGATCAGCTGATCGACCGTCTCAAGGCGATCTCGGCCGAGCGTAACAGCAACAAGGTGTTCCTGCGCGCGGATGGCAAGATTTCCTATTCTCAGGTGGTGCAGGTGATGGGCGCGCTCAACGGCGCGGGGTTCTCGAACATCACGCTCGTCACCGATACCGGAGGGCCGCAATTGACGGCGCCTGCGGGGAACTGAGCCCAGGGGGCAGCATCGCATGAACCGTGCGGACAAGATCGGTTACGGCCTGTCGGGCGCGCTGCATGTGGGCGTGCTCTTCTGGGTCATTGCCGGGGGGCAGTGGTTCTTCCCGAAGCCGAACGAGCCGGTGGTGATCAGCCAGGTCGCGGTGATGTCCGAGCAGGACTTCAACACGATGATGGCCTCGGCGCCGAAGGATGCGCCGCAGCCGACGCCGGATCCGGTCGCGCCCACGGCGCCCGATACGCCCGCCGAGACGACACCGCCGCCCGAGACGCCCGCGCCTGAGCCGCAGGCCAAGCCGGAACCCGAGCCGCAGGCGATGCAGCAGCCCGATCCGGCCCCTGATGCGCAGCCCGACGTCTCGGCCCTGCAAGAGCCGACGCCGCCCGCCGAGGTGAGCGACACGCCGCCCGAAATCGTGCCGCCGGTCGAGGAGCCCTCGCCGACGGTCACGCCCGACATCTCTCCCGCGCCGAAGCCGAAACAGGCGCCGCGCGTGGCACCGACCCCTGCGCCCGAGCCGCCGCCCGAAGCGAAGGTCGATCCGCAGGCGCAGCCGCAAGAGGCGCCCAAACCCGCCGATACGCCCGATCAGCCGGTTGAGAAGCCGAAGGAGGCGACCGCGCCGCCGGAAGCTTCGACCGAGATCGTGACCGAAGCGAACAAGACCGAAGACAAGCCGGAAAGCTCTGCGCCGCTGGCCTCGCCGCGTCCGAGCGCCAAGCCGAAACCGCCTGCGCCGAAAGAGACGCAGACGGCCGCCGCGCCCGCCGAGAAGAAGCCTGCCGAGCCGAAACCGGCAGAAACCAAGCCCGCGCCGAGCGAGCCGAAGAAAGTCGACAGCGCCTCGGTCAACGATGCGCTCGCGGCAGCCTTGGGTGGCGAGGGCACGGGCGGCACCGGCTCTGCGCCGACGGGGCCGCCGATCACCGCGGGCGAGAAGGACGCGCTGATCGTCGACATCAAGCAATGCTGGAACACCGGTGCGCTCAGCTCGGATGCGCTGCGAACCACGGTGACGCTGTCGGTCGACATGCAGCCTGATGGCCACCCGATCATCTCCTCGATCAAGCTGGTCGGGGCGACGGGCGGCACCGGCAACGCGGTCGATCAGGCTTTCGAGGCCGGGCGTCGCGCTATCGTTCTGTGCGGCTCGGACGGCTTCCCGCTGCCGCCGGAGAAATACGACCGCTGGAAAACGATCACCATCGACTTCAATCCCGAAAAAATGAGGATGAAATGACGGTGGATCGGCGAGTTTCCGCGCGGTGTCATGGGGTTGTGATGCACGATCGTGCCGCAGCGCGTTACAAACCGGGCAAGACCCGGAAAGGGAGTGTGTGACATGATGCGTTTCGTTCTCAGTTTGCTGGCGGCTGTGATGCTGGCACCCATCGCCGCAACCGCGCAGGATTCCGAACCGCTGCATATCGAGATCACCGATGGCGTGATCGAGCCGATGCCGTTCGCGATCGCGGGGTTCATCCCCGAAAGTTCCGAGGCCGCCGATATGGCGAGCCAGATCACGCAGGTGATCTCGAGCGACCTGACGGGAACGGGCCTGTTCCGCGAAATCCCGAAATCCGCCTATATCCAGAACGTGTCGAGCTTCGATACGCCGGTGAAATATTCCGACTGGCAGGCGATCAACGCGCAGGCGCTGGTCGTGGGTTCGGTGGGGATGCAGGGCGGCAAGGTGGTTGTGAAGTTCCGCCTCTTCGACGTGTTCTCCGGTCAGCAGATGGGCGACGGGCAGCAGCTTGCAGCCTCGCCGGCAAGCTGGCGGCGTCTGGCACACAAGGTCTCGGACGTGATCTATTCGCGCATCACGGGCGAGGGGCCCTATTTCGACAGCCGTGTGGTCTTCGTCTCGGAAAGCGGGCCGAAGGACAATCGCCAGAAGCGGCTCGCCGTGATGGATTACGACGGCGCGAACGTGACCTATCTCACCGATGCCTCGACCATCGTGCTCGCCCCGCGCTTCTCGCGTGACGGGACGAAGGTGCTGTTCACCACCTTCGAGACCGGCTTCCCGCGCATCAAGATGCTCGACGTGGCCACCGCCTCGGCGCGGCTTCTGCCGGAAGTGCCCGGCACGATGACCTTCGCGCCGCGCTTCTCGCCCGATGGCACGAAGATCGTCTATTCGATGGAGCAGAACGGTAATACCGATCTGTGGATGATGAATATCAGCTCGGGCCAGACCCAGCGCCTGACGACCTCGCCTGCGATCGAAACTTCGCCCAGCTTCTCGCCCGACGGCTCGCGGATCGTGTTCGAATCCGACCGCTCGGGCACGCAGCAGCTCTACATCATGCCCGCGAGCGGCGGTGACGCGACGCGGATCAGCTTCGGCGACGGGCGCTATTCGACCCCCGTGTGGTCGCCGCGCGGCGACATGATCGCCTTCACCAAGCAAAATCAGGGCCGTTTCCATATCGGCGTGATGCGCACCGACGGCTCGGAAGAGCGTCTGCTGACCTCGTCCTTCCTCGACGAGGGTCCGACCTGGTCGCCCAATGGCCGCGTGATCATGTTCACCCGGGAGAGCCCCGGCGCCCAAGGGTCGGCCTCGCTCTATTCGGTCGATATCTCCGGGCGCAACCTGAAGAAAGTCTCCACGCCGGGCGCCGCGTCCGATCCGGCCTGGTCGCCGCTTCTGCCATGAGAGCGGATTAACAAGCGTTAGAGAAACTGGTAGGCTCGCCCGAAAAGGGCAGATCAACAAAGGCGGAAACCATGAATTTTGCAGTGAAGGCCGTTCTGGCCATCTCGATGCTGGGCCTCGCGGCCTGTTCGAACCCCGATCAATACGGCTCCGGTGCGACCGGCCCCGGCGGCGCGCTCGGCCCGGGCGGTGCAGGCGGCATCACCCAGGGCGGGATCAACGATCCGAACTCGCCGGCCTATTTCAGCCAGACCATCGGCGACATGGTGCATTTCCAGGTTGACCAGTCGACGCTGACCGACACCGCGCGCGGCATCCTGTCCCAGCAGGCAAGCTGGCTGGTGAGCCACCCGAGCTACACTGCGATCATCGAAGGCCATGCCGACGAGCAGGGCACCCGCGAATACAACCTCGCGCTCGGCGCACGCCGTGCCTCGGCCGTGCAGGAATACCTGATCAGCCAGGGCGTGGCCGGTAACCGTCTGCGCACGGTCTCCTACGGCAAGGAACGCCCGCTGGCGATCTGCTCCACCGAAGAGTGCTACAAGAAGAACCGTCGCGCCGTGACGGTGATCTCGCAATCGGCGGTCGGGAGCTGATCGCGATGCTGAGAGCTTTGCTTCTCGGCGCGGCTGTTCTGGCAGCCGCGCCCGCGCTGGCTCAGGACGCGAACCGCGCCCAGACGCTGGCGGATATCAAGACCGAACTGGGACAGCTTCAGACCGAGATCGGGAGCCTGCGTCAGGAGCTGCAGGCCTCTGGCCAGGCTGGGCTGCAGAAAGCGGGCGGCGATTCCGCTCTGCAGCGCATGGACTCGATGGAGCTGTCGCTGTCGCATATGACCGACCGCGTCGAAGAGCTGGAAAACAAGATCAACCGCGTCGTCGCCGATGGCACGAAGCGGATCGGCGATCTGAATTTCCGGGTCTGCGAGATGGAAGAGAACTGCGACATTTCGAAGCTGGGCATGGCCAAGCCGCTGGGAGGCGACGCACCGACCAACGCGCCTTCGGTCACTGGCCCCGCGCCGGATTCGACGCCCGGTCCCGATCTCGCGATCAACGAGAAATCGGATTTCGAAGCGGGCAAGAAAGCCTATGAGGATGGCGATTACGCCTCGGCGGCCGATCTTCTCACGACCTTCCGGCAGACCTATCCCGGTTCTCCGTTGACCAGCGACGCGATGTATTATCGCGGTCTCGCGCTGCAAAAGCAGGGCGACGAGGCGGGTGCTGCACGGGCATGGCTCGACGGGTTCTCCGCCGATCCGAAAGGGTCGCGGGCGGCGGACAACCTGCTGTCGCTCGGCAAGGCGCTGGGGCAGCTCGGTCAGCAGAGCGAGGCCTGCACCACGCTGGGTCAGGTGAGCGCACGCTTCCCGGGTTCGTCGGCGGCGGGCGAGGCGCAGAGCGCGCAGCAATCGCTGGGATGCCAGTGAGCGCGGTCCGGTGACGCTGGACGACATCGCAAGACACGGTTTTGACCCCGATGCGCCCCGGCGCGTCGGGGTTGCCGTTTCCGGGGGCTCGGATTCGATGGCGACGCTGGTGCTGCTGGCTGCGCATTTCGAGGTCGCCGCGGTGACGGTGGATCACGGGCTGCGCCCCGAGGCCGCCGACGAGGCTGCGTTTGTCGGGCGGTTCTGCGCGGATCGCGGCATTGCGCATACCGTCCTGCGCTGGGATGGCGCCAGCGCCGAGGGCAATCTGATGGATGCCGCGCGCCGGGCGCGTTTGCGGCTGATCGGCGATTGGGCGCGCGAAAACGAGATTGCCCATGTTGCGCTGGGGCATACCGCCAACGATCAGGCCGAGACCTTCCTGATGCGGCTCGCCCGCGAGGCGGGGCTGGAGGGGCTGTCGGGCATGCGTCCGCGGTTCGAGGCCGAGGGCGTGACATGGCATCGTCCGTTTCTTGCCCAGACACGCGAGTCGTTGCGCGACCATCTGCGCGCGGAAGGCATCACGTGGATCGACGATCCCTCCAACGCGAATGACCGCTTCGAGCGGGTCAAGGCGCGTCAGGCGCTCGGGGCGCTCGCGCCTTTGGGCGTCGATGCGCAGGCGATCGCCGGCGTGACGGCGAACCTCTCGGCTGCGAATGCGGCGCTGCACCGGTTGCTGATGGCGGAGGTCGCATGTCACGTCTCCGAGGCGTCGGGCGATCTGCTGATCGATGCGGCGGGCTTCGCCGCGATGGATCCGGAATTGCAACGTCGCCTGATCGTGGCTGCGCTGCGCTGGGTCTCCGGGGCGGAGTATGCGCCGCGCGCCGCGAAGGTGCAGAGCCTGCTGTCGGAGATCGTGCTGCCCGGCGACCGTACCCTGCATGGTTGCCGCATCACCTCCGGCAATGACGCGATCCGCATTACCCGCGAGGCGCAGGCCGCGGCCGATCTGCGCGTGGCTGTCGAAGCTGGCGCCGCGCTTTGGGACCGCTGGGAGGTCACCGGGCCCGCAGTGGACGTGGCGGAAGTCGCGGCGCTGGGGGAGGCGGGATTGCGCCAATGCCCCGACTGGCGCGACACCGGCCTTCCGCGTGCCTCGCTTGCCGCAAGTCCCGCCATTTGGCGCGGCGAGACGCTTGTCGCGGCGCCGATCGCGGGCTTTGGCGCGGGCTGGCGGGCGCGGATTTCCCGCGACGCATTCGCCACTTGGCTAATTCGACGTTGAACCCCGGCGCGTAATGCCTATTTTCACTGAGGAAGAGGCGGCGACCGCAGGTCAGCCGCCCGATACGATTGGAGGATATTCCTTGGGTAATGCGCGCAATCTGGCCTTTTGGGCGGTGCTGTTCCTGCTGATTTTAGCCCTGTTCAACCTTTTCGGTGATGGGCAATCTTCGATGAACTCGTCCCAAGCGACCTACTCGGAGTTCATGGACGCCGTCGATAAAGGCGAGGTGAAGAACGTTCGCCTCGATGGCGAAGAGGTGCGCTACCAGCTCGCCGATGGCACAAGCTTCACCACCATCAAGCCGATGGAAGATCAGATCGCAGAGAAGCTGATCGACAAGGGCATCGCGGTGAGCGTCGTCAAGCAACAGCAGTCGGGCTTCATGTCGCTGCTGGGCGTCTGGCTTCCCTTCCTCGTGCTGATCGGCATCTGGATCTTCTTCATGAACCGGATGCAGGGCGGCGGCAAAGGCGGCGCGATGGGCTTCGGCAAGTCCAAGGCGAAGCTCCTGACCGAGAAACATGGCCGCGTGACGTTCGACGACGTGGCGGGTATCGACGAAGCCAAGGAAGAACTCGAAGAGATCGTGGAATTCCTGCGCAACCCGCAGAAATTCTCGCGCCTCGGCGGCAAGATCCCGAAAGGCGCGCTGCTGGTTGGCCCTCCGGGTACCGGTAAGACGCTTCTGGCCCGCGCCATTGCGGGCGAGGCGGGCGTGCCCTTCTTTACCATTTCGGGCTCCGACTTCGTCGAGATGTTCGTGGGTGTGGGTGCATCCCGTGTCCGCGACATGTTCGAGCAGGCCAAGAAGAACGCGCCCTGCATCGTCTTCATCGACGAGATCGACGCAGTGGGCCGTGCCCGTGGTGTCGGCATCGGCGGCGGCAATGACGAGCGCGAACAGACCCTCAACCAGCTTCTGGTCGAGATGGACGGCTTCGAGGCTAATGAAGGCATCATCATCATCGCGGCGACGAACCGTAAAGACGTGCTCGACCCCGCGCTGCTGCGTCCGGGCCGCTTCGACCGTCAAATCCACGTGCCGAACCCCGACATCAAGGGCCGCGAGAAGATCCTGACGGTTCACTCGCGCAAAGTGCCGGTGGGGCCGGATGTCGACCTGCGCACCATCGCGCGCGGCACGCCGGGCTTCTCGGGCGCCGACCTGATGAACCTCGTGAACGAAGCCGCGCTGATGGCGGCCCGCGTCGGGCGTCGCTTCGTCTCGATGGAAGATTTCGAGAACGCCAAGGACAAGGTGATGCTGGGTGTCGAGCGCCGCTCGATGGTGCTCACCCCCGAGCAGAAGGAAATGACCGCCTATCACGAGGCCGGTCACGCCATCGTCGGCCTGTCGCTGCCGAAATGCGATCCGGTCTACAAGGCAACGATCATTCCGCGCGGTCAGGCCTTGGGTATGGTCGTCTCGCTGCCCGAGATGGACAAGCTCAACTACCACAAGGACGAGGCCAAGCAGAAGATCACCATGACCATGGCGGGCAAGGCAGCCGAGATCCTGAAATGGGGCGAAGAGCATGTCTCGAACGGCCCCGCGGGTGACATTCAGCAGGCGTCGGCGATTGCCCGCGCCATGGTGATGCGCTGGGGCATGTCCGAGAAGGTCGGCAATATCGACTATGCCGAGGCGCATGAGGGCTATCAGGGCAACACCGCTGGCTTCTCGGTCTCGACCAAGACGAAAGAGCTGATCGAGGAAGAGGTGCGCGGCCTGATCGAAGACGGCTACCAAGAGGCGCGCCGTATCCTGACCGAGCGGATCGAGGATTGGGAACGTCTGGCTCAAGGCCTTCTGGAATACGAAACCCTCACCGGCGACGAGATCAAGAAGGTCCTCTCCGGAGAGCCGCTGGGCGGTGACGACGACGACAGCTCCTCGGGGAGCCTGCCGTCGGTGACCGCGCTGCCCAAAACGTCCAAGAAGAAGGATCAGGGCGACGGCGGGGCGGAAACCACCCCCGAGCCTTCGGCCTGACCGCGAAGGTTCGCGAGAATGGTCACGCGTGACGCTTCAGTGCCGGGCGCAGCCGATTGGGATCCAGACGCTTATGCGCGGTTCCGCAATCTGAGGCTGCGCCCGGCACTCGACCTTCTGGCCCGGGTGCCGCAACTGCCCGAGCGCGGCAAGATCATCGATCTGGGCTGCGGCAACGGCGCGGTGGCCGAGGCGCTGAACCACCATTACCCCAAACGCAAGATCGTGGGCGTCGACAATTCCGAGGCGATGCTGAAGCGCGCCGCGGCGACAGGCGCCTATCACCACTGCGATCTGGTCGACATTTCCGAATGGGCGCCCAACAAGCCGCCGGCGATGATCTTCTCGAACGCCGCGCTGCATTGGCTGCCCGATCACGCAACGCTCTTCCCGCGTCTGGCCGGAGAGCTGCGCGAGGGCGGCGTTCTGGCGGTGCAGATGCCCGCCCAGCATGGCGCGCCGTCGCATCGCATCCTGCGCGAGCTGTCGCAGGAGATGTTCCCCGACCGGTTCAACTTCGCGGGCTGGGTGCCGCCCGTGGCCCCGGCGGTGGATTACGCGAAAATGCTGAGCCCCTTGGGCGAGGTCGACATCTGGCACACCGAATATCTGCAGCAGCTGGAGCCCACGCCGGGCGCGCATCCGGTCCGCCGCTTCACGGAAAGCACGGCGATGCGTCCTTTCCTGCGACTCCTAGGCGACACTGAAGCGCAGGTTCTCATCGAACGCTATGAAACCGCGCTCGAGACGGTTTATCCTCTGCGGGACGACGGCAGCGTCTTTTTTCCGTTCCGTCGTCTGTTTGTCGTCTTGTCAAAGAGGGGCTGATGGCCGCGCTGAAACCCACGCAATATCAAGGGGAGGTCGTCTGGCTCGGGCTGGTGACCACCGAGGGGCAACTGACCTCGACCCCGGTCGAAGAGATCGACTTCACCTTCGACGGTCCCGTGGGAGAGCTGCATGGCGGGCGCACGCGTCCTTCCTGCTCGCGCGTGACCGATCAGCATCCCAAGGGCACCGAGATCGCCAATGTCCGCCAGCTAACGATCCTCTCGGCGGAGGAACTGGCCGAGACTGCCTTCGCGATGGGCGTTCCGGAGATCGATCCCTCTTGGGTCGGCGCGACGATCGTGCTGCGCGGCCTGCCGGACCTGACCCATATCCCGCCCTCGGCGCGGCTGCAGAACGAGACGGGGCTGACCTTCGTGGTGGATATGGAGAACCGCCCCTGTGTCCTGCCGGGCCGGGTGATCGAAGAGCACCATCCCGAGAAGGGCAAGCGCTACAAACCCGCAGCCCAAGGCCGGCGCGGCGTGACCGCATGGGTCGAACGTCCCGGCCGTCTGGTCGTGGGCGAAACCCTGCGGCTGCATATTCCCGATCAGCGCGCCTGGGAGCTGATGGACGAGGTCCGCTGAGGCGATTTAATCCCGCAACGGTCGCTTCTTTCCCTTTCGCTGCGCCGTCAAATGGCTACCCTCCCTCAGAAGGAGGACCCGATGACGAGTGACTTAGAGATTGCCCGTGCCGCGACGCTGCGCCCGATGCCGGAAATCGCGGCGAAGCTGGATATTCCCGAAGACGCGCTGATCCCCTATGGCCGCGACAAGGCGAAGCTGGAGGCGGAGTTCATCGCGGGTCTGGATGAGCGCGAGACCGGCAAGCTGATCCTCGTCACCGCGATCTCGCCGACCCCTGCGGGCGAGGGCAAGACGACGACGACCGTAGGTCTGGGCGACGGGCTGTCCCGGATTGGCAAGCGCGCCGCGATCTGCTTGCGCGAAGCCTCGCTCGGTCCGAATTTCGGGATGAAGGGCGGGGCCGCGGGCGGCGGCTACGCGCAAGTCGTGCCGATGGAGTCGATGAACCTCCATTTCACCGGCGATTTCCACGCGGTCGGGGCGGCGCATAACCTGCTCTCGGCGATGATCGACAACCATATCCATTGGGGCAACGCGCTCGAGATCGACGCGCGCCGGATCACGTGGCGGCGCGTGCTCGACATGAACGACCGGGCGCTGCGCGATATCGTGGTCAGCCTTGGCGGCGTCTCGAACGGCTTTCCGCGCCAGACCGGCTTCGACATCACCGTGGCCTCCGAGGTCATGGCCTGTCTCTGCCTGAGCCGCGATCTGACGGATTTGCAGGAGCGGCTGGGTCGGATCGTCGTCGGCTATCGCCGCGACCGCTCGCCCGTGACCTGCGCCGAGATCGGCGCGGATGGTGCGATGGTGGTGCTGCTGAAAGATGCGCTGCAGCCCAATCTCGTGCAGACGCTGGAGGGCACGCCCGCCTTCGTGCATGGCGGGCCCTTCGCCAATATCGCGCATGGCTGCAACTCGGTGATCGCGACGCAAAGCGCGCTGAAACTGGCCGATTACGTCGTGACTGAAGCGGGCTTCGGGGCCGATCTGGGGGCGGAGAAGTTCTTCGACATCAAATGCCGCAAGGCCGGGCTGAGCCCGAATGCTGCGGTGGTCGTGGCAACGGTGCGGGCGCTGAAGATGAATGGCGGTGTCGCGAAAGCGGATCTCGGCGCGGAGAACGTGGCCGCCGTCGAGGCGGGCTGCGCCAATCTCGCGCGTCACATCGCGAATATGAAGAAATTCGGCGTGCCGGTCGTGGTCGCGATCAACCGCTTCACTGCCGACACCGAAGATGAAATCGCAGCGGTGCGCGACGCCGCCGAAGCGCAGGGCGTGGAGGCGGTTCTGTGCACCCATTGGGCCGAAGGCGGCGCGGGGACCGAGGCGCTGGCGGAGAAGATCGTCGCGCTGACCGAGCGTCCGTCGCAATTCGCGCCGCTCTATCCCGATGACATGACGCTTTTCGAGAAGATCGAGACCATCGCAACGCGCATCTACCACGCGAGCGACGTCTATGCCGATCAGAAGATCCTCAACCAGCTTCGCGACTGGGAAGCGGCGGGCTATGGAAACCTGCCGATCTGCGTTGCCAAGACGCAGTATTCCTTCAGCGCGGACCCGACGCTGCGCGGGGCGCCCTCGGGCCACACGCTGCCGATCCGCGAAGTGCGGCTCTCGGCGGGGGCGGGGTTCGTCGTGGTGATCTGCGGTGAGATCATGACCATGCCGGGTCTGCCCCGGCACCCGGCTGCGGAGACGATCGGCCTCGACGCCGAAGGCCGCATCACGGGTTTGTTCTAGGGGCGCGGTCTTGAGCTTGTTGGGCCAAGCTGCGATAGGGGGCGCGAGTGTTCCGGGAGCCTTGTCGATGAAATCTCCGTCAGACCTGCACACGATGGAAGAGCTGCGCGTCGCCATCGATGCGCTCGACCGGGAGCTGGTCGAGATGCTCGGTGCGCGCACCCGGCTGATCGCCCGTGCGGCGGAACTCAAACAGGGAAATGGCTGGCCCGCACGCATCCCCGACCGGGTCGAGGATGTGGTTGCGAAGGTACGCGCCGCCGCCGGTCCTGCCGGGCTCGATCCCGATCTCGCCGACCGTTTGTGGCGCGAGATGATCGAGCATTTCATCGCGCAGGAAGAACAGGTTCTGGGCAAGGGAGACCCCGATGAGCGCCACGATCATTGACGGAAAGGCGCTTGCGCAGGTCAAGCTGGACGAGGCCTATGCCGAGGCGCAGAGGCTTTCGGAGGCAGGCTGGGCGCCGCGCCTCGTCTCGATCTCGGTCGGCGATGTCGCCGCCGCGGAACTCTATGTGCGCAACCAGAAGAAATACGCCGAGAAAGCCGGCGTGGCCTTCGAAGTGCGCAACTACCCCGAGACGATCAGCCTCGAACAGCTCCAGGGCGTGCTGGCCGGTCTGAACGCCGATCCGCGCGTCAATGGCATCATCATCCAGCGCCCGCTGCCCGCCCATATCCCGGTCAAGGTTCTGCAGAAGGCGGTGCATCCGCTCAAGGATGTGGAGGGGATGCACCCGTCCTCGATCGGCAACATCGTCTATAACGAGCTGGAGCTCGGTCCCTGTACCGCCGTCGCGGCCGTGGAGATCCTGAAATCCCTGCCGCTCCAGACCGAAGGGCTCAATGTCTGCGTGATCGGCCACTCCGAGATCGTGGGCAAGCCGATCGCCTTCCTGATGATGGGGCTCGGCGCCACCGTCACCGTGTGCCACCACATGACGCGGCAGGTCTCGGTGCATTCGCGCGCCGCCGATGCCGTGTTCGTCGCGGTGGGCAAGCCGGGGCTGGTGCATGGCGAGATGCTCAAACCCGGTGCGGCGCTGATCGATATCGGCATCAACCGGGTCGAGGGGCGCACCGTGGGCGACGCAGATTTCGACAGCTGCGCCGAGGTGGCGGGCTGGATCACGCCCGTGCCGGGCGGGGTGGGGCCGGTCACGGTCTCGACGCTGATGAACAACGCGGTCCGCGCGACCCGCATGCAGATGGACCATTACCGCACGACCTTCGCGGCGGCGGAGTGACGGAGGAATGAAATGACGGCGACGATCATCGACGGGAAGGCCTTCGCAGCGAGCGTGCGCGAGAAAGTGGCCGAGCATGTCACCCGGCTGCAAGAGGAACACGGCATCACGCCGGGCCTCGCGGTGGTGCTGGTGGGCGAGGACCCGGCCAGCCAGGTCTACGTGCGCAACAAGGGCAAGCAGACGCTCGAAGCCGGGATGAACTCCTACGAGCACAAGCTGCCCGTGGAGACCTCCGAGGCCGATCTGCTGGCGCTGGTCGAGAAGCTCAACGCCGATCCGGCGGTGCATGGCATCCTCGTGCAGCTGCCGTTGCCCGATCACATCGACGAGGAGAAGGTGATCAACTCGATCACCCCCGCGAAGGATGTCGACGGCTTCCATATCCTCAATGTGGGCCTTCTGGGCACCGGGCAGAAGTCGATGGTGCCCTGCACGCCGCTAGGCTGCCTGATGATGCTGCGCGACCAGCTGGGCAGCCTCTCGGGGCTGAATGCTGTCGTGGTGGGCCGCTCGAACATCGTCGGCAAGCCGATGGCGCAACTGCTGCTGCGCGATAGCTGCACCGTCACCATCGCGCATAGCCGCACCAAGGATCTCGCCGATGTCTGCCGTGGCGCCGATATCCTCGTGGCCGCCGTGGGCCGCCCGCGCATGATCCCGGGCGACTGGGTGAAGCCCGGCGCGACCGTTATCGATGTCGGTATCAACCGGATCGACGCGCCCGAGAAGGGCGAGGGCAAGACCCGGCTGGTGGGCGATGTCGATTTCGACAGCGCCAAGGAGGTCGCGGGCGCGATCACCCCGGTGCCGGGCGGCGTCGGCCCGATGACCATCGCGTGCCTTCTGGCCAACACGGTCACCGCCTGCTGCCGCGCGAACAACCTGCCCGAACCTGAGGGTTTGACTGCCTGACAAAGGTAGGTAAGGATTTCCACAGGTTGGGTGGGGTAAGCGGCCTTTGCCGTTGTCGGAACCGTAACGCTTGCGTTACCCAAGCGTCATTGGGGCGTGACGGCAATGGCAGGTTTCTGGAAAATATATTGGCGGGCATTGAAGATCCCGGCTCTGCCGGTGATCTGGGTCGTGGCATCGCTATTCGGCATCGTGGCCGGCCCGTTCAACACTCTCGAATCCATGTTGCTCGGTGCGCGCGTGATTTTCTGGCCGCTCAGTGTCGCGGTCGGCATCCTGATTGGCGCGGCGATCCGCATTTTTGTGCGGCGGAAGCTGGGTTTGCGCCGGTTCCGTTACGAGGCGCCCACGCTTGCCGGCCTTTCCGCTTTGGTACTGACTGTGCCGCTTTACCTGCTCGTTCTGCTGCTTGCGGCGAAGCCCAACTTCCGGGGGTTCGAGATATTCCACATGGCGGGCTATATCCTCGGCCTCTCGATGGCAGGCTCCACCCTGCGGCACTGGATGGCGCCTCAGCAGGGGCGTCCGAAGCGGACGCAGGAGGCTTCAGTGGACGCTGCGGAGAAGCAGGCCCGCCGGGACGTTGAGGCAGCGGGTAAGGGGGCTCTGTCTTCGCGCGCGCCGCGTTTGCTTTATCGGCTCGAGCCTGACCTGCGCGCACCGCTGATCCGCCTCGCGGTGAATGACCACTATGTCGACGTGGTGACCGAAGCCGGGCAGACGAGCCTGCTGATCCGGCTTGCCGATGCGATTACCGAGACCGAGGGCGCGCCGGGCCTGCAGGTCCATCGCTCGCATTGGGTGGCGCGCGATGCGGTGCGCGGCATGCGCAAGGAGAAGGGGCGCCTCTTCCTGCAGATGGCCGATGGCGAAGAGGTGCCCGTCTCGCGCACCTATCAGCCGCAGGTCGAGGCGGCGCGGTTCCGCGCGCCCGGTGCAGATGGGATGGCCGCCCAGTAGCGCCCTTAGTGGACGATCACCTCGTCTCTGACGAACATGTTGTCCCAGGCGCGATCCACCAGTTCCGGCGTCATCTGATAGGGGATGCCCTCGAACTCGCAGATCGAAATCATCTGGTCGATCAGGAAGACCGGCTGATAATTCGCGTAGATATTGTCGATGGTGGGGTACTTCACCTTGAGGAGATGCAGCAGCGCCTTCTCGTCGAGCGGCATGTTGCGCTTCTTCGCCATCATCTGGAAAATTTTGAGATAGTCGGACTGGTTCGGCCCGTCGATCTTGATCTTGAAGAAGATACGACGCAGCGCCGCCTTATCGAAGATCTCGTTCGGGTGGAAGTTGGTCGAGAAGATCACGAGCGTGTCGAAGGGCACCTCGAATTTCTCGCCCGATTGCAGCGAGAGGATATCGCGGTTCTCTTCCAGCGGAACGATCCAGCGGTTCACGAGCTTCTGCGGCGGCTCGGCCTGACGACCAAGGTCGTCCACGATGAAGACGCCGCCAGCCGATTTGAACTGCAGCGGCGCGGTATAGGTGCGCGCAGTCGCGTTGTATTTCAGGTCGAGCATGTCGAGCGAAAGCTCACCACCGGTGATCACGGTCGGGCGCTCGCAATAGACGTAGCGCTGGTCGAACTGCATCCCGCGCTTGCGCAGCGAGGTCGGGTCGTCTTCCTCGACCGGAACGGGGGTGTGCACGATCGGGTCGTAGACGGTGATGATCTGGCCCGCATATTCGATGGCGCGGGGGATGAAGATATTGTCCCCGATCGCGTCGCGGATGCCGTTCGAGATCGAGGATTTCCCGTTGCCGGGCGGGCCGTACATCAGGATCGAGCGCCCCGAGGAGACCGCCGGGCCAAGCTGGCCGATCAGGTCCGGCGGCAGGATCAGGTGGCCCATCGCGCCCAGAAGTTGCTGGCGGGTCAGCTGGATGTTGCGGATCGACTGGCGCTTCACCTGTTCGCGATAGACGGTCAGCGGCACCGGCATCGCGCCGTAATATTCCGACTGCGCCAACGCATCGAGCGCGCGCGCCTTGCCGGTGTCCGACAGCTGGAAGCCCATCTCGCCGCCGGAATTGGCGTGCAGCGTGCCCATCGCCTCCAACAGGCCCTGCTTGCGGCACATGTCGATCAGGTCCTGCACCATCGTCATCGGAAGGCAGACCAGCTTGGACAGCGCAGAGGCCGTGTCCGTATTGGTGCGGAACATCGTCTTGAGCAGGATGTCCCGCATCATCACGACGTTCAGCCCGGTTTCCTCCAGCGCGCGCGGCGGGGCCGGGGCGATGACATTCGAGGTCATCATGTTCATCTGGCGCGTCCTCTCGGCTGTGCACCCCGCTTTGGTCCTGCGCGGGGGCTAAGATCGGTCCGGGCCAATCTTGCCGGTGATTGTGGCCAAATGTTGGAAAAACCGGGTAATCGCCGCGATACCCGATCGGGAGGCTGAACAATCAGCCCAGCGCCACGAGCAGCAGATACGCCCAGAGCGTGCCGACCAGCGCCAGCCCCATCGGGAAGTCCTTGCGCTTCCAGCTCACCCAGTCGGGCGTGGCGTTCACCACGGCGGGGATTGCGCGAAAGATCCGGTGCGCGGCGAAGGCCGCAAGCAGGAAGGCGCAGAGCAGGAACATCGTCAACTGCACGTCGAACAGCTCATGCGAGAAGAACGGCGCGGCTGCGGCTGCGAATTTCGCGTCGCCCGCACCGAAATGCGCGATCTGGTTCAGGATGTAGCCGATCACGAAGACGACCAGCGCATGGCTCCACCGCCAGGCATAGACGTCGATCGGCAAGAGGAACGGTCCCGCGGAAGCGAAGATCACCAGAAGCGCCAGCACCGCCTTGTTGCGGATCTTCATGTATTTGAGGTCGGTGAAGACCACCCAGGCGCAAACCGGGGTGATCAGCACCAGAAAGATCAGCGCCGAAAGCGGCGGGGCGAGACCGAGCATCCTCTTAGCCTTTCAGTGCGCTCGACGATCCCTGATCGAGCGCCTTAAGCGCCCGGTCGGCCTCCGCGAAATACTGCGGATTGGTGTCGATCGCGTCTTGCAACAGCGTCTTGCCGATATTGACGTCGCCGCGCTTCACTGCCGCCAGACCTGCCGTATACAGAAGCTGCGCGCGTTCCGTCTGGGTCATGTCGATCACGGGCAGGTCGTATTTGCCCTGGCTGGCCCGCGCGAGAACGAGGTTGTTCTTCGTGGTGAAGCGGGTCGGGTCGTAGGTGAGCGCTTCCTTGAACAGCTTCTCGGCGCCTGCGGCATCGCCGCGGCTGAGCTTGGAGAAGCCCCAGTTGTTGTAGATGCCCGCGGGCTTCGTGGTCAGGCCCGCCGCGGTCTCGTAGAAGCTGTCGGCCTTCTTCCACTGTTTGTCACTATCGGCCACCATCGCTTCGAGACGGTAGCGGTCATAGGTCTCATGGGTCGGCGGCACGGTGTTCAGCGTGGCCTTCGCCCCGGACCAGTCGTTGGAGCGGATCTGCGCCTCGGCCATCGACACGCGGTCGTCATTGGTCGCGCCCGGCATCGTGAGGACTTCTTGCCAGACCTTCACGGCCTGCACGGGCTTTTGCGCGCGCACCAGCGATTTCGCGAGGCCGCGCTTGGCGTCGATCCGATCGGGGTGGTCGTTGGACAGCCGCGTGAAATAGGTCACGGCCTCGTTCGGATCGGCGACCGTCAGCATGATGTCGGTAAGGTTGGTCTCATCGACGGCATTCACGCTTTTCATCGCGCGGGCGACTTCGGCGTCGCTGTTATTGCCCATACAGCCGGAGAGAGTCATCGCGCAGCCAGCCAAGGCTGCCAGAAAGATCGGGTGGCGCATGTTACCTGCGTCCTTTTTGCTCGAGCCTCAGTGCTTCGTCAGCAGCAGGTAGTCACCGACCCCTTTCCTGACGAGCGTGAACTGCTTGTCCTGTGGCGCAGCGTAACCCGGCTCTTCTATTTTTGCGAGCGCCCGCTTGAGGTTTTGCTTGATCGCGTCCGATTGGCCACTGTCCAGCGCGAAGGCGAGTTTGAAGACGCGCGCGGCTTCGGCGTATTTGCCGCGCTCCATCAGAACGACGCCAAGGTTGTTCCACGCCGGCACGAAGGTCTGATCGGCCTCGGTCGCACGGCGCAGCATCTGTTCGGCTTGGTTGAGACGCCCGAGCTTCAGGTCGGCGGAACCGATGCCCGAGAGGATTTCCGCCGTCGCGCCATGCTGGCCCGCCGCGCGGTAATAGGCTTTCAGAGCAAGCTCGTATTCGCCCGCTTCCATCAGCCGGTGACCGACGAGAAGCCCGTCGACTGCCTGCGCACCGGGTTTGGTGCCGGGGGCGAAAGCGCCCCGTTTCTCAGCCGAAAGGCCGCCCGGGTTGCAGGCGGCCAGTGTGGTTACTGTCAGCGCGGCCAGTATCAGGCCGCGGCGCTCTGGGATCATGCCGTCAAATGCCCATATTCTTGAAGTTCTCAAGCATATCATGGATCGACGGGCCAACAAGAATGATCAGAAGCGGCGGCACGGTGAACATCATCGTGCCCAGCGTCATCTTGGTGGGGATCTTGTTGGCGGCTTCCTCGGCGCGCATGATCCGCTTGTCGCGCATGTCGGCGGCATAGAGGCGCAGGGCTTCGGCGATCGAGGTGCCGAATTGCTGCGACTGGATCATCACGGTCACGAAGCTTGCAATATCCGGCACGCCAGAACGTTCGCCGAAATTGCGTAGCACGGTCGACTTGTCGAGACCGGCCTTGATCTCGTGGGCGACCATCGCGAATTCCTCGGACAGGGCCGGGTAGGATTTGTTCAGCTCTTTCGAGACGCGGATGATCCCCTGATCGAGCGACTGGCCCGCCTCGACGCAGACGAGCAGCATGTCGAGCGAGTCCGGGAAACCGTTCTGCATCTCGTCGGTGCGCGCTTTTACGCGTTTGTTCACCCAGTATTTCGGGCCGTAATATCCGACGCCGCCGGGGCCGAGCACCCAGAGCACCGTGCCCAGCATCCCCATGCTTTGCCCCTCGGGCGCGCCGGAGTTGTAGAGCACGACATAGAGCGAGCCGAGCGCGAGCAGGCCGATACCCGCCGCGAACTGGACCGCGTGGAAGGTGCGCACGGCATTCGGGCCGCGATAGCCGGCCGATTGCAGCCATTTGCGCGACTCCGACAGTTCCTCGGCGTTTTGCGGCTCGAGGAAGGCCGAGTATTTCTGCAGCTTGTCGCTCTGGGTGTCGCGCAGCTTCGGGTTGGTTTTATCCGCGTTGCCGCCGGTATTCTGGCGCGGCTGGCGCGGGGCTTTCCCACGGATCTTGTCGAACGGATCCTCGCGCTTCTTCAGGAGCGCAGGGATCGCGGCGAGCACCAGAAGCCCGCCGAGCGCCGCCAGTGCGATCATCGGCCCCATCGGCCCGAGCGCATCGGTCAGCATCTGGTTGATGGCAGCGAAATCCATTGGGCTCTCCTCAGACCTTGATGGTTGTCATGACCTTCATGAAGATCACGTTGGCGCCGAGCAGCAGGAACACCACGATGGCGGCCGGGATGAAGGCGGCGGTCGTTTTCACCTCGTCGTAATAATCAGGCGAGACGACCTGAATGATCACCATCACCACGACGGGGAAGGCCGACAGAAAGATGCCCGACCAGCGCGGCTCTGCGGTGATCGCCTTCACGCGGCGGAACAGCCGGAAGCGCGAGCGGATGACCTTCGACAGACCTTCGAGAACTTCGGCGAGGTTGCCGCCCGAGGTCTGCTGGATCGACACGGCGACCGCGAGGAAGCGCAGATCCTGCATATCCAGACGTTCGGCCATTTCCGAGATTGCCTCGGCCACGTTGCGCCCATAGGCGGCCTCATCGGCGATGATGCCGAACTCGGTGCCCATCGGATCGGGGATTTCGCGTGCAACCGCCTGGATCGCGGAGGCCAGCGGATGGCCGACGCGCAAGCTGCGCACCATCAGCTCCACCGCATCGGGAAGTTGCTCCTCCATCAGCGCCATACGCTTCTTGGCCTTCGAGCTGACCCAGAAAAACACGCCGCCCACACCCATGAAGAGCGCGAGGAAGATACGGATGAAGAGTCCCGCCTGCGAGGCCACCGTGAGCGCGATGAAGGCGGCGAAACAGGCGAAGGCCATGATGCCGATCAGGGCCATCGGCGAGAAGGCGATATTGCCCTTCTGCGCCTTGTCGGCCAGCAGCGAATAGAGTGGGATCGAGCGCGCATCGTTATGCTGCGTCGCTTCCTTGCGCAGACGTTCCAGCACCTCTTCGCGCCGCTCACCCTTGTTGAGCATCTCGAGGCGGCGGTTGACCCGCTTGTTGAGCGAGATCGACTTGCCGAAGAACAGCAGATAGACGCCTTCGACGAGCAGAAGCACTGCGACGAAGATCAGCAGGTAGATAATGGGGGTCGCCATGGCGGGGTGTCCTTAGTCCTGCACGGGTTCGTAGATCGAAGCCGGCAGGTCGTAGCCCCATTGCCGGAACCGATCGGAATAATGCGAGCGAACGCCGGTCGCGGTGAAGCGACCAATGATCTTGCCGTCGGGGGCGAGGCCGAGACGCTCGTAGCGGAAGACTTCCTGCATCGAGATCACGTCGCCTTCCATGCCGGTGACCTCCGTCACCGAGACCATGCGGCGCGAGCCGTCCTGCAGACGCGAGGCCTGCACGATCAGGTTCACAGCCGACGCGATCTGGCTACGCATCGCCTTCATCGGCATCTCGATGCCCGACATCGAGATCATGTTTTCCAGACGCGCCACGCCGTCACGGGCGGAGTTCGCGTGGATCGTGGTCATCGACCCGTCGTGGCCGGTGTTCATGGCCTGCAACATGTCGATGACTTCCTCGCCGCGCGTTTCGCCAACGATGATACGGTCGGGACGCATCCGCAGCGCGTTCCTGAGACAGTCGCGCTGCGTGACCGCGCCCTTGCCTTCGACGTTCGGCGGACGGCTTTCCATCCGGCCCACATGGGTTTGTTGCAGCTGAAGTTCGGCCGTGTCCTCGATCGTCAGAATGCGCTCGGCGTTGTCGATGAAGGACGACAGCGCATTGAGCGTCGTCGTCTTACCCGAGCCCGTCCCGCCCGAGACGATCACGTTGAGACGCGTCGCGACGGCGGCCTGCAGATAGGCTGCCATTTCCTCGGTGAAGGCGCCGTAATTGACGAGATCGTCGATCCCGAGCTTGTCCTTCTTGAACTTACGAATGGAGACGAGCGAGCCGTCCACCGCGATCGGCGGCACCATCGCGTTGAAACGCGAGCCGTCGGCGAGACGGGCGTCGACGTAAGGGTTGGATTCATCAACGCGACGACCCACGGCCGACACGATTTTGTCGATGATCCGCAGCAGGTGGCGTTCATCCTTGAAGGTGATGTCGCTCAGTTCGAGTTTGCCATCGCGTTCAATGAAGATCTGCTGCGGGCCGTTGACCAGAATATCGTTGACGGTCTCGTCCTTGAGCAGCGGTTCGAGCGGGCCGAGACCCATGACCTCGTCGTAAAGCTCCTGCTGTAGGGCCTGACGGTCCTGCGCGTTCAGCGCGACCGAAAGCTCGGTCATCGCCTCGGCGGTGATATCGGCGATCTCGGCGCGCAGCTCGCGTTCCGAGGCGTGCTCGAGCGCGGCGAGGTTCAGGTTCTCCAGCAGGCGCTTGTGCAGCTCCACCTTGAGTTCCTGAAGGCGCTGCTTGCGCTTCTTTTCCTTGTCGACGGCCACCGGGTCGGCTGCGACCTTCTGAGGCGCCATCTTGCGATGCACCTGCGTCTTCGGCGCAGCGTCGATCGGCGGCGGCTTGGCGGCACCGGGCGCGGGCGGCGGGGGCGGCCTTGCCGTTGGTGGGCTTTGCCCCGTCTTTCTTGTAGCGCGAAAACATCTGGACGTGTCCTTTCGGGTCAGGCGGCCGCTTCGACGGCTTCGTTCAGCTCAACCAGCGAGCCGGCAAGCTTCTGGAATTCCTTGCGCAGCGGCACTTTCGGCGCCGAGAGCGCCAGCGGGAGCCCGTGATCGTTGGCTTGCGTGATCTGCTTGCCGCCATCGCTCATCAGCAGTTCGAGCGAGATATCGAGGCTCTCGGCCAGTCGCTTCACGCGGGCCTTGCCGTTCAGATCGGTGAATTTCGGCGCGCGGTTGAGCACGTAGCGCAGCTTCTCGGTCGGCAGCCCTTCGGATTTCAGTGCGCGCAGCATCCGCAGCACGTTCTGGGCCGAGCGCATGTCCAGCTCGATCAGCGCGAAGTAGAGATGCGCCTTGTTCAGCACCGTCTCGGTCCAGCTGACCACGGTCGAGGGCATGTCGATCACGACGAAATCGTAATGCGCGCGCGCCATGTCGATCAGGCGCTCCAGATCCTCGCCGCTCAGCAGATCGAGCGGCAGCATGTCGGTCGGCGCGGTCAGCACATCGAGCTTGTCGTTGAAGCTGAGCATCGCCTGCCGGAAGGTTTCCTTATCCATATGCTCGGTATCGGCGAGCATCTCGTAGATCACCTCGCGACGCGGCAGGTCGAGATAGGTCGCCGCAGCGCCGAATTGCAGGTCGAGATCGAGCAGGCAGACCTTCGGCGAGGTCGACGGCGCTTTCTTCTTCTTTTTGCCGTCGTGGATCGTCGCCATTTCCCAGGCGAGGTTCATCGCGAAGGTGCTCGCGCCGACACCGCCGGACAGGCCGTGGACCGGAAGAACGACACCATCATGGTTGCCGGTCGCCGCAAAGGTCGGGGCGTGCATGGGGGTCGACATCTCGGGCGGGGGCGCGGCTTGGCCCAGACGCTCGATCGCGTCATGGAGCGCACCTTCGGGAAGCGGGTAGGGGACGAAATCATCGGCCCCGAGGCGCAGCAGCTGATGCAGCGCGATCGGGCTGACCTCGTCGGCGATCAGGATGACGCGAATATTACGGTCCTTGGCCTCGGTGATGATGCCGGAGATCTTGGTCAGCTCATCCTCGTCTTCGCCATCCACGGCGATCGCGATGAACTCGAGCTGTTCCGCATCGGGTTGGCTCAGGAAGATTGCCGCTTCGTCAAAGGTAAGGTCGCCCCAGCTTTCACCAAGCTCGGTCTCCATATCCTCGATCAACAGGTCGAAATTCGACACATCGCGTGACACGGTGCACGCCTGAATCGGGGCCGGCTCCGAAGTCATGATAGCTGCTGCAGTCATTGCCTCTGTCCTCTTTTTCGTGACCCGCGGCGGGGTTCGGTTAACTCTGTTGCTACGCCGCAGACCGGACGCGACTCGCTGGACGCGCCTATTCCGTCGAGGATCAATCTCGTTTCCAATCTGGGCGACATTGGGGCCAGACTGTTTCAATTGTGGGATAAAGAGAGACGATAAAGAAAAACGGCGGGCTTTGTTGAAAGCGCCCGCCGTTCGGTACTGTGTCGTCTCGCCGCAGCGAGACAAATAGGTGAATCCAGAGCCTTAGTTGCCTTCGCCCCCGGCGCTCGCCGAGGCGATGTAGTCGCGATAGATCACCGCCGCGTACTTGCCGTCGAGCAGCATCGGTTTGCCCTTGGTCACGAAACCCGAGACCTCGGTGACGGTGCGGCGATTCTGTTCGTTCGGGGCCTGCGTGTAGACCAGCGGATGCGTTTCGCCGTAGGACACGAGCGCCTCGAGCCGAGACCGCGAGATGCCCTGCGAGACGAGGAAATTCACCACGGCCCGCGCGCGGCGCAGCCCCAGAGCCTTGTTGTAAGCGTTGGAACCGACAAGGTCGGTATGTCCGTAGACGCGGAAGCGCACTTCCGGGTTCTGCCGGATCCAGTTCGCCTGCTGCGACAGTGCATTGCGCGCCTGCGCATCGAGCACCGAAGAGTTGAAGGCGAAATGCACCGTGTTCGGCACGTCGGCGGCGAACTTGCGCGTCATATTGATGACGTAGCTTTTGTCGCCGCTCATCATTGCCTGGTTCTGGGCGATGGCGGAGCCGAAGCCCAGCGATCCTTCCGTCGTCGAGCCGACCTCGGAATTGAAGGTCTGGGTGCCTTCGGTGCAGCCAGCCAGTACCGCGACGGTGCCGATGGTGATCGCGAGAGTGCGCAGTTTCATGTTTCCAGCCATCTCGCTCACTCCATCACATAGCCATAGGAGCCGGAGAAGTCCTGCTTGGCGACTTCTGCGGCAGGGCCTTTCTGCGGCGCTTTGCCGCCCGAGGTTCTGCCGTTGAGGAACAGCTCGGACTCGGTTGGCGGCTTCAGGCGATCCGTCGGCAGCGCCAGCGTGTCGCCCTTGACGGGCGAGACAAGATGCGGCGTGACGATGATCACCAGTTCGGATTGCTTGCGTTCGAATTCGGTCGAGCGGAACAGCGCGCCGAGCACCGGAACATCGCCGAGCCACGGAATCTGGCCCACGGAATCGTTGAAGTCGTCCTGAAGGAGGCCCGCGATCGCGAAGCTTTCGCCGTCGCGCATCTCGACCGTGGTCGAGGTCGAGCGTTTCTTGAAGGCGCTGACGTTGAACGTGCCGCTCGTGTAGCCGTTCGCCGTGTCGATCGAGGAGACCGAGGCGGCGATTTCTAGGTTGATCACGTCACCGTCCACCACACGCGGCGTGAAGGACATCTCGACGCCGAAAGGTTTGTACTGGATCGAGACATCGCCGTTGTTGAGCACCGGGATCGGATATTCGCCACCGGCGAGGAAATCCGCCGACTGGCCCGAAAGTGCGGTCAGGTTCGGTTCCGCGAGGGTGCGTACGACGCCTTTGTTTTCCAGCGCCTGGATGAGAACGCCCAGTTGGAACGTGCCACGGGTGAGGCCAAGGCCGATGCCGTTGTCGTAGCTTTGAGTGGTCGCGCCGAGGGTGGTAGTCTGGGTGCCGCCGAAGCCAGCCCCGGTCCCGAAGCCACCACGCGGACCGACGCTCGCATTGATCGAGGAGCTAAGGCTTTTCGCGACCGAGCGCTGCATCTCGGCGAAGCGCACTTTCAGCATGACCTGCTGCGTACCGCCGACCATCATCAGGTTCGACACCCGGTCGGGCGCGTAACGATTGGCGAGTTCCAGCGCGCGGCTGAGCTTCTGCGCCGAGGAGACCGTGCCCGATAGGACGATCCCGTCATTCGCAGTGCGCACCTGAATGTTCTCGCCGGGCAGGATCTGTTTGAGGCGTTCCTTGAACTCCGCGAGGTCCGGGGTCACCTGAACGTCAACATTCGAAACCAGCTTGCCATCGGCACCAAGGATCGTCAGCGTCGTCCGGCCCGGCACCTTGCCCAGCACGTAGATCGAGCGATCCGAAAGGGTCTGGATGTCCGCGATGCCGGGATTGGCGATCGAGAGTTCCGAAAACGGCGTGTCGCTTTCCACGACCACCGCGCGGTTCAACGGAACCGTCAGCGGAGCTTGAGTTGCTCCGGACAGAATCCGCAACGTGTCTGCTTGCGCCGGGCTCATTACCGCGACGCTCAGCGCCATGCCGCATAGGCAGGCCTGCATTAAGGTTTTCAATTTCATCTGTGACCCTGCCTCTCCGATCACGCCACTCGCAAATCTTTTGTCTGCTTAGGGACTGTTTTGGTCCATTATTGCAAAGGAGAATGCGCCAAGACCTGTTTTTTTGCAAGAATCAATGGATTGAGCGCCGTTCTTGATGTGGATAAACGGTCACATGTGAAAGCGGGGCCCCGTAGGACCCCGCGCAAATGACTGATATTTGTCATTTATTTAGTTGGTGCAGGGGATCGGAGTCTCGACGACGTCCGTGCCCTTGCGCGTCTTGATCGTGCAGACCTGTGCTTTTTCGACCTGTTTGGCCTCTTGCTTCTGAATGCCAAGCAGCTCGTCACGGTTGATTTCGATCTGGCTCACCTGCTCAGTGTTCGAAAGCCCAACGAGCGACAGCGTGATGTTCCCGGTGTTCTGCGCGAGCGTCAGAGCCGCGACCTGCTCGGGGCTGACTTCAGCGGTGACCGAGCGCGCGATCTGCGTGGCGTTGCTGCGGTCCGGATCGGTGCTTTGATCGATCGCGATCAGTTTGAGGTTGGTGTCGATGAGCTTGGTCACCGGCTCGCCGTTAATCGTGCCGGACCAGTAGACGTCGACGAGATCGTTCGGACGCAGGAAGCCCGAGACTGCTGAGGTCGATGAGACCTGGATCGTAAAGGCACGGCGGTTGTCGGGCAGGCTTGCCATGATGCCCGCGTTTTCGCCGGGCTTGGTCACGCGATCCGACAGGATGACTTCTCGCCCCGTCACCGTCCGCATGGAGGCGCGGCTTTTGGTTTCGCCCTCGAGGAACACGGCATGTTCCGCCTCCGGCGTTCCGGCTTTCGCAGTGACCGTTCGAAAGGCCGTCGGCGGGATTGCGTTGGCCTGCATCTTGATGACAGCTAAATCCTCAGCATTGAAGTGCTCGCCGTATTTCATTGAGTGACGCGCGATGACCACTTCGCCGAGTTTCGGCGCGTTTTTCTGCATCTCTGCGAGCTGGTCGCGTTCGGCTTGAAACTGAGAAATTTGACCTTGTGCCATCATTACGGCGACGCCGGCGAGGCCGACACCGGCCACGAGAAAAAGAACAAAAATCAGTCGCATCGTTTCATCCTTCTGTTTTCTGATCGGCGACAATCCTGTGAACAGAGCCGCTTATTACAGATCAAAGTGGCGAAAACTTGGCGCATCCGCAGCACTGGTGAGTATCAGCCATCGTCGTCCGCGAGTTCCTCGGTCGTGAAATCGGGGCTGACTTCCTGCTTGTCGATATATTTGGCGATTTTTCCCGAGGTGCCCGCGGTCTGTGTCCAGATCATGGCCGTCGCCATGAAACCAAAAGCGACCAGAGATGCCGTGAGAACGACCCAGTCTATCGTCACAGCGCCGTCCTCCGCGCGAAGTACTTTTCTTAATTTGAAAATCACTTTTTTCATCTCGGTGTCTCGGC
Organism: Thioclava electrotropha; assembly: GCF_002085925.2. NCBI lineage: Bacteria > Pseudomonadati > Pseudomonadota > Alphaproteobacteria > Rhodobacterales > Paracoccaceae > Thioclava > Thioclava sediminum. The sequence goes on from NZ_CP053562.1 coordinate 505,265, forward strand.
TTTCTTTTCGGAACCTTCGACGGAAACTTGGCGGGAAGGCGTGGCGGAATCCGGGCGCTCGCGGGGTATTTCTTGCAACCGAGCTGGCCTGTCGCGGGCGAAAAGCTTCAGCGAAGAGGGCTTGAGGCCGCGGTTTGAAACTATGAGACCGCCCAAAGAGGGCGGTCTCTCTAACTTCCGGCGGAAGCTGAAATTACTGCGGCTTGTAGCCTGCAGCTTCACCAGCAGTGATTTCTTCGCCAGTAAAGGATTCGGTTACGGGCGCCTTATCGAGATAAGCAGCGATCTTGCCCGACAGGCCAGCAGTCTGGGTGCGGATCAGCGCCATCGCAGCAGCGCCGAGGCCGACGACAGCAGCGGTCAGCACAACCCAGTCAACGGTCACAGCGCCGTCTTCTTCGTCGTGGAACTTCTTGATTTTGAAAAACTTCATCATGGTGTCTCTCCTAAGGTTTGTCTCTGCCCCGCGGTCCCGGCTGGCGTCCTTGCCGTTTTCCGTCTCGCGGTATGGGGATATATGGCCCCCGGAACGTGGCGCGATTTGGGCGCATCGCAGGCGATTTCGCGAAAATGAAAATCCTGCCTGACGAAGGAGCTAAGTCATTGTTAATTAAAGAAACAAAAATCTGACTTTTTGTGAGATATGCATTTTACGTCCGAGTTTCGGCCGCCAAACCACGATTCGTCGGCCTGAAAACGGCGGATTTTCTGGAATTTTTTCGGGTTTTCGGGGATAGTCGGGCCAAAGCGGCCCTCGAGAGCCGCGCGAGGCAGTGAGCAGGTGGCGCAGATGCGCAAGGTTTTCGCAGGGATTCTCTGCAGTGCGATGGTGGCCGTGGTCGCGCCCGTGGGGGCCGAGCCTGCAGCCCCCATCTTCAAGAGCGTGAAGCCCAAGACGGTCAAGCCGCCTGCGCCCGGCACCAAACGCTTCATTACGATCCAGATCGACCCCGAGGAGCAGAAGCGCCAGCTTGCCGCGATGGCCAAGCAGCCTTGGGAGCCGGAAACAGCCCCTGCCAAAGAGGACGGCGCGACGGGCGATGCACCCGCCTCTACGCCCACGCCGCGCGCGCCTGCGCATTACGCGTGGTATTGGAACAAGGTCTCGCCGCGCCTTGGAGAGCGGGCGGGTCGGTTCGATCAGGCGATCTCAGCGCTGTCGCAAGGGCCGAAGGGCACACGGGTGCGCGAGCCGCGGCTCAACGATCTCGCGAAGATCGCGCGCGCCCATGGCACCGATATTCTGCGCTCCACCATCGGAACCGAAGTTTCGCCCGCGCTGGTGCTGGCGATGATCGCGGTGGAATCGGGCGGGCGCCATGATGTGCAAAGCCATGCAGGCGCCGTGGGGCTGATGCAGCTGATACCGGCCACGGCCGAGCGGTTCGACGTCGCAGACAGCAAGGACCCCGCGCAGAACATCGCGGGCGGGGTGAGCTATCTCGACTGGCTGATGAAGGAATTCGACCGCGATCCGCTGATGGTCATCGCCGCCTATAACGCGGGCGAGAACGCGGTGAAGAAGAATGACGGTGTGCCGCCCTATGCGGAGACGCGTGACTACGTGCCGAAGGTGCTGGCGGCGTGGAACGTGGCGCGGGGGCTTTGTGCGACGCGTCCGCAGCTGGTGAGCGACGGCTGCGTCTTCCAGGTCACCCAAATGGCAAAGAGCGGCCCCTGAGGGCCGCTCTCTTCGTCTCTAGCCTATCGAGAGGCGATCAGTTGACGATCGTCGCCTCGGTCGCTTCGCGGATCTCGTCTTCGGTGACGCCCTCGGCGCATTCGACGATCTTCAGCCCGCCCTCGACCACATCGAGCACACCGAGATTGGTGATGATGCGGTTGACGACGCCGGTGCCGGTCAGCGGCAGGGTGCATTCCTTCAGCAGCTTGCTGTCGCCATGCTTGTTGGTGTGGTCCATCACGACGATGACGCGCTTCACGCCCGCCACGAGGTCCATCGCGCCGCCCATGCCTTTCACCAGCTTGCCGGGGATCATCCAGTTCGCCAGATCGCCGTTCTCGGCCACTTCCATGGCGCCGAGGATCGCCATCGCGATCTTGCCGCCGCGGATCATGCCGAAGCTCATCGAGCTGTCGAAATAGACCGTGTTGGGCAGTTCGGTGATCGTCTGCTTGCCGGCGTTGATAAGGTCGGGATCCTCTTCGCCCTCATAGGGGAAGGGGCCCATGCCGAGCATACCGTTCTCCGATTGCAGCGTGACGTGCACGCCCTCGGGGATGAAGTTCGGGACCAGCGTGGGGATGCCGATGCCGAGGTTCACATAGGTGCCGTCTTCGAGCTCCTGCGCCGCGCGGGCGGCCATCTGATTTCTATCCCATGCCATGGGTCAGGCCTCCTTCTTTTCGCGGGTGGTGACTTTCTCGATGCGCTTCTCGTGCTCGCCCTGGATCAGGCGGTGCACGTAGATGCCCGGCAGGTGGATGCAGTCGGGGTCGAGCGAGCCCACGGGCACGATCTCTTCGACTTCCATCACGCAGACCTTGCCGCACATCGCCGCCGGCGGATTGAAGTTGCGCGCCGTCTTGCGGAAGATCGCATTGCCGGTCTCGTCCGCTTTCCACGCCTTCACGATGGAGACGTCGGCGAAGATGCCCTCTTCGAGGATGTAGTGCTCGCCGTTGAACACCTTGACCTCTTTTCCTTCGGCGATCTGGGTGCCGTAGCCGGTCTTGGTGTAGAAGCCGGGGATGCCGTGGCCGGCGGCGCGCATGCGCTCTGCCAGCGTGCCTTGCGGGTTGAATTCCAGCTCGAGCTCGCCGCTCAGATACTGGCGCATGAACTCGGCATTCTCGCCCACGTAAGACGACATCATCTTCTTGATCTGCTTGGTGTCGAGCAGCTTGCCGAGGCCAAACCCGTCCACGCCGCAGTTGTTCGACGCGACCGTGATGTCCTTGACCTTGCTCTCGACCAGCGCGTCGATCAGCATTTCGGGGATGCCGCAAAGGCCGAAGCCGCCTGCCGCGATCAGCATTCCGTCGAAAAGAAGCCCGTCCAGGGCCTCTTCCGCGGAACCGTAAATCTTGCTCATAGAAGTCCTCCGCTCATATGCGCGCGAGGATGGCGCGAGGGGCGGAGGGAGTCAATTGCTGCGATGCGGCGAAGCGAGGCGTTGGGGTCAACTTCACGCGTAAATAGACCGGGAGAGGGGGCGCTGCCCCCGTCGCCGTAGGGCGACAAGGCTTAAGAGAGAGGGGGCTCCGCCCCCGCTCGCGATGCGAGCTCCCCCGGAATATTTTCACCAAGGGGAAGGGGCGCGGGCGCCTCACTCCTCGTCGGTTTTCTTTGCTGCCGTCTTCTTCGCCGCAGTTTTTTTGGCGGGCGCTTTCTTGGCCGCAGGCTTTTTCGCGGCCGTTTTCTTCGGCGCGGCTTTCTTCTTCGTGCCGCCCTTCTTCGCCGCCTTGGCTTCGATCAGCGGAAGCGCGTCTTCGAGCGTGACGGATTCCGGTTCCAGCTCTTTCGGCAGGGTCGCGTTGATCTTGCCCCATTTCACGTAGGGCCCGTAGCGCCCCGGCATGACCGCGATCGGGCCGCCCTCGGGGTGTTCGCCCAGCTCCTTGAGCGGCTTCGCGGCAGCGCCACGCCCGCCTTTGGCAGCCTTCTGGGCGATCACTTCCACGGCCCGGTTCATACCGATGGTGAAGACCTCGTCGACCTCGGGCAGGTTCGCGTAGATCCGGCCCTTCTTGACGTAGGGCCCGTAGCGCCCGATCCCGGCTTCGACCAGCTCGCCATCTTCCGGGTGCGGGCCGATCTCGCGCGGCAGGCTCAAGAGCAGCAGCGCCTTCTCGAGGTCGATTTCCTCGGGTTTCCAGCCCTTGGGCAGCGACGCACGCGGCGGTTTGGGCACATCCTCGGTCGGCTCGCCCTTCTGGACGTAAGGACCGAAACGACCTACGCGCAGCGTGATCGCCTGATCCTCGTCATAGCCCAGCACCTTGCCGTCAAGCGCCTGCACCTCGTCATCGCCATCGGGCGCGGAGAGGGGCCGGGTGAAGCGGCATTCGGGGTAGTTGCCGCAGCCGATAAAGGCCCCGCCGGAGCGCGCGGTCTTCAGATGCAGCTTCCCACTGCCGCAAAGCGGGCAGATGCGCGGGTCGGACCCGTCGGGGCGCGGCGGATAGAGATGGGGGCTGAGCACTTCGTCGATCTTGTCGAGCACTTCCGAGATGCGCAGCTCCGACGTCTCTTCCAGAGCCGCCGAGAAATCGCGCCAGAACCGCTTGAGCACTTCCTTATAGTCGCGATCGCCGGCCGAGATATCGTCGAGCTGGTCTTCCAGATCGGCGGTGAAATCGTATTCGACGTAGCGCTTGAAGTAATTCGACAGGAAGGCCGTCACCAGCCGCCCGGTATCCTCGGGCATAAGGCGGTTCTTGTCCTTGCGCACATAGCCGCGGTCCTGAATCGTCGTGACGATAGAGGCATAGGTGGAGGGGCGCCCGATGCCGAGCTCTTCCATCCGTTTGACCAGCGTCGCCTCGGTGTAGCGCGGCGGCGGTTGGGTGAAGTGCTGCTCGGGCGTGATGTCGCCCTTCTTGGCCTCTTCGCCCTCGTGGATCTGCGGCAGGCGGTTGCTGTCCTCGCCCTCGTCGTCGTCGCGGCCCTGATCGTAGACTTTCAGGAAGCCGTCGAACACGACGACGGAGCCGGTCGCGCGCAGCTCGACCTGCTCATCGCCAGAGCCGACGAGAACGGTCGTGCGCTCGAACCGCGCGGCCTCCATCTGCGACGCGATCGTGCGCTTCCAGATCAGATCATACAGTTTCCACTGATCGTCGGAGAGCTTCAGCTTGTCGGGCGATTTCGACATATCCGTCGGGCGGATACATTCGTGCGCTTCCTGCGCGTTCTTCGCCTTGTTCTTGTACATGCGCGGGGACTTCGGAACGTAGCTGTCGCCGAACTTGTCCTTGATCGCATCGCGCGCCTGCATCACGGCCTCGGGGGCCATGTCGATGCCGTCGGTCCGCATATAGGTGATGTGACCGGCTTCATAGAGACGCTGCGCCGCCGACATCGTCGCCCGCGCGCCGAAGCCGAACTTGCGGCTGGCTTCCTGCTGGAGCGTCGAGGTCATGAAGGGCGGGTAGGGGTTGCGGTTGGCGGGTTTCGCCTCGACCGAGGTCACGCTGAGATCGCGCGACGTGATCGCCTGCACTGCCATCTCGGCCGCGGTCTCGTTCTCGAGGTCGTATTTCTCGAGCTTCTTGCCGCCCAGAACCGACAGGCGCGCTTCGTATTCCTGACCGCGCGGCGTCGTCAGGATCACCTTCACCGTCCAGTATTCGCGCGGCTTGAAGGCTTCGATCTCCATCTCGCGCTCGACGATGAGACGCAGGCAGACGGACTGCACACGGCCCGCGGATTTCGCGCCGGGCAGTTTGCGCCACAGGACCGGCGAGAGGTTGAAGCCCACGAGGTAGTCGAGCGCACGGCGGGCCAGATAGGCCTCGACCAGCGGGGCATCGACATCGCGCGGATGCTTCATCGCCTCGAGGATCGCGGTCTTGGTGATCGCGTTGAAGGTGACGCGGGAGACATTCTTGCCCTTGAGCTTCTTCTCCAGCGCTTCCTGCAGGTGCCACGAGATCGCTTCGCCTTCGCGATCGGGGTCAGTTGCGAGGATCAGCGTGTCGTCATCTTTCAGCGCGTCGGTGATCGCCTTGATGTGCTTTTTCGAGTCGCTCGCGACTTCCCATTTCATATCGAAATCGTGCTCGGGATCGACCGAGCCATCCTTCGGAGGCAGGTCGCGGACGTGACCGAAAGAGGCGAGCACGGTGTAGTCAGACCCTAGATACTTGTTGATCGTCTTGGCCTTGGCAGGGGATTCGACGACAACAACAGCCATAAGGTCCTCACTATTCAGTGCAAAAAGGGTCTGGGCGCGGAACATGTGGGCGTTTGGGGCGAATTGTCAATGCATCCTGACCCTGAGGTAATCCCTTCCCCCTTAGAGCGGACGGCTGATCAGGCCGCCGCGATGCCGCTCTATCCGGCCTTCGATTTCGAGCGCAGTGAGGGCCTGCGAGAAGGCCGCCGCGGGCACGTCGAGATCGCGGATCACCTGATCCTCGGCGGTGGGGGAGGGGCCGAGACGTTCGAGGATCTTCGCGCCGAGATCGCCGCTTTTCACGGCGCGGCGCGTTGGCGGAGGGTTTGGTGCAGGGTGCGGGTCGGGTGGCGCCGCGCGGGCGTTCAGCGCCGCCAGCACATCCTCGGACCCGCGCACCAAGGTCGCTCCGTCGCGGATCAGCGCATTGCAGCCGCCCGCGCGCCCGTCCATCGGATGGCCCGGCACGGCCATGACCTCGCGCCCCTGATCGAGGGCGTCGCGTGCGGTGATCAGGCTGCCCGATTTCAGCGCCGCCTCGACCACGACGACGCCCGCGCTGAGCCCCGAGATGATCCGGTTGCGCGCGGGGAAGTGGCGCGCCTGCGGCTGGGTGCCGGGCGGGGCTTCGGTCAGCCGCAGTCCGGTCTCGGCCATTTGCCGGGCAAGCGCCGTATTCTCCTGCGGATAGATCACATCGATGCCGCCCGCCTGCACCGCGATCGTGCCCGTAGGCAGGGCGGCCTCATGGGCGGCGGCGTCGATCCCGCGCGCCAGCCCGGAGACCACGCAGATGCCCGCCGCGCCCAGACCTTCGCTCAACCGCTTCGCCATGCGCAGCCCCAGCGAAGAGGCATTGCGCGCGCCGACCAGTGCGATCATCGGGCGGGTGAGCAGTTCCAGCTGGCCAAGCGCCCAGAGCACGGGCGGCGCGTCGTCAATCTCCGCAAGGGCGGCGGGATAGCCCGGCCCGCCATGGATCAACAGCCGCGCGCCGGCCGCCTTGCCCGCCTTGATCTCGGCGCGGGCCTGTTTCTCGGGGCAGGGGATGTAATCGGCGACGCCCGCCGCGCGGGCGACTTCAGGCAGGGCCGCGAGCGCTGCCGCCGCTGAGCCATGTTCACCGATCAATCTGTGGAAGGTTGTGGGTCCGACACGTCGGGAACGAATGAGGCGAAGAACCGGCAGTTCATCTTCTTCCGTGGTGGGTGGGGTGAAGGGGTGGGGTAAGAAAACAAATCTGTTTCCATCCGACCCTCCGCCTCAATCGCTCACCCTTTCTGCCGCGTTATTCTTAATAACTCGTTACCAAACCCCGTATCGCGACGGGTTTGGGATAAATTTTTCACGTTTTGGTTGCAGATTTTGGGCGCTATCGATTTGCGGCTTGGGGCCACGGGGGAGGACCTTCCGGATCATCTCCCCCACGCCCGTCGGCGAATCGTCTACGCAGCAGAGCCGCCCACGGTCAGGCCGCCGATCATCAGGGTCGGCTGGCCGACGCCCACCGGCACCCATTGGCCCGCCTTGCCGCAATTGCCGATGCCGGGATCGAGCGCGAGGTCGTTGCCGATGGCGCGGATATGTTGCATCGCGGTCGGCCCGTCGCCGATCAGGGTCGCCCCGCGCACCGGTGCGCCGACGACACCGTTCTTCACACGGTAAGCTTCGGTGCAGTTGAAGACGAACTTGCCATTGGTGATGTCGACCTGACCGCCGCCGAAGCCGACCGCATAGATTCCGTCCTTCAGATCGGCGAGAATTTCGCCCGGATCGGCATCGCCACCCAGCATGTAGGTGTTGGTCATCCGCGGCATCGGGGCATGGGCAAAACTCTCGCGCCGCCCGTTGCCGGTGGCCTCCACGCCCATCAGGCGGGCGTTCTGGCGGTCCTGCATGTAGCCCACCAGCACGCCATCCTCGATCAGCACGTTCTTGCCCGAGGGGGTGCCCTCGTCGTCGATCGTGATCGAACCGCGCCGGTCGGGGATCGTGCCGTCATCGAGCACGGTCACGCCTTTCGCCGCCACCTGCTGGCCCATCAACCCGGCGAAGGCCGAAGATTTCTTGCGGTTGAAGTCGCCTTCCAGACCATGGCCCACCGCTTCGTGCAGCAGTACGCCCGGCCAGCCCGGCCCAAGCACCACATCCATCACGCCCGCAGGCGCGGGCTCGGCGCGCAGGTTCACCAGCGCGATGCGCAGCGCCTCGCGCGCGACCGGCTGCCAATGCGCGGGCTCGATCAGGCCCGACAGGCCGAACCGCCCGCCGCCGCCATGTCCGCCGGATTCGCGGCGTCCGTTCTCTTCCACGATGACCGAGATGTTGATCCGTGCCATCGGGCGGATATCCGAGACCAGCCCGCCCTCGGGGCGCAGGATGAACACTTCCTGCAGGCTGGCGGCCATCGAGGCCGAGACCTGCACCACGCGCGGGTCGAGGTCGCGGGCAAACGCGTCGATCTCGCGCAGGATGTCGATCTTCGCGGCGAAGGGCGTGTCCGAGACAGGATCGGTGTCACTATAAAGATGTAGGTTCGTGCCCTTGGGCGGGGGCGCCATCGTGCCGCCGCCATCGCCCACGGCGAGGCGCGCGGTCTCGGTCGCCCGCTTCAGCGCGGCCTCAGAAATCTCGGTCGAATGGGCATAGCCCGCGACATCGCCCTTCACCGCGCGCAGGCCGAATCCTTCGGAGGCGTCGTAAGAGGCGGTCTTCACCCGGCCATCGTCGAAGACCAGCGCCTCGGACCGGCGCTGCTCGAGAAACAGCTCGCCATCCTCGGCCCCTGCGGTCGCTTCACGCAGCAGATGCAGCGCGCGATCCTGGTCGAGCTTGTCCTCGAAAGGGGCGAAACGGTCGGGCTTGGTCATCTGGACTCCTGCTAAGGCGATCAATTTTGACAAAATGTCGCAGCTTTTGCTTGCGCCACCCTCCCAATATGATTTTAAAGTGAGAACACGCAACGGTGAACGGTTTGGGAGATCCGAACGCCGTCGGGCGGCAGGGAGAAACGCCGCCAAAAGGGAGACATGGGACTTATGCGCTTTGCAAGCAAGGGCCGCGGCATCGCGGCCGCTGTCACGTCGGCTGTTATGTTGACGATCGTCGCCGGGCAGGCCTCGGCTCAGGACATGATCAAGGGGCTGCCGGTGATCGGTAAGCCGCATCTGGGCGGGACGGGGTTCCAGCCCGCGTCCTCGAACCTCGCGGAAGATCAGCAATGGCTCGACCATATGCTGCTGGTGATCATCGCCGCGATCTGCGTTTTCGTGTTCGCGCTGATCATCTACGCGATCCTGCGCTTCAACAGCCGCGCCAATCCGACGCCGCGCAGCTTCACCCATAACACGCCGCTCGAGATCACCTGGACCTTTGTGCCGATCGTGATTCTCGTGGCGATCGGGGCGTTTTCGCTGCCCGCGCTGTGGAATCAGCAGGAAATCCCGGAAGGCGACATCACCGTTAAGGTGACCGGCTACCAGTGGTACTGGGGCTATGAATACCCCGATGAGGGCGTGGCGTTCGATTCGCTGATGCTGGCGAAAGACGAGCTCGCAGATCATGGCTATGCGCCCGACGAATATCTGCTGGCCGCCGACAACGCGATGGTCGTGCCCGCGGGCAAGACGATCGTCGTGCAAGTCACTGGCGCGGACGTGATTCACAGCTGGACCGTGCCCGCCTTCGCCGTGAAGCAGGACGCCGTGCCGGGCCGGATCGCGCAATTGTGGTTTAAGGCCGATCAAGAAGGTGTGTATTTCGGCCAGTGTTCGGAGCTTTGCGGCACCAATCACGCTTACATGCCCATCGTGGTCAAAGTTGTCTCACCGGAAGTTTACGCTAACTGGCTTGAGCGTGCGAAGAATGACTTCGCCTCGGTCGAGACGGATGGCGCGGTTCGGGTCGCACAGAACTGAATTCATTGTGCGATAACACCCGAGGGACGCTTTCATGAGTGACATCAGCTATATCCGCCAACAGGACAACGAGGCGCGGTTCGGCGACTACATCGCGCTTCTGAAGCCGCGCGTGATGTCGCTGGTGGTCTTTACCGCCTTCGTCGGTCTCGTGGTCGCGCCGAATCCGGTGCATCCCTTCGTGGGCTTCGTCGCGATCCTGTTCATCGCGCTGGGCGGCGGGGCCTCGGGCGCGCTGAACATGTGGTATGACGCGGATATCGACCGCATCATGCGTCGCACCCGGAACCGTCCGATCCCGGCGGGCCGCATCTCGGAACGCGAGGCGCTGGGCTTCGGCCTCGCGCTGTCGGGCATCTCCTGCGTGATGCTGGCGCTGGCCACGAATATCTTCTCGGGCCTGTTCCTCGCCTTCACCATCTTCTTCTACGTCGTCGTCTACACGATGTGGCTCAAGCGGGCGACGCCGCAGAACATCGTGATCGGCGGCGCGGCAGGCGCGTTCCCTCCGATGATCGGCTGGGCCGTGTCGACGGGCGGTATCTCGATCGAATCCGTGGCGATGTTCCTGCTGGTCTTCCTCTGGACGCCGCCGCATTTCTGGTCGCTCGCGCTGTTCATGAAGGCCGATTACGACGAGGCGAAAGTGCCGATGCTGACCTCGACCCACGGTCGTCTGGTCACGCGAAAGAACATCCTGTTCTACGCTTTCATCCTCGCCCCCATCGCGGTCGGCACGGGTTTCACCTCGATCGGTGGCCCGGTCTATTTCGCGACGGCGCTGATCATGAATGCGCTGTTCATCAAGGGCGCGATCGACATCCACGCCCGCACCGAAGCGCAGGCGGAGGCCGACAAATACGCGGTCGAGAAGCGCTTCTTCTATTTCTCGCTCATCTACCTCTTCGCGCATTTCGCAGCTTTGCTGGCCGAAGCGGGGCTGAGCTATATCGGTTTGGGAGTCTGGTAAGCGATGGCAATCACCCGGGACAGTGACCTTCATATCCGTCGGTTCTCGCGCAATGCGGGGCTGGGCGCGGTTCTTCTCGGGTTCGTCGCAATCGTCTTCGGCCTGACCGTGGTCAAGGTCGAGAACGGCTCGAAAATGGAAGCCTACGACCACCAACCGCGCGCCTCCGTGCTGCCGGCGGAAGGGGCTTCGCAATGACCCAACGCCCCGCAGATCGGTCGAACACGCGCGTGCTGCTCTCGCTGCTCGCGGTGATCGTCGTGATGGGGGCAGGGGCCTGGGCTGCAGTGCCGTTCTACAACTGGTTCTGCAAGACCACCGGCTATGGCGGCACGACCAACACCGCCGAGGTGCTGCCCGACAAAGTGCTCGACCGCGAGATCCTCGTGCGTTTCGACGCGAATGTCGCGCGCGGCATGCCGTGGGAGTTCAAGCCGGTCCAGACCGAGATGAAACTGAAGATCGGGCAGAACGGGCTCGCCTTCTACGAGGCCTACAACCCGACCGATCATCCGATCGCGGGCACGGCGAGCTACAATGTCTCGCCCGACGTGGCTGGCTACTATTTCGACAAGATCCAATGTTTCTGCTTCACCGAACAGGTGCTGCAACCCGGGGAGAGGGTGCAGATGCCGGTGAGCTTCTTCGTCGATCCCGACATTGTCGAGGATGCCGATGCGAAGCGGATTCACGCGATCACGTTGAGCTATACTTTCTATGAAACCGACCTTCCCGAGCCGGAGGAAACTGCCTCGGTCCGTCAAAGGGAGACGGAGACGGTCAACTAGCCATCGGAGGGAGACGCATGGCCCACGCAAAGAACCACGACTACCACATACTACCGCCCTCGATCTGGCCATTCCTCGGTGCAGTGGGCGGCTTCATCATGCTCTTCGGGGCGGTGCTCTGGATGCAGAGCATTACCCATTACGTCTTCTTCGGCGGCCTGCTCGTGGTGCTCTACACCATGTATGGCTGGTGGTCGGACGTAGTCCACGAGGGCGAAGTGGGCGATCACACCCCGGTGGTGCGCATCGGCCTGCGCTATGGCTTCATCCTATTCATCATGTCCGAAGTGATGTTCTTCGCGGCCTGGTTCTGGAGCTTCTTCAAGCACGCCATGTATCCGATGGGCCCGATGAGCCCCATTCAGGATGGCGTATGGCCGCCCGAGGGCATCGTGACTTTCGATCCGTGGCACCTGCCGCTGATCAACACCGTGATCCTGCTGCTGTCGGGTGTGACGCTCACTTGGGCACACCATGCGCTGGTGCATGAAAACGACCGCAGCCAAGTCAAGCAGGGCCTGATCCTCACGGTCGTCCTCGGCGCCTGTTTCACGGTGCTGCAGGCCTATGAATACAGCCACGCGGCCTTCGGTCTGGCGGGCAATATCTACGGCGCCAACTTCTTCATGGCGACGGGCTTCCACGGGGCGCACGTGATCATCGGGACGATCTTCCTGCTGGTCTGCCTGATCCGCATCGTAAAGGGCCAGATGACCCAGAACGAGCATGTCGGCTTCGAGGCGGCCGCCTGGTACTGGCACTTCGTCGATGTGGTCTGGCTCTTCCTGTTCGCGTCGATCTATATCTGGGGCAGCGCGTAAGCGCCCCCGGCATTAACACGCAAATGCGCAGATCGGCGCGGGGGGCGACCCTCGCGCCGCTTTGTTGGAGGCTTGATGAAACGCTACATCTTTCCGCTGCTGCTGGGCATCGTCGGCTGCGCGATCCTGATCTCGCTCGGCATCTGGCAGGTGCAGCGCCTTGGCTGGAAAGAGGCGATGCTGGCCGAGATTTCCGCCAAGATCGAAGGTCAGCCGCAGGCGCTGCCGCCTGAAGGCACCGACACCAAGCCGCTGAAATACGAACCCGTCACGGTAAGCGGGCGCACGACGGGCCAGGAGATCCTTGTGCTCTCGGGTCAGAAGGGCGTCGGCGCGGGCTACCGGGTCATCGACGCCTTCGAGACCGATCAGGGCCGCAAGATCCTGCTCGATCGCGGCTTCATCCCCGAGGGTGAAAAGGGCACCGACCGCCCCGCTACGGAGCTCACCGTCACCGGCAACCTGCACTGGCCCGAAGAGACCGACAGCTACACGCCCGAGCCCGACGCCAAGACCGGCATCTGGTTTGCCCGCGACGTGCCCGCTATGGCCGCCAAGCTCGGGACCGAGCCGATCCTGATCGTCGCCCGCACCGTTCAAGGGGCCGCGCAGGGCATAACGCCGGTCCCCGTGACCATCACCGGCATCCCCAATGACCACCTCGGCTACGCGATCACCTGGTTTTTGCTCGCAATCGTCTGGGCTGGGATGACAATCTTTCTTCTCTGGCGTATCAGGCGGCAACAGGCCTGAGGATTGACGATGCGTTATGTTTCCACTCGGGGCAAAGCCCCGGTTCTGAATTTCGGCGATGCGATGCTGACGGGGCTTGCCCGTGACGGCGGGCTTTACGTGCCTGAGACCGTGCCGCAGTTCTCCGCCGATGAGATCGCAGCGCTCGCAGGGCAGCCCTACGAAGAGGTGGCTTTCCGTGTGATGAAGCCCTTCGTCTCCGAGACTTTCTCGGACGAGGAACTGCGCGGCGCCATCACGCGTGCCTATTCCGGCTTTGGCCATGTCGCCCGCGCGCCGATGGTGCAGCTGGCGCCGAACCATTTCCTGCTGGAGCTGTTCCACGGCCCCACGCTCGCGTTCAAGGATTTCGCGATGCAGGTGATCGGGCAGCTGTTCCAGATCGAACTGCAAAAGCGCAACCAGAAGATCACCATCGTCGGCGCCACCTCGGGCGATACCGGCTCGGCGGCGATCGAGGCGTTCCGCGGGCTCGACAATGTCGACGTGTTCATCCTCTTCCCGCATGGCCGTGTCTCCGAAGTGCAGCGCCGCCAGATGACGACGCCTATCGAGAGCAATGTCCACGCGCTCGCGCTCGATGGTGATTTCGACGATTGCCAGGGCAAGCTGAAGGACATGTTCAACGACTTTGACTTCCGCGATGAGGTCGGTCTGGCGGGCGTGAACTCGATCAACTTCGCCCGCGTGCTGGCGCAGATCGTTTATTTCTTTTCCTCGGCCGTGGTGCTTGGTGCGCCGCATCGCAAGGTCTCCTTCACCGTGCCCACCGGCAATTTCGGCGATATTTTTGCGGGCTTCCTTGCGAAGGAAATGGGCCTGCCGGTCGAGCGTCTGGTGATCGCGACGAACCAGAACGACATTCTGCATCGCTGCCTCGAGAAGGGCGATTACACCAAGCAGGGCGTCACGCCCTCGATCTCGCCGTCTATGGATATCGAGGTAAGCTCGAATTTCGAGCGCGCGCTGTTCTGGGCCTATGGCAAGGACGGGGGCGCGATCGAGAAGCTGATGGACGAGCTGAAAACCGAAGGCTCCTTCACCGTCTCCGAAAACGCGATCGGTGCGCTGCGCGACATCTACGACAGCGGTTCGGTTGGCGAGGCGCGCACGATGGAAGAGATCGGCGATACGCTCAAGGAAACCGGCGAGCTGCTCTGTCCGCATTCGGCTGTCGGCGTGAACGTCGGCAAAACGGCGGTCGCGCGCGACCCGGCCACGCCGATGATCACGCTCGCCACTGCGCATCCTGCCAAGTTCCCCGATGCGGTGGAAGAGGCGACGGGCATCCGCCCCGACCTGCCGCCGCGCATGGCAGACCTGTTCACCCGCGAGGAGCGCGTGACCCGCGTGCCGAATGACCTTGCAGACCTTGAAGCCCTGATCCGGGAGCGCCGCCGCACATGATCGAAATGACCACCCTGAAGAATGGTCTGCGCATCATCACCGAGTCGATGCCGGGCCTCGCCTCTGCCGCGATCGGCGTCTGGATCACGGCCGGTGGCCGCCACGAGCGCCCCGAGCAGAACGGCATCGCACATTTCCTCGAACATATGGCGTTCAAGGGCACGAAGACGCGCTCGGCGCTGCAGATCGCGGAAGCGATCGAGGACGTGGGCGGCTATATCAACGCCTATACCTCGCGCGAGATGACCGCTTACTACGCCCGCGTGCTGGCCGAGGATGTGCCGCTCGCGCTCGACGTGATTTCAGACATCCTCTTGAACCCGGTCTTCGATCAGCGCGAGATCGAGGTGGAGCGCGGCGTGATCCTGCAAGAGATCGGCCAGTCGCTCGACACGCCCGACGACGTGATCTTCGACTGGCTGCAAGAGGCCGCGTACCCCGATCAGCCGATGGGCCGCACGATCCTCGGCCCGGCGGAGAAGGTCCGCAGCTTCGCGCGCGATGATCTCTCTGCTTTTGTGACCGAACATTACGGCCCCGATCAGATGATCCTCTCGGCCGCTGGCGCGGTCGATCACGCGGAAATCGTGAAGCGTGCCGAGGATATCTTCGGCGACCTGCGCCCCGCGCTGAATCCCGCGCCCTATCCCGCGAAATGGATCGGCAATGAGCGGCGCGAGATCAAACAGCTCGAACAGGCGCATTTCGCGCTTGGCATCGAGTCGCCCAGCTATCGCGACGCCGATCTCTACACCGCACAGGTCTATTCGGTGGCGATGGGCGGCGGCATGTCCTCGCGCCTGTTCCAGAAGATCCGCGAAGAACGGGGTCTGTGCTACACGATCTTCTCGCAGGCAGGCGCCTACGAGGATACCGGCATGTTCACCGTCTATGCGGGCACCTCCGGCGACGAGGTCCGCGGCTTGGCCGAACTGACCATCGACGAGCTTAAGCGCGCCGCCGAGGATATGACCGAGGTCGAGATCGCCCGCGCCCGCGCCCAGATCAAGGCAGGGCTGCTGATGGGGCTGGAAAGCGCCTCGGCGCGCGCCGAACGCATGGCGCGCAGCCTCTATATCTGGGGCCGGGTGCCCGGGATCGACGAGGCCTCGGCGCGGATCGACAGCGTCACCCGCGATGCGGTGCGCGATTTCGGCGAACGGCTCGCCGTCGGCGGGCGCACGGCCATGGCGCTTTACGGCCCGGTCAAAGATGCGCCCGAGCTTGGGGAGCTGCGCGAAAGGCTCGCCGCCTGATGTTCGCGCGTCGTCGTCAGCTGCGGATCGATACGGATCGAATGATCCTGCGTCCGCCGCAGCATGGGGATTATCGCCCGTGGGCCAGCCTGCGCGAGGATAGCCGCGACTTCCTGGTGCCGTGGGAGCCGAGCTGGTCCTCCGACCACCTCAGCCGCAAGGCGTTCTCGAACCGGGTCTATTGGGCGGCGCGCGCGATCGCGAATGGCACCGCCGTTCCCGTATTTCTGTTCTCGCGCCGCGATGACATTTTTCTGGGGGCGATCACGCTCGACAATATCCGGCGCGGACCGGCGCAGGCGGGCACGCTGGGCTATTGGATCGGCCAACGCCACGCGCGTCATGGCTATATGCGTGAGGCGATCGAGGCCGTGGTTCATTACGCTTTCACCAAGCTCGACCTGAGCCGCATCGAGGCGGCCTGCCTGCCGGAGAACGCGGCCTCGCGTGGGGTGCTGGAGAAGTCCGGTTTCAAATACGAGGGCGTCGCGCAGAGCTACCTGCAGATCAACGGGCGCTGGCGCAATCATGTCCTTTATTCCAACCTGCGCTCGGATCGCCGGGGACGGACGGATGTCCGATAGGGACGGATATGCTGGCGACGGACGTCCGGCCCTTCGCTTGTGCTACGGGCGTTCGCCGGGGCGTCCTTCCACCGGAAGGCCACTGATCCTGGCTCACCCCCCGGGATATTTCAGCCAAGCCGAAGGAGGCAGAGATGCGCACCGCCGCTGATGAAAGTTTCGTCGAGACGCTGCGGGACGCGGTGCCGGGCCTGAGCCTCGGGGCGCCGGGCGCGTCCTATCTGGAAGAGCCGCGCGGGCGGTATCACGGCCTTGGCGGAGTTCTGGTCAAGCCGACGTCGACCGAAGAGGTCGCAGCGGTTCTGAAGCACTGTCACGCGGCGGGCGTCGCCGTGCTGCCCTATGGCGGCGGCACCGGTCTGGTCGGCGGCCAGATCACCGAAGACGGTCCCGTGCCAGTCATCCTGAGCCTCGAAAAAATGAATGCCGTCCGTGCGGTCACCGGCCATGTTCTGGAGATCGAGGCCGGCGCGACGCTGCTCGAGGCCCAGCAGGCGGCGGAAGGCGCGGAGCGGCTGTTCCCGCTGACGATCGCAAGCCAGGGCTCTGCCCGGATCGGCGGTGTGCTGGCGACCAATGCGGGCGGGGTGAACGTACTGCGCTATGGCAACGCGCGCGAGCTGTGTCTGGGCGTCGAGGCGGTGCTGGCCGATGGCACGGTGATCTCCGGCCTCAAGCATCTGCGCAAGGACAATACCGGCTACGATCTGAAGGACCTGCTGATCGGGTCCGAGGGCACGCTCGGGATCATCACGGCGGCGACCCTGCGGCTGTTCCCGCGCCCGGCGGCGGTCGGCACGGCGATGATGGTGGTCGAAAGCCCCGCCGCCGCGCTGGAACTGCTGGAACTGGCCGAGGCCCGGATGCCGGGCTGCGTGTCGGCCTTCGAGATGATCTCGGGGCAGGGGCTGCGCTTTCTCGACGAGGTCGGGCCGGAGGTGCATCAACCTTTCGAGGCGCGCCCCGACTGGTCGGTGCTTATCGAGATCGGTCTGCCCGAGGGGCTGGCGCCGGAGGAGGCGCTGGCAGAGCTGTTCGAAGCGGCCGAGGGACTGGTCAGCGATGGGGTGATCGCAAGCTCCGAGAGCCAGCGCGCCGAGATGTGGTCCCTGCGCGAGAGCCTGCCGGAGGCGAACAAGCGGATCGGATCGATCTCGAGCCATGACATCTCATTGCCGCTGCCGAAACTGGCCGCTTTCATCGAAGAGGCGCGTGATGCGCTTCTCGACCTCGGCAATATCCGGATCAACTGCTTCGGCCATGTCGGCGACGGCAATCTGCATTTCAACGCCTTCCCCGCCGAGGGGCGCGACCGCAAGGAATACGAGAACCTGCGTCGTGCGATCCCCGAAACGGTCTACGATCTGGTGGACCGCTTTGGCGGCTCGATCTCGGCCGAGCACGGGATCGGGCGGCTGAAAGTGGGCGATCTGGAGCGTTACGGCGATCCGGGCAAGCTGGCCGCGATGCGCGCGATCAAGGCGGCGCTCGACCCCAAGGGCATTCTCAACCCCGGCGCGGTGCTGGCGGAGCGCTGAGGGCCAAGAGAAACGCGCCCCGCCAGGAGAGCAGGCGGAGCGCGGCGTTCTGGTTCACGTGTCATTGCAAGCAGCCGAACCATCAGGCCCGTTCAGGTTAGGTCGATTCGCGTAAGAAAGACGTTAACGCGGTCCGAGCGCGGCGGCCTGTCGCGCGATCCGCGCCACGTCGCGGCTGAGGGGAAGGTCCTCCTCCATCCGGTCGATAGCGACCCAGCGTGCATCCAGCGCGTCGTCGTCCGCGACCGGCTCTCCGGCCTGCCACTGGCATTCGACCGCGACCAGCACGAAGTGATGCTCCAGCGTGCCCTTTCCATCATCCGCGAGGACGTCGAGCGCGTTGAAGGCATGGGTGGCCCGCGCCTGCACGCCGGTTTCCTCCAGCAACTCGCGCTCTGCTGCCGCAAGAAGCGTCTCGCCGAACTCGACCTTGCCGCCGGGAAAGCCCCAGAGCCCGGCATCTGGCGGGTTCGCCC
The DNA here is from genome assembly GCF_002085925.2 of Thioclava electrotropha. Taxonomy (NCBI): domain Bacteria; kingdom Pseudomonadati; phylum Pseudomonadota; class Alphaproteobacteria; order Rhodobacterales; family Paracoccaceae; genus Thioclava; species Thioclava sediminum. The sequence goes on from NZ_CP053562.1 coordinate 523,636, forward strand.
GCTGTACCAGCAGCGCCTGACCGTCGCGGATCACGACGGCGAGAATGGCGGGGACGGGACGGGGGCTCACGCCCCCTCGAATTCGCACAGAACGCTGACATTCATGCCGCGATCTTCGAGCAGTTTGCGTCCGCCCAGTTCCGGCAGATCGACGATGAAGGAGAGGCCCACGATCTCGCCGCCGACGCGCTCGATCAGTTGGATGCCCGCCTGCGCGGTGCCGCCGGTGGCCAGCAGATCGTCGACGACCAGAACCTTCTCGCCGGGCTTGATCGCATCCTCATGCATCTCCATCACTGCCTCGCCATATTCCAGCTGATAAGCCTGCGAAATCGTCTGGCCCGGGAGCTTGCCCTTCTTGCGGATCGGCACGAAACCTTTCGACAGCTGATGCGCGATCGCGCCGCCGATGATGAAGCCGCGCGCTTCCAGCCCCACGACCTTGTCGATCTGCTGGCCCGCCCACGGGTGCAGCAGCTGGTCGATCGCCATGCGGAAGCCGCGCGGATCGGCGAAAAGCGTCGTCACATCGCGGAACATGATCCCCTCATGGGGGAAATCGGCGATGGTGCGGATATAGTCTTTGACGTTGGTCATGGGATCCTCAGAGGTCGAGCACGCGGCCCGCGATGGTCTTCAGTTTGCGCGCCATCTCGGGGTCGCGCTTGTCGGGGGCGGTCATGATCGCGCTGTCGAGGGCGTGGGTGCAGCCGGTGGCGCAATCGCCCGCAGCGCCCTTCAGCAGACCGGGCAGAGCCGCGGCCAGATCGCGCGCCTTATCGGCGTTCTTCATTGCGACGGCAACGACCTGCGCCACATCCACGGCATCATGATCGGGGTGCCAGCAGTCGTAATCGGTGATCATCGCGACGCAGGCGTAATGCAGCTCCGCCTCGCGGGCGAGCTTGGCCTCGGGCATGCCGGTCATGCCGATCACGTCGGCGCCCCATTGGCGGTAAAGCTCGCTCTCGGCCTTGGTCGAGAATTGCGGACCCTCCATCGCGACATAGGTGCCGCCCTCATGGACGCTCACGCCGGTCTTGCGCGCGGCCTCGGCGCAGGCTGCCGAGAGGTCGGAGCAAACAGGATGCGCGACCGAGACGTGGCCTACCATGCCGGGACCGAAGAAGGTCTTCTCGCGGGCGAAGGTGCGGTCGATATACTGGTCCACGATCAGGAAATCGCCCGGCGCATAGGCCTCTTTCAGCGAGCCCACGGCCGAGACGGCGATCAGATCGGTCACACCCAGCTGCTTCATCGCGGCGATATTGGCGCGGTAGGGAACGGTGGTCGGCGTCTCGACATGGCCGCGCCCGTGGCGGGGCAGGAAGGCCATCTTCACACCGTCCAGCGTGCCGGTCAGTACCTGATCGGAGGGCGCGCCGAACGGCGTCTCGACGGTGATCCATTCGGCCCCTTCGAGCCCGTTGATCTGATAGACGCCCGAGCCGCCGATCACCCCGATCATTCTGTCCATTCTGCGCATCCTTCGCCTGTCTTTTCCGCGTCGCAGCGAGCCTAAGCGCCACGGCCCCGGGAGGAAAGAGGGATTGCAGCCACTTGCCGCGCGGTCTATCGGCGCAGGGGGGTATGGGAGTCCCCACGGGAGGATCTATGGAAAATATCCGCGGCTCGGTGCTGATGGTCGTCGCGATGGCGGCCTTCGCGATGGAAGACATGTTCGTCAAATCCGCCTCGACCCATCTCGCGGTGGGCGTGGTGCTGATGCTATTCGGCCTCGGCGGGATGGCGGTCTTCGCAGTACTCATCACCGCGCGCGGGCAGCGTCTGCTGCATCCGGCGCTCGCCTCGAAACCGCTCCTGATCAAGCTCGCGCTCGAAGTGGTGGGGCGTCTCGGCTACACGCTGGGGATCGCGCTGACGCCGCTGTCCAATGCCTCCGCGATCCTGCAGGCGACGCCGCTCGTGGTGGTTGCAGGCGCCGCGGTGGTGTTTTCCGAACGCGTCGGCATCCGCCGCTGGGTCGCGGTGGGGATCGGGTTCATCGGCGTGCTGATCGTACTGCGCCCCGGCCTCGACGGTTTCGTCCCGGCAGCCCTTTGGACCGTGCTGGGGATGCTGGGGTTCGCGGGGCGCGATCTGGCGACGCGCGCCTGCCCGCCGGTCCTGTCGAATTTCCAGCTCAGCTTCTACGGTTTCATGATGCTGATCCCGACCGGCGTGCTGATCCTGCTGATCTTCGGCGGTGTGACGACGCCCGATCTCTTTGCGCTGCGCGACGTGGCCGGTGCGGTGGCCTTCGGCAGCCTCGCCTATTGGTCGCTGACCAAGGCGATGCGGATGGGCGAGGTCTCGGTCATCACGCCCTTCCGCTACACCCGCCTGATCTTCGCGCTGATCCTCGGCGCGGTCGTGTTCGGCGAGCGGCCCGATGCGGCGATGATCGTGGGTGCGGCGCTGATCGTGGCGAGCGGTCTCTACACGCTCGTCGAAGGTCGCCGCAGCCGGGCCCGCGCGCGCGTCAGAGCTTAGGCCGCAGCATCTCGAAGGTTTCCGACACGGCCGCGTAATCGCCGCGATTGCCGAGCCGAACAAGACGGTCGGGCGGCGAATAGAGCCCGTCCTTCAGGCAATCGTCCGCAATATGGATGCCAGTCACCTCGCCATGCACGAGGTAATTCCCCTCGCCCAGCAGCTTGATCACCTGCACCACGCGACATTCGAGCGAGGCAGGCGCCGCGGCCACACGCGGGCAATCGATGGTCTCGCATTCCGCCTTCTCGATCCCGCATTCGGCGAACTCATCGGTGCCTGCAGGATAATTGGCGCAGGAGGCGTTCATCTGATCCTTCAGCGCATAGGTCACGAGATTGGCGCAGAACACGCCCGCTTCGCGCAGCTGCGAGACGCTGTCCTTCGTGCCGTCGCGGTCGGGTTTCACCCCGGTCGAGGAGAACATCACCTGCGGTGGCGTATAGGCGACCGCGTTGAAGAAGGAGTAGGGCGCGAGGTTGTCTCCCATCGCGCTGCGCGTCGAAATCCAGCCGATCGGACGCGGGGCGACGATGGAATTGAACGGGTTATGGGCGAGAGGGTGGCCATCCGAGGTGCGATAGAACATGCTTTCTCCTGTTTGATCCCGAACTTAGCGCATGCTACCGCGCAGGAAAGGGGCAGCCTGAAAGGGGCGGCGGGCGTATGTATCAGCTCGAACAAGAGACGGCGGAAGACTGGTGGGAAGTCGAGGCGCTCTATGACCTCTGCTTTGCGCCGGGTCGCACGGCGTTGTCCTCCTACCGGCTGCGCGACGGGGTCGATCCCGTGCGCCCGCTTTGCCTCACGCTGCGCCAGGACGGCATCCTCGCTGCGGTGATCCGCTTCTGGCCGGTCAGGGTGGGCGGCAAGCGCGTGCTGCTGCTGGGGCCGATCGCGGTCCACCCGACGCGGCAGGGCGAAGGGCTGGGCGGTATCCTGATGCATGAAAGCCTCTCCCGCGCCGCCGATCTGGGCTGGGAGCGGGTGCTGCTGGTGGGCGACGCGCCCTATTACCAGCGCTTTGGCTTCGAGAAGCTCCACGATGTCGAGATGCCGCCGCCCACCAACCCCGACCGCGTTCTGGGCCTCGAACTGGTGCCCGGCGCATGGGACGGCGTCAAAGGCCAAGTCGAGAAAGACGACTGATTGCCGAAGCGCCTCCCCCGCCCCATATCTGGGAAAGGCAAGGAGGCGATGATGGCAGATATTCTTCCCCCCGTGAGCGACCCGGCGATTCTGGGTCAGCTCGACTCGCTCGCGAAACGTCACCGCGCAGCGGGCGGCGTGGTGATGCAGGTGATCGGCTATATCGGAGGCTCCGCCGAGGGGCTCTTGGGCAAATTGCCTACCCCTGTGCGCAATGGGCTGGACGGGGCGACGGAACGCGCGCTGTCAGGCGCGATGACCGCCGCCGAACGCTCGCGCGGGATCGTCTCGGACCGGCCCGACTGGATGAACCGCACGCTGACCACCGCGATGGGCGCGGCGGGCGGTGTCGGTGGCTTGGGCAGTTCGCTCGCGGAATTGCCCTTCACGGTCACAATGCTGCTGCGGGCTATTCAGGGCATCGCCGCCGAACATGGCTTCGATCCGGCCTCGGAAGAGGTGCGGCTCGAATGCCTGCGGGTCTTCGCCTCTGCCGGGCCGCTCGAGGATGATGACGGGATGGATCTGAGCTTCCTCGCCGCGCGCGCCACCATCACCGGGCCGAGCCTGAAGTCGCTGATCGCCAAGGTCGCGCCGCGCCTGTCGATCGTGCTGGGTCAGAAACTCGCGGCTCAGGCGGCCCCGGTTCTTGGCGCGGTCGCAGGCGCGGCCGTCAACTACGCCTTCACCAGCTATTATCAGGAAATCGCTCGCGTCCACTTCGGCCTCAAGCGCCTTGCCCGCGACACGGGCACCGATGAGGGCGTTCTGCGCGAGGAGTTGGTGGCCCGCATCGCCAAGTGATCGAAGCGTCGCGCCTCTGCCCAATGTCGGATGCCTCCGGCGGGGATATTTAGACCAAGAGGAAGGAAAGCCGTTCTTCCTCTTGGCGAAAATATCCCGGGGGGCTCCGAAGGAGCGGGGGCAGCGCCCCCTCCGAACCCTCAGCCCTTCGCGTCCTCGAGGATCATCTGCGCGGCCTTCTCGGCGATCATCATCGTCGGCGCGTTGGTGTTGCCCGAGGTGATCGTCGGCATCACCGAGGCATCCGCGATGCGCAGTCCTTTCAGCGCTTTCAACCGCAGCCGCGAGTCCACCACCGCGCCGTCATCGGAGCCCATCCGGCAGGTGCCGACGGGGTGGAAGATCGTGGTGCCGATATCGCCCGCCGCTTTCACGAGATCCGCCTCGGTCTGATAGTCCGGGCCGGGCTTGTATTCCTCGGGTTTGTATTTCGCGAAAGCGGGTTGCGAGGCGACGCGGCGGACCTGCCGGATCGCTTCGGCGGCGACGCGGCGGTCGCCCTCGGTCGAGAGGTAATTCGGCGCGATCTCGGGATGGGCGCGGAAATCGGGCGAGGTGATATGCACATGACCGCGGCTTTCGGGGCGCAGGTTGCACACGCTCGCCGTCATGCCGGGGAAGGGGTGGACCGCATCGCCGAACTTGTCGAGGCTGACCGGCTGGACGTGATATTCCAGATCGGGCGTTTCCTTCTCGGGGAAGCTGCGCGTGAAGATCCCGGCTTGCGAGGGCGACATCGACATCGGCCCCGAGCGGAACAGCGCATATTCCATGCCGATCTTCGCCTTGCCCCAAAGGGTCGAGGACATGGTGTTGAGGCTTTTGACGCCCGAGACCTTGTAGATGAGGCGCAGTTGCAGGTGGTCCTGCAGGTTCTCGCCCACGCCATCGACCTCGGCCACCGGGGTAATGCCATTCTCGGACAGCACGTCGCCGCGCCCGATCCCCGACAGCTCAAGGATTTGCACGGAACCTACCGAGCCCGCCGAGAGGACCGTTTCGCCCGCCTTCACGTCATGGCTCTGGCCATTCTGATTGTAGCGGATGCCGATGACGCGACCGTCCTCGATCAAGAGCTTTTCGACCTGCGCATTGGTCTCGATCCGCAGGTTCGGGCGTTTCATCGCGGGTCTCAGGAAGGCTTTCACCGCGCTCCAGCGCCAGCCGGCTTTCTGCGTGACGTGGAAATAGCCGCCGCCTTCGTTGGTGCCGGTGTTGAAATCGTCGGTGCGCGGGAAGCCTGCCTCCTCAGCGGCTTCGAGGAAGGTGTCGAGCATCTCCCAGCGCACGCGGGCTTCTTCCACCCGCAATTCGCCGCCCGCGCCATGCAGGTCGCTTTCGCCGCGATAGAAATCTTCCTGTTTCTTGAACAGCGGCAGCACGTCGTCCCAGCTCCAGCCGGGATTGCCCGACTGCGCCCACATATCGTAATCGCGCGCCTGACCGCGCATGTAGATCATGCCGTTGATCGAGGAGCAGCCGCCAAGGATACGCCCGCGCGGATAGAGCAGCTCGCGCCCGTTCAGACCGGGATCGGCTTTCGACTTGTAGCCCCAATCGGTGCGCGGATTGCCGATGCAGTACAGGTAGCCCACCGGGATATGCACCCAGTGGTAATTGTCGCGCCCGCCTGCTTCCAGCAGCAGCACCTTGTTTTTCGGATCTTCCGACAGACGGTTCGCCAGAACGCAGCCTGCGCTGCCACCGCCGACCACGATGTAATCGTATTGCTCCATGAGCCCCTCCCGAACTGCGCCTCCGGGCAAGACTTTCGCAAGCTGCCGCGCGGGAAACAAGGCCATGACCCGTTCATTCGCGCAAAGTCGCTTTGCGAAAACGCAAGGAGGGGCTTGCCTGTGAGGGGGGTGATCCGTTCTATGGCGCAAATCCTGCCGGAGCCTTTCATGGTCCTCTACCGCCTTCTCGTCAGTATCGCGAGCCTGCCTGTTCTGGCGGCGCTGCTCTGGCGCGTTCTGCGCGGGCGGGAAAGCCGGAGCGCTCTGGCGGAGCGGTTGGGCGGCGGGGAGGCCGCGCCGCACCGTCTGTGGCTGCATGCGGCTTCGAACGGAGAGCTGACCTCCGCCAAGCCTTTGATCTATGCGCTGCTGACCGCAGATCCCGCGGTGCAGCTGTTGGTGACGGTGAACACGGTGACGGCGCGCGAGCTGGGGCAGGGCTGGGCCGATCCGCGCATCGCGATCCGCATGGCGCCGCTCGATCATCGCGCCGCGCTGCGACGGTTTCTGTCGCGGCATGATCCCCGCGCGCTGGTCGTGATCGAGAATGAGCTTTGGCCGAACCGCATGGCTCTGATGGCCGATGCGGGGCGGCCGATCTTCGTGATCGGCGCACGGATGTCGGCTCGCTCTGCCGCGCGCTGGGCGAAGATCGGGATGGCGCAGCCGATGGTCGCGCAGATCAGCGCGCTCTCGGCGCAGGATGCGGGATCCGAGGCGCGGTTCGTCGATCTCGGACTGCCGCGTGATCGACTGATGCCGCCCGCCAATCTCAAGACGGCGATCACCGTCGCGCCCGGTGTGCCGCTCGACTGGCCGCGCAGCGATACGGTTCTGGCTGCCTCGACCCATGAGGGAGAAGACGCGCCGATCCTTGCCGCCTTCGCGACGGCGCGCGCGCGCCGCCCCGGCCTGCGCCTGATCCTCGCTCCGCGCCATCCGCGCCGTGCGCCCGAGATCGCGGCGCTGATCGCCAAGGCCGGGCTGCGCCATACCACTCGCTCGAAGGACGAGCCTCCGACGGCGGAGGTCTATCTGGCCGATACGCTGGGCGAGATGGGCCGCTGGTATGCGAGCGCAGGCCTGTGTTTCGTAGGCGGCTCGCTCGTCGAAAAGGGCGGCCATACCCCCTATGAGCCCGCGGGCTTCGGCTGCGCCTTGCTGCACGGTCCCGATGTCGCGAATTTCGCCGAGGCCTATGCCGCGCTCGATGCGGCAGGCGGGGCGCGGCTTTGCGAAACCGAAGCCGATCTTGCGGCCGCCTTCACCGCGCTCGACGCCGACGCGCAGGCCGAAATGGCGCGCGCCGCACGGGGGGCTCTCGGCCCGCCTGCCGATGTCGAAAGCCTTGCAAAGGCGCTCCTTACACGGCTCTGAGCGACTGCGATGCGCTTGCATCGCGGCCTAAAACGCTTATTTGCATATGCATCCGGGAGATGCAGACATGATCCGTTATACGCTGCAATGCGAGAATGAGCACCGCTTCGACAGTTGGTTCCCCTCGGCCTCCGGGTTCGAGGCGCTCAAAGCCGCAGGCCAGCTGGAATGTGCGATCTGCGGTTCGAAAAAGGTCGAGAAATCTCTGATGGCACCGCCTGTCGCACAGACGCGCAAGACGGGCGAGCCCGCCCCTGAACGCCCTCTCTCGCAGCCGCAATCCGAGGCTGAGCAGGCCCTTGCCGCGATGCGCCGCGAGATCGAGAAGAATTCCGATTACGTCGGCATGAATTTCGCTACGGAAGCGCGCGCCATGCACGAAGGCACCGCAAAGAAACGCGCGATCCACGGCGAGGCGAAGCCTGAAGAGGCGCGCAAGTTGCTGGAGGACGGGCTGCCGGTTCTGCCGCTGCCCTTCGTGTCCACGCGCAAGACGAACTGACCCTTTTCGCTCTTTCCAAATATCCCGGGGTGAATTCGCGCGAGCGAAGAGGGGCAGCGCCCCCAGCGCCGATCTGAGGCCCGCAAAACGCCAAATCTCTTGCGCGGCCCAACGGCTTGAGCTAGCAGAGGCCCGACTCTGCCCAAGGGGGATTTCCATGCCCATTCTGGTGATGAAATTCGGCGGCACTTCCGTCGCCGATCTCGACCGGATCGCCAACGCCGCCGAAAAGGTGAAGCGCGAAGTCGAACGCGGTTACGATGTCATCGTGATTGTCTCGGCGATGTCGGGCAAGACCAATGAACTCGTCAACTGGGTCGAGACCACTTCGCCGCTCTATGACGCGCGCGAATATGACGCCGTGGTCGCCTCGGGCGAGAATATCACCGCCGGTCTGATGTCGCTGCGCCTGCAGGAGATGGGTGTCTCCGCGCGCAGCTGGCAGGGCTGGCAGGTGCCGATCAACACGACTTCGGCCCATGGCGCGGCGCGCTTCGTGTCGATCCCGCGCGAAAATCTCGACCAGAAATTCTCCGAGGGCTTCAAGGTCGCGGTGATCGCGGGCTTCCAGGGGCTCTCGCCGGAAAACCGGATCACCACGCTCGGCCGGGGCGGCTCGGACACGACCGCCGTGGCGTTCGCCGCCGCATTCGGCGCGGAGCGTTGCGACATCTACACCGATGTCGACGGCATCTACACCACCGACCCGCGCGTTTCCTCCAAGGCGCGCAAGCTCGACCGCATCGCCTTCGAGGAGATGCTGGAACTCGCGAGCCTCGGGGCGAAGGTTCTGCAAACCCGCTCGGTCGAGCTCGCGATGCGCTACAAGGTGCCGCTGCGCGTGCTAAGCTCCTTCGAGGAAACCACGGAGAATTCGGGCACTCTGGTCTGCGACGAGGATAAAATCATGGAATCGAAAGTTGTCTCCGGCGTCGCCTTTTCCCGCGACGAAGCGAAAATGACCCTCGTGACGGTCGAAGACCGCCCCGGCATCGCCAGCGCGATCTTCGGGCCGCTCGCGGATGCGGGGGTGAACGTCGACATGATCGTCCAGAACATCTCCGAGCGTCAGGCCGAACACGAGGTCAAGGTCACCGACATGACCTTCTCCTGCCCGGTCAATCAGGTCGCCCGCGCCCGCAAGGCGATGGAAGACGCCCGCGACGCCGGGCTGATCAAATTCGACGAACTGGTCGCCGACGAAGACGTGGCAAAGATTTCCGTCGTGGGCATCGGTATGCGCTCCCACGCGGGGGTCGCGGCGAAGATGTTCAAGGCGCTGGCCGCTGAAAACGTTAACATCAAGGTTATCGCTACGTCGGAAATCAAGATTTCGGTGCTGGTCGACCGCAAATATCTGGAACTGGCGGTTCAGGCCCTGCATGATGCCTTCGAACTCGACAAGGCCTGAGTAACCCGAAGGGCCGCAGCAACAGGGGCAACCTGCGCGGATGGTGGAACTGAGCGAAAGTGATAGTCGCACGCTGTTGCGACGCCTGCGCGATACGCTGGCCACGGAGGGCGACGGGCAGGACCGGCTCAATCACATCACCCAGATCATCGCGGATTCGATGGGCACCGAAGTGTGCTCGATCTATCTGTTCCGCGATCCCGAAACGCTCGAGCTTTGCGCCACCGAAGGTCTGAAGGCAGAGGCTGTCCACCACACGCGGATGCGGCTGGGCGAGGGTCTCGTGGGCCGTGTCGCGCGGTCGGGCCGGCCGATCAACTCCGCCGATGCACCCTCCGAGCCGGGCTTCCGCTACATGCCGGAGACGGGCGAAGAGATCTATTCCAGCTTCGTCGGCGTGCCGATTCAGCGCGTGGGCGAGAAGCTGGGCGTTCTGGTCGTGCAGTCGAAGGACGAGCGCAGCTTCTCGGATGACGAGCTTTACGGGCTCGAGGTCGTCGCGATGGTGCTGGCCGAAATGACCGAACTCGGCGCTTTCACCGGTGGCGAGAATTCCGAGATCGGCGCGACGCATCGCTTCCCGGTCATGTTCCGCGGTGCGACGGGTCAGGAGGGCGCCGCCGAGGGCCGCGTCTGGCTGCACGAGCCGCGCGTCGTCGTGACGAACCCGGTGGCCGAAGATCCCGAGGCCGAGGCTGCGCGCCTCGAAGAGGCGATCACCGAACTGCGCGGCAAGATCGACGAGATGCTGGCCAGCCCGACCCTGATCGACAAGGATCAGCGGCAGGTGCTCGAGACCTTCAAGATGCTCGCGGCGTCGAAGGGCTGGAAGCGGCGGATGCTGGAAGACATCACCGCGGGTCTTTCTGCCGAAGCCGCAGTCGAGAAAGAACAGAACGCCGCGCGCGACCGGATGCGCAAGGCGCCCGATCCCTACCTGCGCGAACGGCTCAACGATCTCGACGACCTGTCGAACCGCTTGCTGCGGCAACTGACGGGGCAGGGCAGCGATACCGGGGCCGAGATGCCGGAGAACCCGGTGCTGGTGGCGCGCAATATCGGCCCGGCGGAACTGCTCGACTATGACCGCAAGCTCAAGGGCGTGGTGCTGGAGGAAGGCTCCGTCGGCTCGCATGCCGCGATCGTCACCCGCGCGCTCTCGATCCCGCTGGTGATCCACGCGGGCCGGATCACGGCGGAGGCGCTGAACGGGGACCCGATCCTCGTCGACGGCGATCAGGGCGTGGTGCATCTGCGGCCCGAGGAAAGCGTGGCCCATGCTTTCCGCGACAAGATCGCGATGCAGGCGGAGGCGCAGAAACGCTACGCCTCGTTGCGCGACCAGCCCGCGATGGACAAATCGGGCCAGACCGTCTCGCTGATGATGAATGCGGGGCTGATGGCGGATCTACCCTCGCTGAAGGGCTCCGGCGCTGATGGGGTGGGCCTGTTCCGCACCGAGCTGCAATTTCTGACCCGCACCAAGGTGCCGCGCCGCAATGAACTCGTGCAGCTCTACAAGCGGGTGATGGATGCCGCCGACGGCAAGCGGGTGAATTTCCGCACGCTCGATATCGGCTCCGACAAGGTCGTGCCCTACATGAAGCCGCAGGACGAGCCGAACCCTGCGATGGGCTGGCGTGCGCTGCGGGTGGGGCTCGACAAGCCGGGGATTCTGCGGATGCAGCTGCAGGCGCTGCTGCGCGCCGCCGATGGGCGCCCGACCTCGATCATGTTCCCCTTCATCGCGCTGCCCGAGGAATTCTACGCCGCGCGCGACACGCTGCTGCGGGTGCGTGACCGCGAGGCGCAGATGGGCCGTCCCGTCCCCGAGGAGCTTCGGATCGGCGCGATGCTGGAAACCCCGAGCCTCGGCTTCGCCCCCGACAGCTTCTACCGCGATTGCGATTTCATCTCGATCGGCGGCAACGACCTGAAGCAGTTCTTCTTCGCCGCCGACCGCGAGAACGAACGGGTGCGCCGCCGCTACGATACGCTCGACGGGTCGTTCCTGAACTTCCTAGAACGGATCATCGCGCGCTGTGCGGTCTCGGACACCCAACTCAGCTTCTGCGGCGAGGATGCGGGCCGCCCGATCGAGTCGCTGACCTTCGCGGCGCTCGGCATCCGTACGCTCTCGATGCGGCCCGCCTCGATCGGCCCGGTCAAACACCTGATCCGCCGCGCCGATCTGGGCGAGCTGCGGCAGGTGATCCAGCAGGCGCGCAATGCCGGCCAATCCAGCGTGCGCCCTGCCGTGACGAGTTACCTCGCCCATCTCTGAGCGGGGCAGGGGCTGCCGCTCCTATCCACGAAATCTCACCCCCGGAATGATTTTGGGCCAAGGCGAAGCTCTGACACTTCGCCTTGGCCCAAATATCCCGCGGGGGTCTGGGGGCGCGAAGCCCCCAGCCTTGTTTTCATGCGTCAGCCTGCGGCCAGACGTTTCGCTTCCGCTTCCTTGAAGGATTTATCCGAGGGCGCGATGAACGTGTAGAACATCGGCACCACGAACAGCGTGAACATCGTCCCGATCAGGATCCCCGAGAAGATCACGAGGCCCATCGCCTTGCGCGCCTCTGCGCCCGCGCCTTGCGCGAGGATCAGCGGCACCACGGCCAGCGCCATTGCGGCGGTGGTCATCAGGATCGGACGCAGACGGGTCTGCGCGGCCTTCACGATGGCCTGCCTGCGGGTGAGGCCCGATTGCTCGCGCTGCTGATTGGCGAACTCGACCATCAGGATACCGTGTTTCGTGATCAGACCGACCAGCGTGATCAGCCCCACCTCGGAATAGATGTTGAGCGTGCCCAACCCGAGGTTCAGCGGCAGCACGGCCCCGAAGATCGTCAGCGGCACCGTCATCATGATGATGAAGGGGTCGCGGAAGCTCTCGAACTGGGCGGCGAGCACGAGGTAGATCACCAGCACGGCCGCCGCGAAGGCGATCAGGATGGTGTTGCCCTGCTGCGTCTCGATCCGCGACTGGCCCGAATAGTTCACGTAGAAGCCTTCGGGCATCACCTGCTTGGCGATGTCGACGATGGTCTGCACGCCCTCGCCGGTGGAGCCACCGGGCAGCGGCAGCGCCGTGATCGTGGCCGCGTTCAGCTGGTCGAACTGTTCGATCGAAGACGCGTTCACCCCGGTGTCGATCTTCACGAGCGACGACAGCGGGATCATCGCCCCCGAGGACGAGCGCACGAAGTAGCGGCCCAGCTCTTCGGGGTTCGCGCGGAACTCCTGCGGCACCTGCGGGATGATGTCGTAGCTGTTGGAGTCGCGGTCGAACTGCGCCACCGACGCCTCGCCCACCAGCAAGCCCAAGGTCGAGCCGATATCGGAGACCGGCACGTTCAACGCCGCCGCCCGGTCGCGGTCGATCGTGACATTGACCTGCGGGCTGTCGAAGTTGAGCGAGTTCTGTACGACGATGAACTTGCCCGAGGCCTGCGCCTTGTTCTTGATCTCCTCGGCCACCTCGGCGACGCGTTTCGCGGAGTGGATCGACTGGATCACCACCGAGATCGGAAGACCGCCCCCGGTGCCCGGCAGCGACGGCGGGGCGAAGGCAAAGCCTTTCAACCCGGTCGATTTGCCGAGATCGCCCTGGATCTCCTGCTGGATCTCCTTCTGGCTACGGTTGCGGTCCGCCCAGTCCTTGAGCGCCCAGATATAGATGCCCTGAGAGCTGTCCCCGCCGAAGCCCGCGATCGAGAAATCGGTGCGCACTTCGGGAATATCGGCCGTGTCGCGCCCGACCTGGTCGATATATTTCTGGGTGTACTCGCTGGTCGCGTAGCGCGGCCCGTTCAGGATCGCGAAGAGCGCGCCGTTATCCTCATCCGGGGCAAGCTCGGAATTGGTGTTCATCAGCATGAACCCGGTCACGCCCACGAGTGAGGCGACGATGAGAAGGGTGATCCCCCGCAGATCGAGCGAGCCATCGACGCGCCGCCCGTACCAGCCCGAGAGCCGGTCGAAATTGCGGTCGACGAAGGCCTGGAAGCCCTTCGACTCGCCATGTCTCAGCAGGCGGCCCGACATCATCGGCGTGATCGTCAGGGCGATGATCCCCGACAGGATCACCGACCCCGCGAGTGCGAAGGCGAATTCCCGGAACAACTGCCCCGTCAGCCCGCCGGTGAAGCCCAGAGGGGCGAGCACCGCGGCCAGCGTGATCGTCATCGCGATGACGGGTCCGGTGATCTCCTTCATGCCTTGCACGGCGGCTGGGATCGGTTTCATCCCCTCTTCGATATGTCGGTGGATATTCTCCACCACCACGATCGCGTCATCGACGACGAGGCCGATCGCCAGCACCATTGCCAGCAGCGTCAGAAGGTTGATCGAGTATCCGAGCGCTAGCAGCACCGCGAGCACCCCGATCAGCGAGAGCGGAATGGTCACGATCGGCATCGCCACCGAGCGCAGCGACCCGAGGAACAGCAGGATAACCACGGTCACGATTGCGACCGCTTCGCCGATGGTCTTGAACACCTCGTGGATCGAGGCCGAGATCGTCTCGGTCGAGTCGTAGACCAGCTGGATTTTCATCCCTTCGGGGAGCGAGGCATTGATGTCGGGCAGCGCCTTGCGTACCGCAGCCGCCGTGTCGAGCGGATTGGCGGCAGGCGTCGGGTACACGCCGAGGAAGGTGCCTTCCTTGCCCTCGAAGGTGACGATCTCGTTCTCGGAGGCCTTGGCGAGTTCGATCTTCGCGACATCGCGCAGCCGCACCACGTCGTCGCCCTTGCCCGAGATCGGCAGCTTGCCGAAGGCTTCGGGCGTTTGCAGCGTGGATTGCAGCGTGATCGACTGGGCGACGTACTCGTTCTTCGTCTTGCCCGGGGCCGAGAGGAAGTTCGACGCCTGAATCGCGCCCACGACTTCCGATGCCGTGACACCGCGCGCGGCGAGCTTGTCCGGATCGATCCAGACCCGCATCGCGTAGTCGGAGGCACCGATGATCTGGGTCTGAGCCACGCCCGGAATCGTGGACATGCGCGGACGGATCACCCGGCGCAGATATTCGGTCAGCTGCTCGGGCGTCATGTTGGGGTTGAGCGCCGCGAGATACATCAGCGCGAAGGTCTGGCCGGTGCCCTTCTGGATCACCGGGTCCTTCGCCGCCGAGGGCAGCTGGCCTTTGACCTGCTGCACCTTCGACAGCACCTCGGTCATCGCCGCGTCGGAGTTCGACCCGAGCTTCATGTGGACCGAAATGACCGAGGCCGAGGGCCGCGACTGGGTGGTGACGTAATCGACGTTCTCAGTGGTCGCCACGGCAGCGGCCAGCGGCGAGGTGATGAAGCCCTGAATCAGTTCGGGCGAGGCGCCGGGATAGGCGGTGGTGATCGTGACCACCGTTTCCTCGACTTCCGGATATTGGCGGACGGGCAGGTTGAAATAGGCCTGCGCGCCCAGCAGAAGCATGAACGCGCCCAGCACCATCGACAGGACGGGGCGGCGGATGAAGATCTCGGAGATGTTCATGGGCTTGGCCTTACTGCGCCTTCGCGCCGTCTGAGGTCGTGTCCGATTGGGCGTCCGACGTCGTGTCGGAGCTTGCCTGCGCATTGCCCTCCATGCCGAAGGCTTTCATCACCTCTTCGGTGGAAGGCGCGTCGGGATCGGGCGAAATCGCGTTGTCGATGCTCACCGTCGCGCCGGAGTTCAGCTTGTTCTGACCCGCGTTGACGACCATATCGCCTGCCTTCAGACCCTTCGTCACTTCGACGAGCGTGCCCGAGCGGCGTCCGAGCGTGATGAAGACCTGCTTGGCTACCAGTTGCGGCTGATCCGCGCCCTCGGGCGTTTGCTTGCGCACCACGAAGACCGAGTCGCCGTAGAGGTTGGAGCTCACCACCGTTTGCGGCAGCGCGATCACGTTGTCCTCGGAGGGCAGCACGACCGTGACATGGACGAACTGGCCGGGCGTCAGCTTCCCTTCGCCATTGGGGACTTCGGCGCGCAGGGTCACGAGCCGCGAATTCGGGTCTATCTTGGGTTCGATGCCGGTGATCTTGCCTTCCAGATCGACCGAGCCGTCCTCGGTCTTCACCTTGACGGTCTGGCCCGCTTCGGCGTGCCGCGCCTGCTGTTCGGACAGGGTGAAATCGACGCGCATATGGTCACGATCCTGCAGCGTCGCATAGGTGGTGCCGGTGCCGACATACTGACCGACCTCCACCTGTGGGATGCCGATGATGCCTGCGAAGGGTGCGGTCAGGCGCTTCTTCTCGAGCACGGCCTGCAGCTTCGCGACGCTTGCGCGCGCTTCCTGCGCGCTGGCCTCAGCCTGATCGAGATTGGACGTGGCGGACACGCCCCGGTCGGCAAGCTGGCGCGCGCGCTTGAGATTGGTCTCGGCGAGGTCCTGAGCGGCCTTGGCCGAGGCCAGGTCGGCGCGCTCGGAGCTGTCGTCGATCTGCATGAGGACCTGGCCCTTCTCGACCTTGTCATTCGCCTTGAAATGGATCTCCTGCACGGTGCCGCCCATTTCGACGGCCAGTTCGGTGCCGCGCACGGCGGCGGCGGTGCCGATCGCCTCGAGGCCCGGCTGCCAGGTGATCGGCTTCACTTCGCTGACCGAAACCGCCACGGGGGGCTGTGTCATATTCGCGAAGAACTGCGCGATCATCTTCGAGCGGAAAAGATTGTAGCCGACGACGCCACCCACCACGAGGATGAGCGCGACGAGGGCGATGAGGAGGCGTTTGATCATTTGGCTGTCCCGTCAAAATCCCTGTTTGCACGCAAATACGACCCCGCCGGCCGAGCTGCGCGCGATTTCTGAACCATTTGGTTCACGTCCTTGTCATGTCAATACGCGAGTGACGTTAAAAGGATGGGTCACAGTGCCGTGAAGGCAAGGCGGAAAGTCTGTGCGTCAGAGCAATTATAGGGCTTCACGAATGCTCACCTCGCGAAAATCTGATTTTTCTGTGCTCGACGGTGAAGAAGAGTGCATTATCTCAACCTATACCTGCGATCCTGACGACCTGACGTCGCTTTGCAGCGATGTCTGGTTTTAGGAGTTTATATGGATCCCCTGTCTTTTATGCGCATCGGCTTCGAGGCCGCGCGGATCGGCTTTGAGGCCCAAGCGGTGATTTCGATGCGCGTTGCGGGACTGATGGGGCTCTGGGATGTCTCCCCGCTCGAATCGTTCCAGATGGTGCAGGAAAAGCCCGTGGCGGTCGTAGCTGCGGCGGAGGCTGCGGCATTCGCGCTTCTGCGGGGGCAAACGGCGGATCGGGCGATTTCAGCGTCGATGACGCAGATCGGAAACCACACCAGCGCCAATATGACGCGATTGTCGCGCCGCGGGCCCAGCTGGCTCTGACGGCACGAGCCGGGCAGGGCCGCCACGCTGACGCGGCGACCCCGTAGTCTTTAGGCGGCGCTGTCTTCCTCGACCTCGTCATCGCCTTCTTCGACGCTTGCAGGCGTCACCATGGCGGTCAGGATCGTCGTCATGTCGACCATGCCGATCGGCTTGTTGGCCGCGTCGACAACCGTCGCCGTACGCACCTCGGCATCGGCCATCCGGCGCGCGATCTTTTCGAGCACCGAGCTGGCCTTGACCTTCATCTTCGGCAACTCGCCCTCGGGCAGCGGCAACGCGATGGTTTCTGCACGGATCACGCGACCACGGTTCACCTCGCGCACGAACTCGGCGATGTATTCATTCGCCGGGCGCAGCACGATTTCCTGCCCCGTTCCGACCTGATTGAGCGCACCGTCACGCAGGATCGCGATCTTGTCGCCAAGGCGCAGCGCCTCGTCGAGGTCGTGGGTGATGAAGACGATCGTCTTCTTCAGCTCGGCCTGCAGGTCCAGAAGCACCTTCTGCATATCCATCCGGATCAGCGGATCGAGTGCCGAGAACGCTTCGTCCATCAACAGGATGTCCGCGTCGTTGGCCAGCGCGCGGGCGAGGCCCACCCGCTGCTGCATCCCGCCCGAGAGCTGGTTCGGATAGTTGTCCTCGTAGCCCGCGAGCCCGACGCGTTCGATCCATTTCTTCGCGATCGGTTCCGATTTCGACCGGTCGACCCCTTGGATATCCAGCCCGTAGCAGGTGTTTTCCAGCACGGTCCGGTGCGGCAGAAGCGCGAACTTCTGGAACACCATCGCCGTCTCATGACGACGGAATTCCCGCAGCTCCTCTTCGTTCATCTTCACCACGTCGCGGCCGTTATAGAGGATCTCCCCGGCCGTGGGCATGATGAGCCCGTTGATGTGGCGGATGAGCGTCGATTTGCCTGAGCCCGACAGGCCCATGATCACCGAGATCTTGCCCGGCGGCAGGGTAAGGTTGATGTCCTGCAGGCCCAGAACGTGCTTGTGCTTGTCGTTGAGCTCTTCCTTGCCCATGCCGGCCTGCACCTTCTCCACGTAATCCTTGGGGCGCGCCCCGAAGATCTTGTAGAGATTGCGGATCTCGATGCCCGAGCGGTTGCCGGTATCGGTGTTGGTCGTCGCATCAGTCATGGCCAGCCTCCGAATGTTTCTGCAGCCGCTTGCCGAACGCCTGGCTCGCGCGGTCGAAGATGATCGCGATCGCAACGAGTGCGAAGCCGTTCAGGAAGCCGATGGTGAAGAACTGGTTGTTAATCGCCTGCAGCACGTTTTTACCGAGGCCACCAACGCCGACCATCGAGGCCACGACGACCATCGCCAGCGCCATCATGATGGTCTGGTTGACGCCCGCCATGATCGTCGGCAGCGACAGCGGAAGCTGCACGCCCCAAAGTTTCTGACGGGGATTGGCGCCGAAGGCGTCCGCGGCTTCGATGACCTCCTTGTCCACGAGGCGGATGCCCAGATTGGTCAGGCGGATCATCGGCGGGATCGCGTAGATCACCACGGCGATCACGCCGGGCACCTTACCGATACCGAAGATCACGACGACCGGGATCAGATAGACGAAGGAGGGCATGGTCTGCATGACGTCGAGCACCGGCGTCAGGATTTTCTGCATCCGGTCCGAGCGCGCCATCAGGATGCCGATCGGCAGGCCGAGGATGATCGCGATCAGCGTCGCCACCGTGACCATCGCGAGGGTGGTCATCGTGTCCTCCCAAAGGCCGAAGATGCCGATGAAGGCAAGCCCCATGGACGAGCCGAGCACGATCTTCACATTGCGCGAGGCGAACCACACCACGACGAGGATCAGCGCGAAGATGATGAACCACGGCGTGTCCACGAAGGCGTGTTCGAGGGTGTTGAGAAACCATTGAAGCGGCCGGGTGGCCGCGTCGATTTGATCGGAATAAGCGCGAACGATGCCGCGAAACCCGTCGTCGATGCCCATGCGCATGTGACGCAGGGTGGAGTTGGGAAGGGAAGGGAACTCACAGAGCAGTTCCGGCAAGCCCCAGCATGAAGATGCCATCTTGTTATGTCCTCCGGTCGATTATGTGCGCCGGTTAAAAGAAAACGCGCGCGAGGCTCCCCTCACGCGCGCCAAAATCTCGGATCGCCCGCTCAGAGCGCGTCCTCGACCTTCTTGATCACATCGTCAGAAAGCCAAGCCTTCCAGACGTCCGGATAGTTCTCGAGGAAGTAGTAAGCGGTGTCCTCGTTGGTGCCTTGGTTGTCGGCCTGCCATGCGAGGAATTCGCCCACGGTCTTGTTCGACCATTCACGCTTGCCAAGGTAGTCCATCGCAACCGCGTTGTTCTCGGCGAATTCCTTGGTCACGACCGTGTACACGTCCGAAGTCGGGTAGGCGTTGGGCTTGGGATCGACGCAATCGGCCTGCGAGTTGCAGTTGTCCCAGGCTTCCTTGTCGCCCTCGACGCCCGCGTCGAGCTTGACCATCGGATATTTGCCGAGGATCGCGGTCGGGGCCCAGTAGTAACCCAGCCAGCCCTTCTTGGACTCGTAGGCATTGGCGATCGCGCCGTCGAGACCCGCAGCCGACCCGGTGTCGACCAGCTTGAAGCCCTTCTCCTCGGCCTTGTGGGCCTTGAAGCGGTTCGCGGTCGAGATCTGGCAGTTCCATCCCGACGGGCAGTTGTAGACGCCACCGATCGAGGGTTCTTCCGGATCGGGGAACAGATCGGGGTGCTTGAGAGCATCGTCGACCGTCTTGATGTCGGGGTGCTCGTCAGCGACGTATTTCGGGATCCACCAGCCTTCTTCGCCGCCATCCTTGAGGATTTCTGCAGCGATCACGAGGCGATCTTCGCTGACGGCCTTGTCGAGCGCGACCTTCACCGCGTTCACCCAAAGCTCGGGTGCGATGTCGGGCTCGCCCTTTTCGTTCATCGAGGTGAAGGTGGGCATCGTGTCGCCGGTCACCAGCGTCACGTCACAGCCGTAGCCGTTTTCGAGAATGATCTTGTCGACCCAAGCAGCGACCCCGGCCGAAGCCCAGTTCATTTCGGCCTCGGTAACGGAGCCACATTCGCCATCGGCGGCGAAGGCGGGCGCCGAGAAGGTCGCCAGCGGCAGTGCCGTCAGTAACGCAGCAAGCGCTTTCTTGTTCATACAGTTCTCCTGTTGTGGCAGCTTTGATTGAAGCGATCCGCGCGGGCTGCCGCCGTGATATCGGTCGCGTTAAGTCCCGGTTTTTCCCGGGTTGGAATCGTCACATTGTCACGCTCGCGGGAGATCCGCAGGCAGACTTGCCAAATTCCGACACTTCTATGTCGTAAATAACCAAGTCGGGTGGCGCAACCTTTTCAGGGACCTTTCCGCCGCTGTGCAGCGTTAAAGCCGCGACGAAGAGGTGAACGCATGACGACCGAGCAAAAGGCTTCCGTTACGTCGGGGACTGACACAGGGACCGAGGCCTCCGGAGGCTCGGGTGCGGGCACCGCGCCGCGATCATATTCACAGGGCGATCATAGCGTGGGAAAATCGAGCTCCAGCACCCCGCCGGAGCCGAGCGTCGCATTGCGCCGACAAGCGGTCGCGTTGATTGCGAACCCCTCTTCGGGCGGCAACGCAAAAGATGAAGAGGCGATCCGCCGCGCGATGGATGCGCTTGGTGACGGTGCGTCCCTTTACCGCTGGTCCCCGGAAAGCGATATCGTGGCGACTGTCCGCAAGGCGCTCGACGACGGTGCGGAGATGATCGTCGCAGCCGGCGGCGACGGCACTGCGATGGCCGTCGCGGGTGCGCTGGTGGGGCAGGAGGTGCCGATGGCGGTGCTGCCGCTCGGCACGTTCAACTTCTTCGCGCGCGGCCTGCGCCTCTCCGAGGATCCGGAGGAGGCGGCGCGCGCGATCCGCGAAGGCAATGCACATCCGATCCGGGTCGGCGAGGTAAACGGGCGGGTGTTTCTGAATAATGCGTCGCTCGGTATCTACCCGTCGATCCTCAAGGCGCGCGAAGATATTTACGCCCGCTGGGGCCGTCGCCGGATCGTGGCGCATTGGTCGGTCTTCAAGACCTTCCTGCGCTTTCAGCGCCCGATGCGGCTGAAGATTACGGCGGACGGGGAAACCCGGAACCGTCGCACCGCGCTCGTCTTCATTGCGCGCTCGGCCTATCAGCTCGATTTCTTCGGGCTCGACGGGGCGACGGTCATCAGCGACGACGCTTTCGCCGTGCTGGTCGCGAAGGCGCAGAGCCGTCGCGACCTCTTCCGCCTGTCGGCGCGGCTGGTGCGCCGCAAGACCAAACAGGGCGAGGATTACGAATTGATCCGCGCGAAATCCTTCGAGATCGAAACCGCCCGAGGGCGCGGCCTGCTGGCCTTCGACGGTGAGAAATGCCGCGAAGAAAGCCCGTTCCGCTTCAAGATGTCCGACGAGCCGCTCTGGATCGTGCTGCCAGCCAAGGACACGGACACCGAGACCCAAGACGCTAACGCATGACCCGTATCGTTCACCTTTCCGATCTGCATTTCGGGCGCAGCCTGCCCGAGCTCGAGGCGCCACTGCTGACAGCGGTGAACCGCCTCGCGCCGGACCTGACGGTGATCTCCGGAGACTTCACGCAGCGCGCCCGGCGCGGCCAGTTCGCGCAGGCGCGGCTGTTCGTGGAGCAGATCGAAAGCGAGACCCTTTCGGTGCCCGGCAATCATGACACACCGCTCGACAATCTCTTCCTGCGGATGCTCAAACCCTTCGGGCGCTACAAATCCGATATCAATCATAATCTGGAGCCGGTCTTCGAGACCGATCACCTCAAGGCGGTCGGCGTGAACACCGTGAACCGCTTCGCTTGGCAGCGCGGCAAGGTGCCCGAGCGGACGATCTCCCGCCTGTGTCGGGAATTCGGCGAGGCGGGCGAGAGGCTGCGAATCGCGGTGATGCACCATCCGCTCGAACATGGGCCCGAAGTCGACAAGGCGCTCATGGACGGGGCAGGGGATGCGCTGGAGGGCATGTCGGACTGCGGCGCGGATCTCGTGCTCTCGGGGCATCTGCACAGCGGATCGGTGGCGCCTTTCTCGGCGGTGCCGGGCATCCTGTTCGTGCAAGCGGGGACGGGTCTGTCCTCGCGCCTGCGCGGCGAGCCGAATACGTTCAATGTGATTGAAGGGGGGCGCGATGCTCTGTCGATCACGCTCTATGGTGCGCGCGACATGAGCTTCGAGCCAATCGGGGCCGACGAGTTCACGCGGGGCCCCGATGGGGCTTGGGTCAAGGGCTGATCAGTTCGGCTTGCCCGAGATATCGCCCCAGTCCAGAACCGGCGCCGCGTCGATATCATGTGCGTCGAGCATCGAGGCCACGCGCTCGAGCGATGCGATGATCTGCGCCTGCTCCCAATCTTCCAGCGCCTCGAAGCGGCGAACGAAGATCTGTTGCAGCGCGTCGGGGGCCTCGTCGATCGCGCTCGCGCCAAGTTCGGTAATCACGATATCGGTCTGACGGCGATCCCGCTCGGAACGCTGACGGGTCACCATGCCCTTGCGCTCGAGCTTGTCGATCAGCGCCGTCATCGTCGCCTGACTCACGCCCATGCGCTGGGCGATCGCCTTCGGTGTGGACCAACCTTTTTCGGAAATCACCTGCAGCACGCGGAACTGCGCAGGCGTAAGCCCGGCAGCCTTGGCCAGGTCGCGGCCGAACATTTCGGTCGCGCGCAGGATTCTACGCAAAGCGATCAGGCTCGTATCGACACGCTCCATCAGGCGGCGGGCCCCTTTTTTATCAAGACGACCCAGTATCGCAGAGAGTTCCGTGCTCTGCAATTGCTTGGCTTTGCTAAGTTTATCGTGTTCGTTTTTACTCATTTGCTTTGTCATGCTAATGGTATTTAGGGCTTATAAGCAAGAATATAAGGCTATGAGCGGAACTTTTCCGGGTTCCATTAGTTAGGTGGTTGAAATTTTCGACCACATGAACTACTTAGGCTACCGAAGCAAACGAGAGGAAAGAGCCGTGCCGCAAGTCGAGTCGATCAAGAAGGGTTCTAAACTGGTCTTCCGTAAGCCGGAGTCCGAAGACGGCAGCGAAATCTGGAAGCTGATCCGCCGCTGCAAGCCGCTTGATGAAAATTCGATGTATTGCAACCTTCTGCAGTGCGATCACTTCGGGGACACCTGTGTCCTCGTGGAGCGCGAAGGCGAAGTCGTCGGCTGGATTTCGGGCTACATCGCCCCGTCCGAGCCGGACACGTTCTTCGTGTGGCAAGTGGCTGTTTCCCCCGACGCACGCGGGCTTGGCCTTGGTAAGCGCATGCTGCGCCACCTCATCCAGCGCGACGTCGCCGAAGACTGCACCAAGTTGAAGACGACCATCACCGAAAGCAACGAAGCGAGCTGGGCGCTCTTCCGCTCCTTCGCACGTTCGATGGGCGGCGAGCTGACCGATGAGGCGCACTTCCACGAAGAAGACCATTTCGACGGCCATGCCTCGACCGAGCATATGGTCACCATCACCTTCCCCGAGGAGGCGCGTGCCGCCGCCTGATCTCAGGCCGCGCACCCTCCTCATCCCCCAATTCTATGGAGTCCCCCATGACCGTTCATTCGACGGATAAAACGATCTTTACCCAACGCGAATCTGAGGCCCGCTCCTACTGCCGTGGCTTCGATACCGTTTTCACCAGCGCGCAAGGCTCGGAACTGACCGACGCCGAGGGCAACACCTATATCGACTTCCTCGCCGGTTGCTCGTCGCTGAACTACGGGCATAACGACCCGGACATGAAGCAGGCGCTGATCGAGCACCTGACCGAGAACAAGATGGGTCACGCGCTCGACCTGCACACCGACAGCAAGGGCAAGTTCCTGAGCGCGTTCGAGGAGCACATCCTCGCGCCGCGCGGCATGGACCATAAGCTGATGTTCATCGGCCCGACCGGTGCGAATGCCGTCGAAGCCGCGATGAAGATCGCGCGCAAGGCGACCGGCCGCACCAACATCATCGCCTTCACCAACGGCTTCCATGGCGTGACCATGGGCGCGCTGGCGGCGACCGGCAACGGCTACCACCGCGGTGGCGCTGGCATGGACACGCATGGCGTGACCCGCATGCCCTATGACGCCTATGCCGATGGTGTAGATTCGGTCGCGCTGCTCGACCAAATGCTCTCGGACGCCTCGGGCGGTATCGACGCTCCGGCGGCGATCATGCTGGAGACGGTTCAGGGCGAGGGCGGCCTCAACGCCGCAAGCCCGGAATTCGTGAAGGGCGTCGAGCAAGTTGCCCGCAAGCACGGTGCGCTGTTCATCATCGACGACATTCAGGCTGGCTGCGGCCGCACCGGCACCTTCTTCTCCTTCGAGGAGATGGACGTGATGCCGGACGTCGTGACCCAGGCGAAGTCGATCTCGGGCTTCGGCATGCCGATGGCGCTGGTTCTGGTGCGTCCCGACTACGACGTGTTCGGCCCGGCCGAGCATAACGGTACCTTCCGCGGCAACACCCATGCCTTCGTGACCGCCACCGTGGCGATCGAGAAGTTCTGGGCCGACGACAAGTTCCAGAAGGAACTGGCCGTGAAATCGGACGTCCTGCGGGAAGGTCTGGCCGCTGTGGCCGATCTCGTGCCGGGTGCCTTCCTCAAGGGCCGTGGTCTGATGCAGGGTGTCGATGTCGGCACCGGCGAGCTTGCTTCGGCGATCTGTGGCCGCTGCTTCGAGAAAGGTCTCGTGATCGAAACCTCGGGCAATGACGACCAGGTCGTGAAGGTTCTCGCGCCGCTGACCACGCCGATGGAACAATTCCGCAAGGGTCTGGAAATCCTGCGCGAAGCCGCCACCGAGGTGACCGGCGAGCGCACGGACATCGCGGCGGAATAATCCGCCGCTGCCTCCCCCAGCGACCAAGAAATTCAGATACGGAGACACATCACATGATCGTTCGTGATTTCAACAAGCTTAAAAACACCGACCGCGACGTGTCCGACGCCGATTGGAGCAGCGTGCGCATGCTGCTCGCCGACGACAAGATGGGCTTCAGCTTCCACATCACCACGCTTAAGGCCGGTTCGGACCACACGTTCCACTACAAGCACCATTTCGAGAGCGTCTACTGCATCTCGGGCAACGGCCACATCACCGAGCTCGACAACGGCACGCGCCACGAAATCAAGCCGGGTGTCATGTATGCGCTGAACCTGCATGACCATCACCGCCTCGTCGCGGGTGACGAAGACCTCGTCATGGCTTGCTGCTTCAACCCGCCGGTGACCGGTAACGAGGTTCACCGTGAGGACGGCTCGTATGCGCCGGCCGAAGAACTGGAAAATTCGTAAGGGGGCCAAATTGACCCACCAGAATCACACAGTCGAAAAGATTGGCGGCACCTCGATGAGCCGCGTGGACGAGTTGCTCGACACGCTGTTCATCGGAGACCGCAAGGGCGCCGTTCTTTACAACCGCATTTTCGTCGTCTCGGCGTTTGGTGGCATCACCAATCTGCTGCTCGAACATAAGAAGTCGGGCGAGGCAGGCGTCTATGCGCAATTTGCCAAGGCCGATAGCGAACATGGCTGGCACGAGGCGCTGAGCCGCGTCTCGTCCGCGATGGTCGAAGCGCATGAGAAGGTGCTCGAGCACCCGGGCGACATCGCGCAGGCCACCGAGTTCGTGCGTGAGCGTATCGAAGGCGCGCGCAACTGCCTGATCGACCTGCAGCGTCTGTGCTCCTACGGGCACTTCCGGCTCTCGCAGCACATGCTGCAGATTCGCGAGCTGCTGTCAGGTCTGGGCGAGGCGCATTCCGCTTTCGTCACCACGCTCCTACTGCAGCGCAACGGCGTGAACGCACGTCTCGTCGACCTGTCCGGTTGGCGCGATGAGACCGACCACGATCTCGAAGGCCGGATCATGGGTGCGATGAAGGATGTCGACCCCGCGACCGAGATGCCGATCGTGACGGGCTATGCGCAATGCGCCGAAGGCCTGATGCGGGAATTCGACCGTGGCTATTCCGAGGTGACCTTCTCGAAGCTCGCAGCTCTCACCGGCGCGCGCGAGGCGATCATTCACAAGGAATTCCACCTGTCCTCCGCCGACCCGAAGCTGGTGGGCGAAGGCAAGGTGCGCAAGCTGGGTCACACGAACTATGACGTGGCCGACCAGATGTCGAACATGGGCATGGAGGCGATCCACCCGAAAGCCGCCAAGACCCTGCGCCAGGCGGACGTTCCGCTGCGCGTCACCAACGCGTTCGACCCGGGCGATCCGGGCACGCTGATCGACGACAAGCCTGCCAAGGAAGCGGCGGTCGAGATGGTGACCGGGCTCGATATCATCGCGCTGGAAGTGTTCGAACAGGACATGGTCGGCGTGAAGGGCTACGACGCTAAAATCCTCGAAGTGTTGACGCGTCATGGCGTGCGCATCGTGTCGAAAGCGTCGAACGCCAACACGATTACCCACTATGTCGACGCGCCGATCGAAGTGCTCCAGAAGGTCGAGAAAGACCTCTGCGAGATCTACCCTTCGGCGGAAATCTCGGCGCGGATGCTGTCAATGGCTTCGGTCATCGGGCGCGACCTGAAGGGCCTCTCGGTTCTGACCCGGGGTCTGCAGGCGATCGCGAAAGCGGGCATGGAAAGCCTCGGTGCGACTCAGGGTCCGCGCAATGTCGATGTGCAATACGTGCTCGAACGCGGTGATCTGAAACCCGTTATCAAGGCGCTCCATGAGGAGTTCATCCCGGAAGAAAGCGCCCTCAAACAAGTCGCCTGAAATAAGCGGCATTGAACTGATGAAGCCCGTGCGGATCTCCGTGCGGGCTTTTTTCTTTGGCTGCGACAACCCGTCCCAGTTGGGCTTTGAACCACGCTCCGGCGGTTGCCGTATCCTTGGGTAAGTCTAGTTCTTATCACGCAACGTGCAGAAACGCGGACGGCCATGAGCATTTTCGACATACCGACACTCGATCTGGCGCGGGCGCAATTCGCCTTCGTCGTCTCGGCGCATATCGTCTTTCCAGCCTTCTCCATCGGGACGGCCAGTTACCTGATGGTGCTGGAAGCCCTGCGGATGATTACCGGCAAGGAGGTCTTCCTGAGGATATTCGAGTTCTGGAAGCATATCTTCGCGGTGGTCTTCGGGATGGGCGTCGTCTCTGGCGTCGTTATGTCCTACGAGTTCGGCCTGAACTTCGCGCATTTCTCCGACAAGGCGGGACCGGTGATCGGGCCGCTGATGGGCTACGAGGTGATGACGGCCTTCTTCCTCGAGGCGGGCTTCCTCGGGATCATGCTCTTCGGGCGCAACCGGGTGAACAAGTGGATCTACATGTTCGCCGTGACGATGGTGGCCTTCGGGACGTTGCTCTCGGCCTTCTGGATCCTCTCCGTGAACAGCTGGATGCAGACGCCCGCGGGCTTTGCGATGAACGATGTCGGCCAGTTCATTCCGAAGGATTGGTGGGAGGTGATCTTCAATCCCTCGCTGCCCTATCGCTTCGTGCATATGGTGCTGGCGGCCTACCTGACCACGGCGCTCGTCGTGGCTGGGGTCGGGGCTTGGCACCATATCAAGGGCACGGCGGATGATGCGGTGCGCACGATGTTCCGCATGGCGGTGGCGATGATCCTCGTGACCGCGCCGATCCAGATTTTCGCAGGCGACCAGCACGGGCTCAACACGCTCGAACATCAGCCCGCCAAGATCGCGGCGATGGAAGGGCATTGGGAGACCAGCAAGGGCGCAGGCCTGATCCTGTTCGGCATCCCGAACCCGAGCCAGGAGCGCACCGATTACAAGATCGAGGTGCCCTATGCGTCCTCGCTGATCCTGACGCACTCGCTCGACGGCGAAGTGCCCGGCCTCGGGGACTTCCCGGCGAATGAACGCCCGCCGATGACGATCGTCTTCTTCACCTTCCGCATCATGGTGGGTCTCGGCTTCGCCTTCGCGGCGATCGGGCTCTGGGGCGGCTGGCTGATGTGGCGCAAGCGCCTGCACGAGCCGGGGCTGTTCCACAAAATGGCGCTGGTCTTCGCGCCGGGCGGGTTCCTCGCGATCATCATGGGCTGGTTCACCACCGAATTCGGCCGCCAGCCCTATACGGTCTACGGTCACTTCACGACCGCGGAATCGGTGTCGAACCTCAGCCATGGCGCAGCTTGGGCGGCGCTGATTGGCTTCGTGGTCGTTTATGCCTTCCTGTTCGGCTCGGGCACCTTCTACCTGCTGCGACTGATGCGGCGCGGGCCGGAGTCGGCGGAGCCGGTGGAGAATACGCCCCAGCGCGCCGGCGGCGTGGCGGGCGCGATGCTCGCCAACGATGTGACGACCGAGAAAGAGGAGGCCCACGTATGAGCGGCTTCGCCCATTACCTGCCCGACATCTGGGCGGCGATCATCGCCTTCGCGATCCTGACCTATGTGGTGCTCGACGGGTTCGACCTCGGCATCGGCATCCTCTTTCCCTTCCTCGGCTCCGAGGAGAACCGAACCCGCGCGATGAATTCGGTCGCGCCGGTCTGGGACGGTAACGAGACATGGCTGGTGATGGGCGGGGGCGGTCTGCTCGCCGTTTTCCCGCTGGCCTACGGGATCATCCTGAACGCGCTTTATGTTCCGATCATCATCATGCTGCTCTCGCTCGCCTTTCGTGGCGTGGCCTTCGAGTTTCGCGGCAAGACCCGGCGCTGGCAGAAGCTCTGGGACAAGGCGTTCTTCGGCGGCTCGCTGATCGCGACGCTGGCGCAGGGCGCGATCCTTGGTGGGCTGCTGCGCGGCCCCGAAGTGACCGGGCGCACCTTTACCGGCGGGCCGTTCGACTGGGTGAGCTGGTTCTCGCTCGGCACGGCGCTGGCGCTGGTCGCGGGCTATGTGATGCTGGGTTCTGCCTGGCTCGTCATCAAGACCTCGCACGGGCTCTATGATCTCGCGCGGCGCGTCGGGCAGGTGTCGCTGATCGCGACACTCGGGTTTATCGCTCTCGCCTCGCTCGCGACGCCGTTCCTGCATCCCGAATATTATCACCGCTGGTTCCAGTGGCCGGGCGTCATCTGGAGCGCCGTGGTGCCGCTTTTGCTGATGGTGGCGGGCTTCGGCTACTGGACCGCGATCCGCTCGGATCGGGGCGTGGTCGCCTATCTTTCGGGGATTGCGATCTTCATCCTGTGCTTCATGGGGCTCGGTCTGTCGATCTTCCCCTATATCGTGCCCGCCTCGATCACGATCCGCGAGGCTTCGACGACGGCAATGTCGCAGGGCTTCATTCTGGTCGGTGCGGCGATCTTCCTGCCGATCATTCTGGCCTATACGGCCTACGCATATTGGGTGTTCCGCGGCAAGACATCGGAGCATGAGCATCACTACTGAGTGAGGCTACGGGACGGCCGGAACCGACCGGGCGCAGGCAGGGTTGGAACGATGTGACCCACATCCCGCGCATCATATGCAGAGCCTTTCCCTCTGCGGACTTCAGCCGGTCGGCTGGCCTGCGCGCGCCCGTTGGGGCGCGCGCAATTTCATGTGCGCGGATCGACCCCGGAGGAGCTACGCGCCATGTCTGACAAGCTTGATAAACTACCCGAAGAGAGCGGCCCCTCCGGTGGTTGGGGCTCGATGCGGGGCATCGCCCGGGTCTTTGGCGACTCGTGGCCCTCGCCGGATGTGCTGCGCGAGCTGGAGCGTCAGAACAAACCGGGCGGTCTCATGTGCTCGTCCTGCGCCTTCCCGAAACCCGCCAATTACCACCCGTTCGAATTTTGCGAAAATGGGGCGAAGGCGACGCTGTGGGAGATGACCAAGTCGCGCCACACGCCCGAGTTCTGGGACGACCACACGGTCTCGGACCTGATGGACTGGTCCGACCACGAGCTGGAAAAGACCGGCCGCCTGACTGCGCCGATGCGCTACGACCGCGCCTCCGATCGCTATGTCGAGGTGAGCTGGGACGAGGCCTTCTCCGAGATCGGGTCGATCCTCAAGGACCTGCCGAAGCAAGAGGTCGTGTTCTACTCCTCGGGCCATGCCGGGCTGGAGGCCAGCTACCTCTGGGCGCTGATGGCGCGCGCCTATGGCAACAACAACCTGCCGCAAAGCTCGAACATGTGCCACGAGACGACGTCGGTCGGCCTGAAGAAGGTGATCGGGTCGTCGGTGGGCACGGTGCTTTGGGAAGACCTGGAGGAGACCGATTGTTACTTCTTCTTCGGCCAGAACCCCGGCACCAACTCGCCACGCTTCCTGCATCCGCTCAAGGCGGCGAAGGATCGCGGCGCGAAGATCGTCACCTTCAACCCGGTGAAAGAGCAGGGGCTCGTCAGCTTCGTCGATCCGCAGAACATCCGTGACATGGCGACGGGGCGTGAGACGATCATCTCCGATCAATATCACCAGCTCAAAGCGGGCTCGGATATCGCGGCGCTAACCGGCCTGTGCAAAGCGGTGATCGAAGAGGACGAAAAAGCGCAGGCACAGGGCCGCTCGGCGATCATCGACTGGGACTTCCTGAAGGAACACGCGGTCAATTATGACGGGTTCCTGACCTTCTGCCGGACGACGCCATGGGAAAAGATCACAGAAGAATGCGGGCTGTCCGAGGCCGAACTGCGTCAGGCGGCCGACATCTATATCCACGCCGAGAAGGTCATCGGCGTCTATGGCATGGGGCTGACCCAGCATGCCCATGGCGCGACCAATATCGGCATGCTGGTGAACTTTCTCGCGCTACGCGGCAATATCGGCCGCAAGGGCGCGGGCTGCTGTCCGGTGCGCGGGCATTCGAACGTGCAGGGCCAGCGTACGGTGGGCATTGCCGAGAAGGCCAAGCTGATCCCGATGGACAAGCTCCGCGAGCTTTACGGCTTCGAGCCGCCGCAGGAAGACGGCTATCACATCGTCGATGCGGCGCAGGCGATGATGGAAGGCAAGGTTTCGGCCATGTTCTCGCTTGGCGGCAACCTCGTGCGCGCGCTGCCTGACAGCGAGCGGATCGAAGAGGCCTGGCCGAAGCAGAAGCTGACGGTGATGATCTCGACCAAGCTCAACCGCTCGCATCTCTATCCGGGCGAGGTGGCCTATATCCTGCCATGTCTCAGCCGGTCCGAGAAGGACGAGCAGGAGAGCGGCAATCAATATGTCTCGGTCGAGGACAGCTTCTCGAAGATCCACGGCTCGCTTGGCAAAAGCGCGCCCGCCTCGGACAAGCTGAAGTCCGAACTGGCGATCACCTGCGGCATTGCGAAAGCCGCCTGCGATCCGAACCCGAAGCTGCAATGGGACGAATGGGTGAAGGATTATTCTGTTGTCCGCGATCTGATCGAGGCGACCTACCCGGACGACTTCCGTGGCTTCAACGCGCGGATGAACGAGCCGGGCGGCTTCTGGCGCGGCAACCCGGCGCATGATCGCATCTGGAAGACGGAAAGCGGCAAGCTGGAATTCACCACGCCGTCCAAGCTGAACGCGCTTGGCTTCGACGACAAGCCGGGCCGTTTCCGGATGATCACCATGCGCTCGAACGACCAGTTCAACACCACGATCTACGGCTATTCGGACCGGTTCCGCGGCATCGAAGGGACGCGCGACGTGCTGTTGATGAACAAGATCGACATGGCCGATCTCGGGCTCGAGCACGGCGATCCGGTCGTGGTCCATGGCGACATGGATGACGGCGTCGCGCGCCGCAAGACCGGGCTGAAGGTCATTACGTTCGAACTGCCGCGCGGCACGGTCGGGGGCTATTACCCGGAATGCAACGTGCTGGTGCCGGTGGGGCTCAATGACGAGCTGTCGAAGACGCCCGGCTCCAAGGGCGTCCCGGTCCGCATCGAGAAGGCCTAAGCGGGAACGGCGGCGGGGCGGCGGCTATCGAGCCATGCGATGGCGAGGAAGACGAGCCCCGCCGCCGCCAGCCCCGCGCCGACATAGCCGGTGGCCGTCCAGCCATAGCCGTTCGCAAGCGCGATCCCGGCAAGGAATGGCCCAATCGCATTGGCGAGGTTGAAAGCCGCGTGGTTGAGGGCGGCGGCCAGGGTCTGGGCCTCGCCCGCGACCTCCATCAGACGCATCTGCATCGGGATCACCATCCCGGCGGTCGACCCCAGTGCGATCATCGCCACGGACATCGCCACCCAGTTGCCGATCGTGAAGGTGTAGAGGATCGACATCACGATCATCCCGCAAAGCAGGATCACGCCCGCGCCGAAGCGCGACCAGTCCGACAGCTTGCCCGAGATCCAGTTGCCTAGCGTGCCGCCCACGCCGAAGGCGGAAAGCGCCACGGGGATCGTCCAGGCGGGGCCTGCCTGCGTGTCGATCATCGCCGCCGACAGGTAGGAATAGACCGCGAAGATGCCGCCGAAGCCGATCGAGCCCACGAGCAGCGTCAACCAGACCGAGCGATTGGCGAGCGCGCCCAGCTCGCGCATCGGGCTGGCATTCGGGTCGCGCGGCGTCGCGGGGGCGACGCGCGCGATCATCAATGCGGAGGCCGCGCAGATCACCGCGACGATGGCAAAGCCCCAGCGCCAGCCGAAATTCTGCCCGATCGCACCTGCGAGCGGCACGCCCACGATATTCGCGATGGTCAACCCGGTGATCACCATCGCGATGCCCTGCGCGCGTTTGCCTACCGGCATCAGATCGGCGGCGAACAGCATCGCCATCCCGAAATAGGCGCCATGCGGCAGGCCCGAGGCGAAGCGCGCCGCCATGAAGGAATCCATATTCGGGGCGAAGCCGGCCAGCAGGTTCGCCACCGCATAGAACCCCATTAACCCGATCAGGAATTGCTTGCGCGGGATTTTCGCGCCGATCACCGCCAGAAGCGGCGCGCCGATCACAACGCCAAGCGCATAGGCCGAGATCGCATGACCCGCCCGCGCCTCGGAGATCCCGAAATCGGCCGCGTAATAGGGCAGCAGCCCCATGGACGCGAACTCGATCACGCCGATACCGAAAGTGCCGAGGGCCAGCGACAGGATCACGGCCCGCGCGTGGCGGGGTTCGAGCGTCATGGGTAGTCTCCGAAAATAGGTGTAGCGCCGGGTATCAGCCCCGTGACTTAGGCGATCGCTGCGCTGCGGCAAGGGGCCGGCGGGTTATTTCCCGTAATAGTCGCGGAACCACGCCACGAATTTCGCGATCCCCTCGCGCACATCGGTCTGCGGACGGTATCCAGTGAGGGATTGCAGAAGCGAGGCATCGGCCCAGGTCGCGGGCACGTCGCCTTTCTGCATCTCCATGTAATTGCGCTGCGCGGGGCGGCCCAGCTCGGCCTCCAGCGCATCGACGAAATCCAGAAGCTTCACCTTGTCCGAATTGCCGATATTGACGACCCGGTAGGGGGCCACGGGCGAGAGGCTGTCGCCCTCGGCGATCTCGTCACGCGAGGCGGGGCGCTCGGGGGCCGCGTCGATCAGCAGGCGGATGCCGCGCACGAGGTCTTCGACATAGGTGAAGTCGCGATACATCTCGCCATGGTTATAGATGTCGATCGGGCGGTCGTTGAGGATCGCATCGGTGAACTTGAACAGCGCCATGTCCGGACGTCCCCACGGCCCGTAGACCGTGAAGAAGCGGAACATCGTCGTCGGCAGGTTCCACAGATGGGCATAGGAATGGCCCATCGACTCGGTTGCCTTCTTCGTCGCGGCATAGATCGTCAGCTGCGTGTCGGCCTTGTCGGTCTCGGCATAGGGCATGTCCTCGTTCGCGCCGTAGACAGAGGAGGTCGAGGCCATCAGAAGGTGCCGCACCTCATGGCGGCGCGCGGCCTCCATCACGTTGAAGGTGCCGACGATATTGGCGTCGATATAGGCGCGGGGCTGCTCGAGGCTGTAGCGCACGCCCGCTTGGGCTGCGAGATGGACGATGATCTCGGGTTTGAACTCATCCGCCATCGCGTCGAACGTCTCGAGATCTTCGAGCATCCCCTCGGTCGCGGAGAAATTCGGGTTCTGCAGCAGCATCGCATGGCGGCGCTGTTTCAGGGCGACATCATAATAGTCGGTCATTCCGTCATAGCCATGCACCCGATAGCCTTCGTCGAGCAAGAGCTTCGCCAGATGGTAGCCGATGAAGCCTGCGGTGCCGGTGATCACGATGCGCGTCATGAAAGTCCCTCGCCAATGCTGCATCTGCAGTAGCGAGCGCGGGGCGGGAAGGTCAAGCGCCGCGCGGGATAAGAGAAGGCCCCGGTCGTGCGGTCAGCTTCGTCTGCTCGGGCTCGCCGACCGGCGCGTTGGCGTCTATATAGACCACCGGCTGGCTCATCGCGGCATCGTGATAGGGTGTCGGGAGACCGGCGGCGCCATACCACGCCTGAGGCGCGCGACCTTCGGGCGACCAGCCCGGTGGGGCAGGGCGCGCGCTAGCTGCGAGACCGCCCCGATTGCGCGAAAACGCGGGAGTTGCGTGCGCGGGGCAAACGCACTATACGCCCCCGGTGGCCCGACGGCCGCATCAGAATCAACACGAAAAGCCGTGTCCCTTCCGCACTCGCTTCGGGAAGGTGTTCCGGCAAGGAGAAGCGATATGAAACTCAATGAACTGCGCGACAACGAAGGCGCATCCCAGAAGAAAAAACGCGTCGCCCGCGGTCCCGGCTCGGGCAAAGGCAAGATGGCTGGCCGTGGTATCAAAGGTCAGAAGTCGCGTTCGGGTGTGGCCCTGAACGGTTACGAAGGCGGCCAGATGCCGCTCTATCGTCGTCTTCCGAAGCGTGGCTTCACCAAGCCGAACGCGAAGAAGTTCAACGTCGTGAACCTCGGCCAGATCGAGAAATTCATCGAGGCCGGCAAGCTCGACGCGAAGTCGGACATCACCGAAGACGCGCTGGTCGCGGCCGGTGTCGTGCGCCGCAAGCTCGATGGCGTGCGTGTTCTCGCCAAGGGCGACATCAAGTCGAAAGTGGCTCTGAAGGTCACCGGCGCTTCGAAATCGGCCGTTGAGGCTGTCGAGAAGGCTGGCGGCTCGGTCACGGTGGCGCAGGCCGCTGAATAAGCTGTTGTGAGCGGGCCCCGGCCCGATTACATAGGCGAAGGTTTTCTAGGCGCCGCCGACCGGGAACCGGTTGGGCGGCGCTTTACATGAAAGAGACGAGCATATGGCATCTGCTGCAGAGCAAATGGCGGCGAACCTCAGCTGGGACGCCCTGGGCAAAGCCACCGAGCTGCGCCAGCGCATCTTCTTCACCATTGGTTTGCTGATCATCTACCGCCTCGGGACCTATATTCCGGTTCCGGGCATCGACGCGCAGGCACTGCGCGAATTCATGCAAAGCGCGGGCTCTGGCCTCGGCGGCGTGTTGTCGATGTTCACGGGCGGTGCGCTCGGCCGGATGGGCGTCTTCGCGCTCGGCATCATGCCCTACATCTCGGCCTCGATCATCATCCAGCTTCTGACCGCTCTGGTGCCCGCACTTGAGCAGATGAAGAAGGAAGGCGAGCAGGGCCGCAAGAAGATCAACCAGATCACGCGCTATGCGACCGTTGCTCTGGCGACCTTCCAGGCATGGGGTCTGGCCGTGTCGCTCGAAAAGGGCGATCTGGCGCATGATCCGGGCCTGTTCTTCGTCGCTGCCGTGGTCATCACGCTCGTCGGCGGCACCATGTTCCTGATGTGGCTGGGTGAGCAGATCACCGCACGCGGCATCGGCAACGGCATCTCGCTGATCATCTTCGTCGGTATCGTCGCGGAAATCCCGGCGGCTCTGGCCCGCTTCCTCGAGCAGGGCCGCGCCGGTGCGATCTCCACTCCGGTGATCCTCGGGGTGATCCTGATGATCGCGATCGTGATCACCTTCGTCGTCTTCATGGAACGCGCCCTGCGCAAGATCCATATCCAGTATCCGCGCCGTCAGGTGGGGATGAAGGTCTATGACGGCGGCTCCAGCCACCTGCCGATCAAGGTGAACCCGGCGGGCGTCATCCCGGCGATCTTCGCCTCGTCGCTGCTGCTGCTGCCGACCACCATCGCGACCTTCTCGGGCCAGAACACCGGTCCGGTGATGTCGACGATCCTCGCCTATTTCGGGCCGGGTCAGCCGCTGTATCTGCTGTTCTACGTCGCGATGATCGTGTTCTTCGCCTACTTCTACACCGCGAACGTGTCGTTCAAATCGGACGAGGTCGCAGACAACCTGAAGAGCCAAGGCGGCTTCGTGCCCGGCATCCGTCCCGGCAAGAAGACCGAGGAATATCTCGACTACGTCGTCAGCCGCATTCTCGTGATCGGTTCCGCCTATCTCGCCGCGGTCTGCCTTCTTCCCGAGATCCTGCGTTCGCAGCTGTCCATCCCGTTCTACTTCGGCGGCACCTCGGTCCTGATCGTGGTCACCGTGTCGATGGACACCATCAACCAAATTCAGTCGCATCTTCTGGCCCACCAATACGAGGGTCTGATCGAGCGCTCGCAACTTCGCGGCCGTTCGGGCAAGAAGAAGAAGGGGCCGCGCAAGCCGCCCGCGCGCCGCTAAATCCGCCAAGCGTTTTCAGGGGGAGCCGACATGGCAAATATCATTCTTCTCGGCCCGCCCGGCGCGGGCAAGGGCACCCAGGCCCGCCGTCTCGTCGAAGAGCGCGGCATGGTCCAACTCTCCACCGGCGACATGCTGCGTGAAGCGAAGGACTCGGGCACCGAGATGGGCAATCTCGTCGCCGATGTCATGGCCAAGGGCCAGCTCGTGACCGACGAGATCGTCATCGGTCTGATCGAGGAAAAGCTCGCTGCCGGTGGCGAGGGCTTCATCTTCGACGGCTTCCCGCGCACGCTGGGACAGGCCGACGCCCTGGGCAAGCTGCTCGCCAAGATGGGCACCAAGCTCGACGCGGTGATCGAGATGCAGGTCGATGACGAAGCGCTCGTCGCCCGCATCACCGGTCGCTCGACCTGCGGCGGCTGCGGCGAGGTCTATCACGACCAGACCAAACCCTGGCCCGCAGACGGCAAATGCGAAAAGTGCGGCAGCACCGACGTGAAGCGCCGCGCTGACGACAACGAAGACAGCCTGCGCACCCGGTTGATGGAGTATTACAAGAAGACTTCTCCGCTGATCGGCTACTACTACCACGCGGGCGATCTGTTCACGATCGACGGGCTGGCCGAAATCGAGACCGTGGCGACCTCGATCGCACGAATTCTCGATCAGCAAGAGCAATCGTAAATGAAGCCTTGACCCGGAGGGCGTTTACCTCTAGGTCACGGCGTCTCCGACGGGAATCGTTTCCGAGAAGGGAAGATTCTCGAGGGAGTTAATCGTGGGGTCCGAAGCGCCAGTTTCGGGCCTCGTGTTGTGAAAAAAGGGCCTGGGGTTACGGGCTCGCAACGAAAGGATACACGCTTTGGCACGTATTGCTGGCGTCAACATTCCGACCGGGAAACGCGTCCCGATCGCACTTACCTACATCACCGGGATCGGTCCTCACTCGGCTAAGCAGATCTGCGAAGCTACCGGTGTCGACGTGACCCGCCGCGTCAACGAGCTTTCGGATTCCGAAGTGCTCGCCATCCGCGAACATATCGACGCCAACTACACCGTCGAGGGCGACCTGCGCCGTGAAGTTCAGATGAACGTCAAGCGCCTGATGGATCTCGGCTGCTACCGTGGCCTGCGTCACCGTCGCAACCTGCCCGTGCGCGGTCAGCGCACCCATACGAATGCGCGTACGCGCAAAGGTCCGGCGAAACCCATCGCTGGCAAGAAGAAGTAAGGGGAGGCAGGACAAATGGCTCGTGATAAGGTTCGCGCTAAGCGCAAGGAACGCAAGAACATCGCCGCTGGCGTCGTTCATGTGAACTCCTCGTTCAACAACACCAAAATCCTGATCTCTGACGTGCAGGGCAACGCGATCTCGTGGTCGTCGGCTGGCACGATGGGCTTCAAGGGCTCGCGTAAGTCGACCCCCTACG
Organism: Thioclava electrotropha; assembly: GCF_002085925.2. Classification (NCBI taxonomy): domain Bacteria; kingdom Pseudomonadati; phylum Pseudomonadota; class Alphaproteobacteria; order Rhodobacterales; family Paracoccaceae; genus Thioclava; species Thioclava sediminum. The sequence goes on from NZ_CP053562.1 coordinate 561,354, forward strand.
CCGCTCAGATGGCTGCAGAAGATGCGGCCAAGAAGGCTCAGGATCACGGTCTGCGCACCGTGGACGTCGAAGTTCAGGGCCCCGGTTCGGGTCGTGAATCGGCGCTGCGCGCGCTGGCTGCGGTCGGTCTGACCGTCACCTCGATCCGTGACGTGACCCCGATCGCCCATAACGGCTGCCGCCCGCCGAAGCGTCGCCGCGTCTAATCAAGATTACGACGGTCGGGCCGTGCGGATTTCCCGTGCGGCCCGCCCGCATTTTTCGGTTTTATCCTCGGGCGTCCCCGACTTTGGGCATGGGTCTGGGACAGGTATGGAGGCAAACGCATGATCCACAAGAATTGGGCTGAACTCATCAAGCCGACGCAGCTTGAAATCAAGCCCGGCAACGACCCGCTGCGTCAGGCGACGATCGTCGCTGAACCGCTCGAGCGTGGCTTTGGCCTGACGCTCGGCAACGCACTGCGCCGCGTGCTGCTCTCGTCGCTTCAGGGCGCCGCGATCACCAGCGTACAGATCGACAACGTGCTGCACGAGTTCTCCTCGGTCGCAGGCGTTCGTGAAGACGTGACCGACATCGTCCTGAACCTCAAGGGCGTGGCTCTGCGTATGGACGTTGAAGGTCCGAAGCGCCTCTCGATCTCGGCCAAGGGCCCGGGCGTCGTGACCGCTGGCGACATCACCGAGACCGCGGGCATCGAGGTCCTGAACAAGGATCACGTGATCTGCCACCTCGACGATGGCGCCGACCTGTTCATGGAATTGACCGTGAACACCGGCAAGGGCTACGTCGCCGCCGACAAGAACCGTCCCGAGGATGCGCCGATTGGCCTGATCCCGGTCGACGCGATCTACTCGCCGGTGAAGAAAGTTGCCTACGAAGTGCAGCCGACCCGTGAAGGTCAGGTTCTGGACTACGACAAGCTGACCATGAAGGTCGAGACCGACGGGTCGCTCTCGGCCGAGGATGCGGTGGCTTTCGCTGCTCGCATCCTGCAGGACCAGCTGTCGATCTTCGTGAACTTCGAAGAGCCGGAATCGGCTGGCAAGCAGGACCAGGACGACGGTCTCGAGTTCAACCCGCTTCTGCTGAAGAAAGTGGACGAGCTGGAACTGTCCGTGCGTTCGGCAAACTGCCTGAAAAACGACAACATCGTCTACATCGGCGACCTGATCCAGAAGACCGAAGCCGAGATGCTCCGCACCCCGAACTTCGGCCGCAAGTCGCTGAACGAGATCAAGGAAGTGCTCTCGGGCATGGGCCTGCATCTCGGGATGGAAGTCGAAGATTGGCCGCCGGAGAACATCGAAGATCTGGCCAAGCGTTTCGAAGACCAGTTCTGATTGACGAATTGAGGGGCGTTGGCTAAACGCCCCTCCAATGCCCGGACTGCCGGGGACGATCTGGGTCACAAGACCCCAAGGTGAGCCGGTGACACGCATCGCTGGCCTGACAAAGCAAAACGCAAGATTGGAGATAGACAATGCGTCACGCACGTGGCTACCGCCGCCTCAACCGTACCCATGAGCACCGCAAGGCGCTCTTCGCCAACATGGCTGGCTCGCTGATCGAGCACGAGCAGATCAAGACGACCCTGCCGAAGGCGAAAGAACTGCGCCCGGTCATCGAGAAGCTGATCACGCTCGCCAAGCGCGGTGATCTGCACGCACGCCGTCAGGCGGCCTCGCAGCTCAAGCAGGACCAGTATGTCGCGAAACTCTTCGACATCCTCGGCCCGCGCTACAAGGACCGTCAGGGCGGCTACGTTCGCATTATGAAAGCCGGTTTCCGTTACGGCGACATGGCTCCGATGGCGATCATCGAATTCGTCGAGCGCGATCTGGACGCAAAAGGTGCGGCAGATAAGGCACGCGTCGAAGCCGAAGAGGCTGCCGAGGATTGATCCTCGCGATCGATTTCCCTGCGAAATCAATGAGAATTGCGAAATCCCGCCTATTAGGCGGGATTTTCTTATTTCCGCCTGCATTTTCCCGCATTTCTCACGCAAAAGGTTATTGCGCAGATGATGCGCATTCGCGAGTGTAAGCGCGTGGGCGGGTAGGGACGTAATGTCACTGTCGGAGCGAACTCCGCACGGCGCGAACACTTTTAAGTTGACCGGGTTAATTCCAAACTGTCTAAAAAGATATGTCGATACAGAGCAGAATCGATTTGAAACTTCGTGACTTGGATCGTTTAGCTCCAAGCGGTTATTTTGTTGGACTGCATATTCGTTTTACGGCGCCTTTGATGACGTTCCAGACTTACGACAAAGCCTGGCTCGATCATTATACCGCAAACGGCTATGTGCTCCGTGACCCTATGACTGCTTGGGGGTTTAGCGAGACCGGCTCAATCCGGTGGAGCGACCCGCGGTTACCCGATCCTTTCCGTCTCTTCGATGAGGCCAAACACTATGGTCTGATCTACGGGGCGACAGTCTCATGCGGCCCGATCCGGTCCCGTACTATCGCAAGCATGGCGCGCGATGATCGGGAATTCGACCTACCCGAGATCGAGACCTTTGAGCTTATCGTGCGCGAATTGCACGACATGACTCAACCGCCTGAGGAACTCACGAGAGCTCAGATCGAAGCCCTGCGCTGTGTTGCTGGGGGTGACCGACACGCGGCGGCGGCCGCGAAACTTGGAATTTCGGAAAGCGCGCTCAAGGCGCGGCTGAATTCTGCGCGCGCAAGACTGATGGCTCGGACGACCGCCGAAGCTATTCAGCGCGCAAAGGATTTCCGCCTGTTATAGTGTTGTTGACCCTCCGCACGGCTGTACTGTGACTAACCTGCAGGAGGAAGACATGCAGACCACTACGCTTTCGTTCACCAATTTTCATAATCACGGTGAGCTTTTCGCAAACATGCTGCGCGCCAGGCGCGAGCTCTTCATTGTCCAGAATAAATGGGATCTCCCAGAAGCGATGGGCATGGAATATGACCAGTATGACACCCCGGCGAGCCGCTGGGTGGTCGTCCATGACGAGCTGGGCAAGGTGCTGGCAGGCAACCGTCTGACGCCCACGACGACGACCTGCGGGATCTACAGCTACATGATCCGCGATGCGCAGCGGGGGCTGCTCGCGACGATCCCGTCCAATCTTCTCTATGACGAAGCTCCGGTCAGCGAGACTGTCTGGGAAAGCTCGCGTCTCTTTGTGTCCCACGATGTGCCGATGGCGATGCGCCGCAAGGTTCATGCGCGTCTCGTGCAGGAAATCGGCAATTCGGCGCGTGAACTCGGCGCAAGCTCCGCTCTTACCCTTCTGAACGCGAATTGGCCGCGTTGGGCGGGTCGGGTTGGCGTGGACATGACTGCGATGGGACCGGTGCTGGAGATCGACGGGATCAAGAACCAGGTCGTATCGATGAACTTTTCCCAAAACCTTCATTAAAGGGATGGGAAAGATTAGAGCCCCCGTGCGCCCCACACGCGCGGGGGCTTTTCGTTGGCGGAGCGAGACACTAGGTTCACGCCATCATGGCCGACCTATTCGACACGCCCCCCGCCCCCAATGCGCCTGCGCCCGAAGCGCCGCGCCCGCTCGCTGATCGCATCCGCCCGAAAACTCTGGGTGAGGTGATCGGTCAGGAACAGGTGCTTGGCCCCGACGGGCCTTTGGGGGCAATGCTGGCCGCAGGCTCGCTCGGATCGCTGATCCTCTGGGGGCCGCCGGGTGTCGGCAAGACCACCATCGCGCGACTGCTGGCCGATGCCTCCGATCGCGCCTTCGTCCAGATTTCCGCAATCTTCACCGGCGTGCCGGAACTGCGCAAAGTCTTCGAGGCCGCCAAGCTGCGGCGCGGGCAGGGCAGGGGAACGCTCCTCTTCGTCGACGAGATCCACCGCTTCAACAAGGCGCAGCAGGACAGCTTCCTGCCGCATATGGAAGACGGCACGATCATGCTGGTGGGCGCCACCACCGAGAACCCGAGCTTCGAACTGAACGCCGCTGTGCTCAGCCGGGCACAGGTCATGGTGCTGGAGCGGCTCGACCTCGCCGATCTCGAACGCCTCGCGCAGCGCGCCGAGAAAGCGCTCGATCGTCCGCTGCCGCTGACCGGCAAGGCGCGCGAGGCGCTGCTGGAAATGGCCGATGGGGACGGCCGCGCGCTTCTCAACCTGATCGAGCAGGTGGCGGCGTGGAAAGTCACCGGCACGCTCGACACCGACGCGCTGTCGACCCGGCTGATGCGCCGCGCAGCGAAATACGACAAATCCGGCGATGAGCATTACAATCTGATCTCGGCGCTCCATAAATCCGTGCGCGGATCGGACCCGGATGCTGCGCTCTATTGGTTCGCGCGGATGCTGGAGGGCGGCGAGGACCCGCGCTATCTCGCGCGGCGCTTCGTGCGCATGGCGGTCGAGGATATCGGGCTGGCCGACCCGCAGGCCCAGACCCATGCGCTCCATGCGTGGGAAATCTACGAGCGGATCGGCTCGCCCGAGGGGGAGCTGGCGCTGGCGCAGACGGTGATCTATCTCGCGCTCGCCCCGAAATCCAACGCGGGCTACGTCGCCTACAAAGGTGCGCGGGCGCAGGCGCAGAAGACCGGATCGGAGCCGCCGCCCAAGCATATCCTCAACGCCCCGACCAAACTGATGTCCGAACAGGGCTATGGCGCGGGCTATGCCTATGACCACGACGCCGAGGACGGCTTCTCGGGGCAGAACTACTTCCCCGACACGATGAAGCGCCCGGTCCTCTATCAGCCCGTCGAGCGTGGCTTCGAGCGCGAGTTGAAAAAGCGGGTCGACTGGTTTGCCAAGCTGCGCGAACAGCGCAAATCTTGACATTCAGGCCTGTGACCGCTCTTAGGGCGCCAAAGGAGACAGCGATGCTTTCTACGATCTTGCAGGTCGCGCTTGGCGGCGCGATGGGCGCATCGGGGCGGTACCTCGTCGGCGTCGGAATGATGCGCAGCTTCGGCGCGCAGCCTTTCCCGCTGGGCGTCATCACGGTGAATATCCTCGGCTCGTTCCTGATGGGCGCGCTCGTGGTGTTCGTCGGTGACAAGCAGCTGACCCATTGGAACGCCTTCCTCGCGACCGGCTTTCTCGGCGGCTTCACCACATTCTCCTCTTTCTCGCTCGAAGCCTATCGCTTGATCGAGAAAGGCGATGTCACATTGGCAGTCAGCTATATCGGACTGTCGGTCGGCGCGGGGCTTCTGGGCCTCGTCGCGGGCGTTCTATTGATGAGGGCCATGCTATGAGCGGCGTCCAGCATATCACCGTCACCGAGGACGAGGGCGAACAGCGCCTCGACAGGTTCCTGAAAAAGCGTTTCCCGCATCTGTCTCAGGGCATGATCGAAAAGTTCTGCCGCAAAGGCGATCTGCGCGTGGACAAGGGTCGGGTGAAGGCCAATTCGCGCGTCGCGCCGGGGCAGGAGATCCGCGTGCCGCCGATTCCCGATTCCGCGCCCGCGCCGAGGACCGAGGGCATTTCGGAGGAGGATGCGAAATTCATCCAGAGCTGCGTGCTGTGGAAGGACGAGCATATCATCGCGCTCAACAAACCGCCGGGGCTGCCCTCTCAGGGCGGCTCGGGGCAGGGCAATCGCCATGTCGACGGGCTGAGCGAGGCGCTGACATTCGGCTACAAGGACAAGCCGAAGCTGGTGCATCGTCTCGATAAGGACACTTCGGGCGTGCTGCTGCTGGCGCGCACCGACCGCGTCGCGCGCCGCCTGTCCGAGGCGTTCCGCGGCAAGACCACGCGCAAGATCTATTGGGCGGCCGTCGCGGGCGCGCCCGAACCGAAGACCGGCACGATCCGCTTCGGTCTGGTGAAAGCGCCGGGTCACGGGCGCGGCGGCGAAGGCGAGAAGATGATCTGCATCCATCCCGCCAAGGTCGACAAGACCGAAGGCGCCAAGCGCGCGACCACCGATTACTTCACGCTGCACATTCTCGGCCAGCGGGTCAGCTGGGTCGCGCTGGTGCCGATCACCGGGCGGACCCACCAGCTGCGCGCGCATATGGCCGAGATCGGCAGCCCGATCATCGGCGACGGCAAATATGGCGGTTCGAGCCAGGAGAACATGGGCGACGGCTGGGGCGCGCAATTGGGCGGCGAGATTTCCCGCAAGCTGCACCTGCATGCCCGTCAGATCAGCTTCGACCATCCGATCAGCGGCAAGCGTATCACGCTGACCGCGCCGCTGCCCGAGCACATGAAGCGGACCTGGAACCTGCTGGATTGGCACGAAAAAGACGTGCCCGCCGATCCGTTCGAGGATCTGAAATGAAGCTCGCGATCTTCGACGTCGATGGCACGATCTCGGATAGCCAGAACCACATCACCCACGCGATGACGATTGGGTTCGAGGCGGCAGGCCTGCCGGCCCCGTCGGCCTCCGCCGTGTTGCAGATCGTCGGTCTGTCGCTGCCGCTTGCGGTGGCGCGGCTTGCGCCGGAGCACGATGCCGAGACGCAGGCGCGCATCGTCGAGGGATACAAGCAAAGCTACAAGACCGCCCGCGCGGCTTCGCCTGCGCCGCTCTATCCCGGGGCAGAGGCGCTGCTGCGCAAGCTCGCCGCGCGCGACGACATGCTTCTGGCGGTCGCCACCGGCAAGTCCCGCCGCGGCCTGCGGGCACTGATCGAGTATCACGGGTTGGAAAGGCTGTTCGTCAGCCAACAGACCGCCGACGATCACCCCTCCAAGCCGCACCCGTCGATGATCGGCGCGGCGTTGAGCGAGGCGGGCGTGGACGCACGCGACGCGGTGATGATCGGCGATACCAGCTTCGATATCGAGATGGGCCGCAGCGCGGGCGTCGCGACGATCGGCGTGCGCTGGGGCTACCACGCGCCGCACCTGCTCGAAGCGGCGGGCGCGCATCAGATGGTCGATGATTTCGACGGGCTGGAAACGACACTTCTGGATCTGTGGGAGATGAGCGCATGAGCGAATGGGCGGCCAAGCGGTTCTGGACGAAAACCACCGTCACCGAGCACGCCGAGGGGTTTGGCGTGGCGCTGGACGGGCGTGCGGTGAAGACGCCGGCGAAAGCCGCGCTGACCGTGCCGACCCGCGCCTATGCCGAGGCCATCGCGGCCGAATGGGACGCGCAGGACGGCGCGATCAAACCCCATACGATGCCCGTCACCCGCTCTGCCAATGCGGCGATCGACAAAGTGGCGCATCAGCATCCCGAGGTCGTCACCCATGTCTGCGAATTCGGCGGCACCGATCTTCTGTGCTACCGCGCCGAGGCTCCGACGGAACTGGTCGAGCTTCAGAGCGCGAAATGGGACCCGCTGCTGGAATGGGCGGCGCAAACCTATGGCGCGGAGCTGAAGGTCACGACGGGCATCCTGCCGGTCGATCAGCCTGCCGACCATCTGGCGCGGCTGGAGGCGGAGGTGGCAAACCTCGACCCCTTCGCGCTGGCAGCTCTGCATGATCTCGTGGGCATCACCGGCTCCCTCGTCCTCGGGCTGGCGGTCACCCGCGGCAGGCTCTCGGCCGAGGAAGCATGGGAGCTCTCGCGGCTCGACGAAGACTGGCAAATCGCCCAATGGGGCGATGACGAAGAGGCAGCGGAGATCGCAGCACACAAGCGCGAGGCGCTGTGTGACGCGGCTCGAATCTGGACGCTCACCGAAAGGTGACCGCCTGGGATTCTCACGCCGCTTATTGACCTGCCAAAAGCATCGGCAGTTGCTGACGATTTACGCAGGGGCTCTCACGAATTCCGGAAACTAGCCTTGACCTTCTTTGATCGGATGGACCAAACTTTCGTTACTCCGTGTCATGGAGACACGATCGACCAGGTCCGTGAGGGACCAAGAACCGCTCTGTCAGAGCGGCGACAACAGGAAGAGGTAAAAATGAAGAAATCCGTCTTTTTCGGCGCGCTGACGGCTGCGACGCTGACTGCCGGTCTGGCTGGCGCGGCCACGCTCGATGACGTGAAATCGCGCGGAGAGCTGATCTGCGGCGTGAACACCGGTCTCGTGGGCTTCGCCGCGCCGGATGCCAACGGTAACTGGTCCGGCTTCGACGTCGCGGTCTGCCAGGCCGTCGCCGCCGCTGTGCTGGGCGACCCCTCGAAGGTTAAATACGTCCCCACCTCGGGCCAGACGCGCTTCACCGCGCTCGGTTCGGGCGAAGTGGACCTGCTCGCACGCAACACCACCTGGACCTTCTCGCGCGACACCGACCTGAAGCTCCAGTTCACCGCGACCAACTACTACGACGGTCAGGGCTTCATGGTCCGCAAGGATTCGGGCGTGACCTCGGCCAAGGAACTCGACGGTGCGTCGATCTGTATCCAGACTGGTACCACGACCGAGCTGAACCTCGCCGACTACTTCAAGGCCAACAACATGTCCTATCAGCCGATCACGGTTGATTCGAACGCCGAGGGCGAACAGCAGTTCCTCGCCGGCGCTTGTGACGCCTACACCACCGACGCGTCCGGCCTCGCCGCGACCCGCGCCGCTTTCGCGAACCCGGCCGACTACGTGATCCTGCCGGAAATCATCTCGAAAGAGCCGCTGGCTCCGGCCGTCCGTCAGGGCGACGATCAGTGGACCGACATCGTCCGCTGGACCGTCTTCGCGCTGATCGGTGCTGAAGAATACGGCGTGACCTCGGCCAATATCGACGAGCTGGCCAAAGGCACCGACAACCCGGAAGTCAACCGCCTGCTCGGCACCGAGGGTGACCTCGGCGCGATGATCGGCCTCGACAAGGATTGGGCCGTCAAAGCCATCAAGGCCAACGGCAACTACGGTGAAATCTTCGCCGCGACCATTGGCGAGCAGACCCCGATCGGTCTGGCCCGTGGCCTGAACGCTCAGTGGACCCAAGGCGGTCTGATGTACGCTCCTCCCTTCCGCTAAGAAGGGCCCGGCAGGGGCGCGGTTCAATCCGCGCCCCTGTTCCGTTTTCAAGAGACCGTGCGTAGGGGAGACATCCCCATTAAGGCCCGCAAGAATGGCCAGACAAAAATAACGACGCGGCAACAGGGGAAATAAGAATGACAAGCGCGCCCGACGCGCCGGAGCAGGGCTTCCGGCTCAGCCAGCTTATCTATGACACGCGTTATCGCTCCCTGACGATTCAGGCGATCGTCTTCATCCTCGTGATGGGCGGCGCGGCATGGCTGGTGGACAATGTGATCCAGAACCTCAACGACCTCGGGAAGGATTTCAATTTCTCCTTCCTCGGGCAGAGGGCCGGTTACGATATCGGCAATGCGATCATCCCGTATAACAACGACATGAGCCACGGACGTGCGCTGCTTGTCGGCCTCATCAATACGCTCTGGGTGTCCTTCCTGGGCTGCGTCGCCGCGACGATCATCGGGATCTTCGTGGGCGTGCTGCGCCTGTCGAAGAACTGGCTCGTGGCGCGGCTGATGACCGTCTATGTCGAGGTCTTCCGCAACATTCCGGTGCTGCTGTGGATCCTGGTGGCGATCGCGTTGCTGACCGATGTGGCCCCGTCGCCCAACGCCTATAAGGTGAACCAGCAGACGGGCGAGGCACAGGCTTCGATGCTGCTCGACTCGGTCGCTTTCACCAACCGCTACACCGCGATCCCGTCGGTGCATTTCGATCGCTCGCTCGGTTCGCTCGACACGGCGCTTGCACCGATCTCGCTCAACTTCCTTGCGCTGGTGATCGTGCTGATTGCTTCGATCTGGGTGAACAAGCGGATGCTGACCCATGCCGCTAAAGTGCAGGAGTCGACCGGGGTCCGACCTACAATGTGGTGGAAGAGCGCGCTCGTGCTGATCGCGCCCGTTGTGATCCTCGCCATTGCGCTCGGGATCAATCCCGAAGAGCCCCAGATCAAGGGCTTCAACTTCACAGGCGGCACGAACGTGTCGAACTCCTTCGTGGCGCTCTGGCTCGGCCTGTCGCTCTATACGGCGGCCTTCATCGCCGAGATCGTCCGCGCCGGTATCCTCGCCATCTCGAAAGGCCAGACCGAGGCCGCCTTCGCGCTGGGTCTGCGGGCCAATCGCACGATGAGCCTCGTGATCCTGCCGCAGGCGCTGCGGGTCATCATCCCGCCGCTGATCTCGCAATATCTGAACCTGACGAAGAACTCCTCGCTCGCGATCGCCGTGGGCTATCTGGAACTGCGCGGAACGTTGGGCGGCATCACCCTGAACCAGACCGGGCGCGAGCTTGAGGCGATCACGCTGATGATGCTGATCTACCTCGCGATCTCGCTGTCGATCTCGGGCGTGATGAATGTCTACAACAATCGCGTGAAGCTGAAGGAGCGGTGAGATGAGCGATACACAAGCCCATTCCGTCGCCTATGTCCGCGACACGATGCTGCCGCAGCAGCCTGCCCCGGCAGGGCAGTCCGGTGCGGTCCAATGGCTGCGCGAGAACCTGTTCTCGGGCTGGCTGAACACGTTGCTGACCCTTCTGGGCGTGGCCTTGATCTACACGCTGGTCATGCATTTCCTTCCCTGGTTCCTGCATGGCGTCTGGGACGCCAACTCGATCAAGGAATGCCGCACGATCATCACCGACCGTTACGGCGAGGGCGCGACCGGCGCCTGCTGGGCGGTGATCCGCGAGCGTTGGCACCAGTTCATCTTCGGCTTCTACCCGCCGGAGCTTTACTGGCGCCCGATCCTGACCTTCCTGCTGCTCTTCGTGGCGGTTGGCCCGCTTCTCTTCACCTGGGTGCCGCGCGTGCTGGCCTGGTTCACACCGGTCTACCCGTTCCTCGCCGTCTGGCTGCTCTGGGGCGGGTCCGGCTGGACGCCGATCATGATCTTCGCAGGCTTCGTGCTGGGCGCGGCGATCCTGTTGCTGCTGTCACCGCGGCTTGGCTCGATCATGGCCTTCTCGATCGGCGCTTTCGTCGCGATCCTCTACTTCCTCTTCGTGGTGGGCCTGCTCATCGGCGGGTTGCAGGCGATCCTGCCCTGGGGGCTGGAATCGGTGGACTCCGCCAAGTTCGGGGGCTTCCTGCTGGCGATCACGCTGGGCGTGGGCGGCATCATGATGTCGCTGCCGCTGGGGATCGTGCTCGCGCTCGGGCGGCAATCGGACATGCCGCTGGTCAAAGGCTTCTCGGTGGTCTTCATCGAGTTCATCCGCGGCGTGCCGCTGATCACGCTGCTGTTCGTGGCCTCGCTGCTGCTGAACTACTTCCTGCCGCCGGGCACGAATTTCGACATCATCCTGCGGGTGATGATCCTCGTGACCTTCTTTGCCGCGGCCTATATCGCCGAGGTGATCCGCGGCGGTCTGGCAGCACTTCCGCGGGGCCAATACGAGGCGGCGGATGCGCTGGGTCTCGATTACTGGAAGGCGCAGCGGCTGATCATCCTGCCGCAGGCGCTGAAGATCTCGATCCCGGGCATCGTTTCCACCTTCATCGGCATGTTCAAGGATACGACGCTGGTCGTGTTCGTGGGTCTCTTCGACCCGCTCAAGGGCATCCCGGACTTCATCCGCGCCGACTTCAACTGGAAAGGCATCTACTGGGAGCCCTTCATCTTCGTCGGCGCCATCTTCTTTATCCTGAACTTCGCCATGTCGCGCTACTCGATGTCTCTCGAGCGTCGACTGCAGCGTGATAACCATTAATCGGGGACTAGACACAATGACCGAACCGCAATTCGAACGTCAGGTCGACCGCAGCCATATGCAGGTCTCCGACGAGGTCGCGATCCAGATCGAGAACATGAACAAGTGGTATGGCCAGTTCCACGTCCTGCGCGACATCGATCTGACCGTGCAGCGTGGCGAGCGTATCGTGATCGCCGGGCCTTCGGGCTCGGGGAAATCGACGCTGATCCGCTGCATCAACCGTCTGGAGGAACACCAGGCGGGCAAGATCATCGTCGACGGGATCGAGCTGACGAACGACCTGAAGAACATCGACAAGGTCCGCCGCGAAGTCGGCATGGTGTTCCAGCACTTCAACCTGTTCCCGCATCTGACCATTCTCGAGAACCTGACGTTGGCTCCGATCTGGGTGCGCAAGACGCCCAAGAAGGAAGCCGAAGCGACGGCGATGCATTACCTCGAGAAGGTGAAAATCCCCGAGCAGGCCGACAAGTATCCCGGCCAGCTCTCGGGCGGTCAGCAGCAGCGTGTGGCGATCGCGCGTTCGCTGTGCATGAAGCCGCGGATCATGCTGTTCGACGAGCCGACATCGGCGCTCGATCCGGAGATGATCAAGGAAGTGCTCGACACGATGATCGAGCTGGCGGAAGAGGGGATGACCATGCTCTGCGTGACCCACGAGATGGGCTTCGCGCAGGCGGTGGCGAACCGGGTGATCTTCATGGCCGACGGTCAGATCGTCGAGCAGAACAACCCGCATGACTTCTTCAACAACCCGAAATCCGAGCGGACCCAGCAGTTCCTCAGCCAGATTCTCGGGCACTGAGGGCAAGCTGGGGGTTTCACACCCCCAGACCCCCGTGGGATATTTCCGCCAAGGCGAAGAATTAAAAAAGGGGCGGCGCGAATACTCGTGCCGCCCCTTTTCTATATTCGGGTCTGATTTAAAGCAGGTCGGAAACCGCTTCGCGTTCTTCTTCAAGCTCGCCGACGGTGCGCGCCATCATCTCTTTCTGGAAATCGTTGAATTCCAGACCTTCGACGCGCTCGTAATGACCGTCCTTGCAGATCACCGGCAGGCCCACCATCAGCCCCTCGGGGATGTCGTAGAGGCCGGTCGACGGCACGGCCATCGACACCCATTTGCCGTCGGTGCCGTGGATCCAGTCATACATGTGATCGATCGCGGCGTTGGCGGCGGAGGCGGCCGAAGAGGCGCCACGCGCTTCGATGATCGCAGCGCCACGGGTCGCGACCTGCGGGATCAGCGTCTCGCGATACCAGGTCTCGTCGCCGATGATCTCGGAGAGCTTGCGGCCCTTCGCTTCGGCTTCGGTCCAGTCGGCGAACATGGTGGGCGAGTGGTTGCCCCAGACCACGAAGCGCTCGATGTCGTCGACATGCAGATCGGCTTTCGACGCGAACTGCGTCAGCGCGCGGTTATGGTCGAGCCGGATCATCGCGGTGATGTTCTCGGTCGGGAAGTTCGGCGCGTTGGCCGCAAGGATCATCGCGTTGGTGTTGGCCGGGTTGCCGACGACCACGCATTGCGCGTCGCGCTTGGCAGCCTTGTCGAGGGCTTCGCCCTGCACGCGGAAGATCTCGGCATTGGCCGACAGCAGGTCGCGGCGCTCCATGCCTTTGGTGCGTGGGCGCGAGCCCACGAAGAACGCGGCATCGATATCGGTGAAAGCGGTCACCGGATCATCGGTCACAACGGTGCCGGCGAGCAGCGGGAAAGCACAGTCTTCCAGCTCCATCACCACGCCACGCACCGCGTCGAGCGCCTGCGGCAGGTCCAGAAGCTGCAAGATCACCGGCTGATCGGGACCGTAGACATCCCCCTTGGCGATGCGGAACAGCAGCGCGTAGCAGATCTGACCGGCAGCCCCGGTGACGGCGATGCGTTTCGGCGTTTGAGCGGACATGGAAACCCTCCTGTGATGATTACGCCAGAGAGATAGGGCACAGGCGCGCGGCTGGCCATAGAAAACCGTGCCCTAACGTCACGATCACGGGAGGGAAAAGCTGTGTTCAGCCGCGCCGGGTCGGCGTGAAGAAATCGAGCACCGATCCCTGTCCCGGCTGCACCTCGTCCCAGCTGTCGATCTGGAAATCGACGATGAGCGTCGCGCAGGTCGGGAAGCGGCGGAAATCGGGATCATGCAGCGCGCGTGCGGGCAGACGATGGGCGAATTCCGCGATGCCCGGGTTATGGCCCAGCATCATCACCGTCGGCGCCGAGGCGGTGCGCAGGACCTGCAGCATCATCTCGGGGGCTGCGTGGTAGAGATCCTCGACATAGCTAACCTCCGGCCGCGTCTCGATCACGGCGCGCTCTACCCGGTCCCATGTCTCGCGGGTGCGAGTCGCCGAGGAGCAGAGCACCTCTTCCGGCTCCAGCCCGCGCGACGCGAGGAAATCGCCCAGTTCAAGCGCAGCCGCGCGTCCGCGCGCATTGAGCGGGCGATCACGATCTTCCATCGCCGGGTCGTCCCAGCTGGATTTGGCATGGCGGGTCAGGATCAGGCGGCGATAGCCGAGCGGTGTCATGGGTGGAACTGCCTCATATGCCATGCGGATTGCTGAGGCAGCCTGCCATAGCTTTCACCTGCCGGGCAAGCGCGTCTTGCAAGACAGCCGTGATCGCGACAGGCCGCGCCTTCGGGGCGGTCGAGATGCGCGTGACAGCTTTGCGTGTCGTAACCGTCGGGTTTGAGCGCATCGACCGGGCAGGCGGTGGTACAGGGCGCAGGACATCCGATGCAGGGATTGGCGGCGGGCGCGGGCAGGGGAAGCAAGCCAGGCAGGGCCAGCGCGCCCCGCACCGAGGCCCAGAGGCCCATATGCGCATGGCACATCAGATGGACCGGCGAGGCGAAACTCTGGCCGCTTTTCACGGCCCAGCTTACGAAAGGCTGCCAGGGCGGGCCGGTGAAGGGAAAGAGCGCGCGGGCTTCAAATTGCCGTGCGAGGGCGCCGATCACCCGCGCAGACCAGCGGTCCAGCGGATCGGGCGCGTCCTCGGCGAATTCCGGCTGAGCGGTGACGTGATCCCAGAAGCCCGGCTCATCGGGCGAGATCAGCGCGATCGTCTCGCCATCCTCATGCAGCAGCCCCGACACGAAGAGCCGGTGCGGGGCCAGCGCCGCGGCGAGGGGCGCGATTACCGGCGGCGTCTCACTCACTGCGCGGTTTCACGCGCGGCTCGGTCGAGCGGATCATCGAACCCGCGCCATGTTCGGTGAACAGCTCCAGCAGGCAGGCATTGGCGACGCGCCCGTCGACGATGACCACCGCGCGCACGCCCTCATCGACCGCTTTCAGCGCGGTTTCGACCTTCGGGATCATGCCGCCCGCGATGGTGCCGTCTTCGATCAGGGCGGTCACGTCCTCGGGGGTGAGCTGGGTCATCACCTCGCCCGCCTTGTTCTTCACGCCCGCCACATCTGTCAGCAGCAGCAGGCGATCGGCGCGCAGCGCGCCGGCGATGGCACCCGCCGCCGTGTCGCCATTGACGTTGAAGGTCTCGTTATCGGCCATGCCGGTCGCGACGGGCGCGATCACCGGGATCATGCCCGCATTATAAAGGTCGCGGATCACCTGCACGTTCATCTCGACCGGACGCCCGACGAAGCCCAGTTCGGGATCGTCCGCCTCACAGACCATCAGATCGTCATCCTTGCCCGAGATGCCGACCGCGCGGCCGCCCTGATCGTTGATCGCCTGCACGATGCGCTTGTTGACGAGGCCCGAGAGGATCATCTCGACCACTTCCACAGTGGCCTTGTCGGTGACGCGCTTGCCGCGCACCCATTGGCTCTCGATGCCGAGCTTGCCCAGCATCTCGTTGATCATCGGTCCGCCGCCGTGCACCACGACCGGGAAGATGCCGACCTGACGCATCAGCACGATATCGCGGGCGAAATCGGCCATCGCCTCTTCGTCGCCCATCGCGTTGCCGCCGAATTTCACCACGACCACGGCGCCGGTATAGCGTTGCAGGTAGGGCAAGGCTTCGGAGAGGGTGCGGGCGGTGGCGATCCAGTCACGATCCATGGTCTGCTTTCTCATCTGGCTGGTCCTCGGGCAGGGTGGTCCCATCTTGCTAGACCGTTCGCGCCGGGTTTGGAAGGGCGCAATCGGGGCCGTTGCGCTCGGAACAAAACCGACTAGGGTCGGGAGCGCGCTGACGGGGAGTTCGAGTGATGGATGATCGCAAAGTAATGCTGCTGACGGGGGCGAGCCGGGGCATCGGCCACGCCACGGTGAAACGCTTCGCCGCCGAAGGGTGGCGCGTCATCACCTGTTCGCGCCAGCCTTTCCCCGAGCAATGCCCGTGGGGCGGCGGGCGCGAGGATCATATCCAGGTCGATCTCGCCAAGCCCGACGAGGTGATCGATGCGATTGCCGATATTCGCAGCCGGATCGACGGGCGGCTGCATGCGCTGGTCAACAATGCAGGCATCTCGCCGAAAGGGCCCGAGGGCGAGCGGCTTAATACGCTCGACACCGATCTGCGCACCTGGGGGCAGGTGTTCCACGTCAATTTCTTCGCCTCCATCGTGCTCGCGCGCGGGTTGGTCGAGGAGCTGTCGGCGGCGCAGGGGGCGGTGGTCAACGTAACTTCGATCGCCGGGCTACGGGTGCATCCTTTCGCGGGGGCGGCCTATTCGACCTCGAAAGCTGCGCTGAAGGCGCTGACGCGCGAAATGGCGCATGATTTCGGGCCGCTCGGGGTGCGTGTGAACGCCATCGCGCCGGGCGAGATCGAAACCTCGATTCTCAGTCCCGGCACCGAGAAGATCGTCGAGAAACTGCCGCTGCGCAGGCTCGGTCAGCCGTCGGAGGTGGCGGATGTGATCTGGTTCCTGTGCTCTGATGCGTCGAGCTACGTCACCGGCACCGAGATCGAGGTGAATGCCGGTCAGCACGTCTGAGGTCGCGTCCGGGACGGCTCAGGTCTTCTTGCCGATTTTCGGCTCCGTGCCCATCGCGAGACGCGCGATATTGGTGCGGTGCCGCCAGAAGATCAGCACCGACAGGCCCGCCGCCAGCATCATCAATTCGCGATAGCCGAGGAAATAGGCCAGCGGCACCGTCGCCGCCGCCGAAACCAGTGCCGCGAGCGAGGAAATCCGCGTCAGCAGCGCCGTGACCAGCCAGACGGCGCAGGTCGCAAGGCCGACGGGCCAAGCCAGCGCGATCATCGTGCCGAGGAAGGTCGCAACCCCTTTGCCGCCCTGAAAGCGCAGCCAGACCGGATAGATATGGCCGATGAAGGCCGCCGCGCCCGCCACCTGCGCGGCGGTTTCGCCCAGCGTGTAGCGTGCGATGAGAACCGCAATCGCGCCTTTGCCGCTGTCGAGGAGCAGGGTCGCAAGGGCCGCGCTCTTGCTGCCGGTGCGCAGAACGTTCGTCGCGCCGATATTGCCGGAGCCGATTTTGCGCAGGTCGCCCAGTTTGAAAAGCTTGGTGATAACGAGCCCAAACGGCACAGATCCGAGCAGGTAGCCCAGTGCAGCCACCAGCCCGAGCCATGCTGACCCGTTCTCAATTCCCGGCATAAGCCTGCCCTCGCCTCATTTATGAGTCGTTATTGTTGTCATAAACCTGCACCCCCGCGACGAATGTGGCAAGCGTTTTGCCTTCCATTCGAGCAGTATCGAAGGGGGTATTCTTCGATTTTGAGCGCAGTTTGAAGCGATCGAGCACGAAAGGCGCGTCCGGATCGAAGAGCACGAGGTCTGCCGGAGCCCCTTCGCAAAGCCGTCCCTGCGGCAGTCCCAGACGCTTCGCGGGGTTCAGCGACATTGCCCGGAACAGCTGCGGCAGCGTCAGCTGACCGGCATGGTAAAGGCGCATCGCGGCGGGCAGGATCGTCTCGAGCCCGACCGCGCCGGAGGCCGCTTCCTCGAAGGGCAGGCGCTTGGATTCCTCATCAGCGGGCGTATGCAGCGAGCAGATCACGTCGATCGTGCCGTCGGCCACCGCCTCGATCACCGCGAGCCGGTCTTCCTCGTCGCGCAGCGGCGGCGTCAGTTTGAAGAAGGTCCGGTAATCGCCCACGTCGAGCGCGTTGAGCGTCAGGTGGTGGATCGAGACCCCGGCGGTCACATCGAGCCCGGCTTCTTTCGCGCGCGTCAGCGCGGGCAGGGCCTTCGCGGTGGTGATCTGGTCGGCGTGATAGGCGAGGCCCGTCATCTCCACCAGCGCCAGATCGCGGTCGAGCCCCATCCGCTCGGCCATCGGGGATACGCCCGGCAAACCCCGCAGCGAGGCGAATTTGCCCGAAGTCACCGCGGTGCCTTTCGACAGGACCGGCTCTTGCGGATGGCCGATCACCAGTGCGCCCAGATGGGCCGCATAGGTGAAGGCGCGTTGCAGCACCTTGGTCTGATCCGAGACGCGGGTGACATCGGTGAAGGCCACCGCGCCCGCATCTTTCAGAAAGCCGATCTCGGTCATCTCCTGCCCGTCGCGGCCCTTGGTCAGCGCCGCCATATGCAGGATGCGCACCGGCGCATCCGCCGCGCGGCGGGTGACGAATTCCAGCGTCTCGGGATTGTCGATGGCGGGCTGCGTGTCGGGACGGGCGATGATGGTGGTCACACCCCCGGCTGCGGCGGCCAGCGCCGCCGTGCGGAAGCTTTCCATGTGGCGCTCGCCCGGCTCGCCGATCTTCACGCCCAGATCGACGATCCCGGGCGCGAGGTATTTGCCGCCGCAATCGATCACTTCGGCATCGGCGGGAGCGGACATGTCGCCGATCGCCGCGATCAGGCCTCCGTCGATCACCACGTTGCCGGTGGTTTCGGTCAGCGCTTCGGGGTCGATCAGCTTGGCATTTTCGAGGAATAGGGTCATGCGTCGTGCCTCACTTCGCCACCAGTTTGCGCGCGGCCTGCGCGCTCTCGATCTCGCGCACCACGGGCCCCGCATCGGCGAGGTGGCGGATCAGATGCTTGTCGCCCGCCGTCGTCACGACCTGCACATCGCCCATCAGCGAGCGCACGCCGGAGATTTGCAGCAGCATCACCTGTTTGCCCTGCGGCCCGATCAGACGCTTGTCCGTCAACTGCCAGCGCCGCGCGAAGGCTTCTGAGCGGAAATAGAGCCCGCGTGCCGCCATGCCGACCACGACGGCGAAGCTCGCGATCACCACCTGATCGGGCTTGCCGAGCCAGAACAGCACCGTCGAGATCAGCACCGCACCGATCACCGCCAGCACCGCGTGATCGGTCCAGTAGCGTTTCTTGTCTGCGGTAAAGACGGCCAAAACCTTCTCGCCCTCGTCCAGCGGCAATTCGCTTTCGGGGCCGGGGCGGTAGTTGAGAACTTCGTCGCGCTCGATCTTAGACATAGGTGCCCTCCGTGAGCGCGCGCCCGCGCTCGGCCCGCAGGTTGCGCGCCAGCAGGTCCATCACCGCCATGCGCACCGCCACGCCCATCTCGACCTGTTCCTGAATGACCGAGCGGTTGATGTCGTCGGCGATCGTGCCGTCGATCTCGACGCCGCGGTTCATCGGGCCGGGATGCATCACGATCGCGTCTTCCTTGGCATAGGCGAGCTTCTCGGCATCCAGCCCGTAACGGTGGAAATATTCGCGCTCGGACGGGATGAAGCCACCATCCATCCGCTCTTTCTGAAGCCGCAGCATCATCACCACATCGGCGTCGCGCAGCCCCTCGCGCATGTCGTGATAGACTTCGCAGCCGAACTCCTGAACGCCCGAGGGCATCAGGGTCGGCGGCGCGATCAGGCGCACGCGGTTTTCCATCTTGCCCAGCAGGATCAGGTTGGAGCGAGCGACGCGGCTATGGGCGACATCGCCGCAGATCGCCACCGTCAGGCGCTTGATCCGGCCCTTCTCGCGCCGGATCGTCAGCGCATCCAGAAGCGCCTGCGTGGGATGTTCGTGCTTGCCGTCGCCCGCATTGATCACCGCGCATTCGACTTTCTGCGCCAGCAGATCGACCGCGCCGGACGAGCCATGCCGCACCACCAGAAGATCCGGGTGCATCGCGTTCAGCGTCAGCGCGGTGTCGATCAGGGTCTCGCCCTTCTTCACCGACGAGGTCTGCATCGACATGTTCATGACGTCCGCCCCGAGCCGCTTGCCCGCAAGCTCGAAACTGGATTGGGTCCGCGTCGAATTCTCGAAGAACATGTTGATCGCGGTCATCCCCGCCAACGCGTCGGTCTTTTTCACCGTGCGACGGTTCAGATCCACATATTTTTCGGCGAGGTCGAGAACGGTGAGGATATCCTCGGGGCTCAGATGTTCGATCCCCAGCAGGTGCCTTGGGCGAAAAGCCATTGCGCGATGCTCCGGTTAGACTTCGATGCTTATGGCAAACGGGGGGGCGGGCGTCCAGCCGCTTTACCGTCGCAGCACCCATGAGGTAGGGTCGCGCAATGGAGACTCAGCCGACACCGGAACTCGACTATCACGCCGCTCTGGCCGCCCTCGAATGGCAGCTGGAAATGGGCGTCGATACGGTCATCGGCGATACGCCTGTCGATTGCTACGCGTTGCCCGACAAATCGGCGCAGGCCAAGGCGAAGGCCCCCGAGGCCGCGCCCGCGCCGGACCGGGAATTGCCGCCGGTCGCGCAGATGGCGAAAATCGAGGGTCCCGATCCGGTCGTCGTCGCAGGCGATGCGGCGGGTAAGGCCGACACGCTCGAGGCGCTACGCGCCGCCATCGACTCCTACGAGATGTGCGATCTGAAGCTCGGCGCGCGCAACACTGTCTTTGCCGATGGCAAGCCCGCCGCGCGGGTAATGATCATCGGCGAGGCGCCGGGGCGCGAGGAGGACCAGAAAGGCCTGCCATTCGTGGGCCGCGCCGGTCAGCTTCTCGACAAGATGTTCGGCGCGATCGGCCTCTCGCGGCAATCGCCCGATGCCGAGGCGGCACTCTATATCACCAATGTCCTGCCCTGGCGTCCGCCGGGCAATCGCGATCCCTCGCCTGCCGAGATCGCGCAGATGCTGCCGTTCCTCGCCCGCCATGTCGATCTGGCCGATCCCGACCTGATCGTTCTGATGGGCAATGCCGCCTGTGCGGCGGCGCTGGGCAAGCGCGGCATCCTGCGGCTGCGCGGCACCTGGGCCGAGGCCTTCGGGCGGCCCACGCTGCCGATGACGCACCCGGCCTATCTGCTGCGCAACCCGGCCGCCAAGCGCGAAGCCTGGGCCGATCTTCTGCAAATTCGGGCCCGTCTCGACCAAGCGTAAACCGCGCCAAACGGTCGCGCTTTCGTGAAAAAGTGACGGACGTGGCGCCGTGACGCGTAGAGATAACCATTCCCTGCACCTATTTCGGCAAGGTAACATGGAAATCGCGCGACCGTGGGCAATTGCGAGCGCCCGCAGCACTGACGACAGATCGGAGACGCCATGCGCTTTCTCACCCGCTCCCTGATGGGGCTGTTTCTTCTGGCGCTGACCGTCGGCCTGCTGGCGATCGGCGGCTTCTCGATCTTTCAGGCGATGCAGGCCCGCAATGCCGAGAGCGGGCGCGCGCCCACCGCGCGCGAACGGGTTTTTGCGGCCAATGTGATCCCGGTCACCTTCAAGACGATGTCGCCGGTGCTGACCGCCTATGGCGAGGTGCGCTCGACCCGCGAGCTGGAGCTGCGCGCCTCGGCGGCGGGCACGATCGTCGAGCTTGCCTCCGATTTCGAGGATGGCGCGGAGGTCGAGAAGGGCGAGCTTCTGGTCAAGCTCGACCCGGCGGAGGCGCAGGCGGCGCGCGACAGCGCCGCGGCGACCGTGGCCGAGGCAGAGGCCGCGCTTGCGCAGGCGGAGCGCGCTTTGGCCATATCGAAGGACGATGTGACAGCGGCGCAGCGGCAGGCGGACCTGCGGCTCAAGGCGCTCGACCGGCAGCGCTCGCTCTCGGAGCGGGGCGTCGGCTCGGCGGCCAATCTGGAAACCTCGGAACTGGCGGCCTCGGCGGCCGATCAGGCGGTCCTAAACCGCCGCTCGGCATTGTCGACCGCGCAGGCGCAGCTCGATACCGCGCGCACCTCGCTGACCCGCGCCAAGATCAGCTTGACCGAAGCCGATCGCAAACTGGCTGATACTGAAATTCGCGCCGAATTCTCGGGCCGTCTGGCCGAGGTTAACGCGGTCGCGGGCGGGCTGGTGTCGAATAACGAGATGCTGGGCAAGCTGATCGACCCCAACGCGCTGGAAATCGCCTTCCGCGTCTCCACCGCGCAATTTGCGCGCCTGATCGATGATCGGGGCGCGCTGCGCGATCTGCCCGTGGGCGTGGAACTGGTCGCGGGCGAGGAGACGCTGACCGCCAAGGCCGAGCTGTCGCGCGTCTCAGCGGCGGTCGATGACGGGGTGACGGGGCGCCTGCTGTTTGCGCGCGTCACCGAAGGTCTCGGCAATCTGCGTCCGGGCGATTTCGTGACCGTCCGGCTGAAAGAGCCCGCGCTCGAGAATGTCGCGGAGATACCCGCCGCGGCGGTCGATGCGGATAGCACGGTTCTGGTGCTCGGTCCGGAAGACCGTCTGGAAAGCGCCGATGTCACCGTGCTGCGCCGTCAGGGCGACGCTGTCATCATCCGTGCCAAATTCGCGCCCGGCACCGAGATCGTGGCCGAGCGCACGCCGCTTCTGGGTCGCGGGATCAAGCTGCGCCCGATGCGCCCCGGTCAGCCGCAGGCGGCCACCGAGCCCGAGACGATCAATCTCGATCCCGAGCGCCGCGCCAAGCTGGTCAGCTTCGTCGAGACGAATACCGCGATGCCCGACAACGCCAAGAAACGCTTTCTTGCCGAGTTGAAGCAGGACGAGGTGCCCGTCGCGACCGTCGAGAAGCTCGAATCCCGGATCGGAGGCTGAGATGGCGTCTGGCCTCGATCCCAGAGAGCTGCCGCCCGGCCGCGGGCTGATCGGTCTCTTTACCCGCCACGCGACGCTGGCGAATATCGTGCTGGTCGTGATGATCTGCGCGGGGCTCGTCGCCCTACCGCGGATGCGCGCGCAGTTCTTCCCGGACTCGGTCGAGGAATCGATCACCGTCTCGGTGAAATGGGACGGGGCAGGCGCGGAGGAAGTCGACCGGGCCATCGTTCAGGTGCTGGAGCCCTCACTGATCTCGGTCGAGGGTGTGGAAGCCTCGGACAGCCGCGCCTCGGAAGGCTCGGCGCGCATCAGTCTCGATTTCGAACCCGACTGGGACATGTCCCGCGCGGTCAATGATGTCGAGAACGCGCTGGCTTCGGCAGGCGATCTGCCCGAAGGCGCGGAGGAACCCGAAGTGGCGCGCGGCGTCTGGCGCGACACGGTGACCGATCTGGTGATCACCGGGCCGCTCTCGCCGGAGCAGCTGGGCCGGTTGGGCGACGAGGCCGTCGTGCGGCTCTATCAGCAGGGCGTCACGCGCACCTCGCTTGCCGGGATCGCCGCGCCGGAGACGGTCGTCGAAGTGCCAACCGTCTCGATGATGGCGCATGATGTGACGCTGACCCAGATCATCGATGTGATCTCCGCCGAGGCGAATACCGATCCGGCGGGCGAGGTGGCGGGCGGGGCAACACGGGTGCGCACGGGCGAAGAACGCCGCTCCGCGCCCGAGATCGAGAACCTCGTGATCCGCACCGAACCGGACGGCTCGCAGCTGACCGTGGGCGATGTCGCCAATATCCGCGTCGAAGGCGGCGACCGGAACCGCGCTTATTTCGTCGGCGACAACGCGGCGGTGGTGATCAATGTCGCACGCTCGGCGGCGGGCGATGCGATCGCGATCCAGCACAAGGTCGAAGGCGTGATCGACCAGATGCAGCCGACGTTGCCCGCGGGCACCTCGATGGATCTGGTGCGCACCCGGTCCGACGCCATCACGCAGCGCCTCGATCTGCTGGTGGGCAACGGGGTGCTGGGGCTGAGCCTCGTTCTGGTGCTGCTGTTCCTCTTCCTCAACGCGCGCACGGCCTTCTGGGTGGCGATGGGGATCCCGACCTCGATGGCTGCGGCGCTGGCGGTGATGTATTTCACCGGCATGACGCTGAACATGATCTCGATCTTCGCGCTTATCCTGACGCTGGGGATCGTGGTCGATGACGCCATTGTCGTGGGCGAGCACGCCGATTTCCGTGCGCGTCATCTGGGCGAGCATCCGGTGCTCGCCGCCGAGAACGGCGCGCGGCGCATGGCCGCGCCGGTCTTCGCCTCGACCCTGACGACCGTAATCGCCTTCGCAGGGCTGACCGTGATCGGCGGGCGCATGGGCAATATGATCGTCGACATTCCCTATACGGTGATCGCGGTGCTCGCCGCCTCTCTGATCGAGTGTTTCGTGATCCTGCCCAACCACATGAGCCACGCGCTGCGCCATACCTCCGAGGGCAAGTGGTACGACTGGCCCTCGCGGCAGGTGAATCGCGGGCTCGACTGGTTCCGCCGCGTGGTGATGAAGCCGCTCACCCGGCTGATCGTCATCGGGCGCTACCCGGTGATCGCGGCGGCGATCGCGCTGCTGCTATGGCAGGTCAGCTTCGTGATGTCGGGCAAGGTGCAATGGCGCTTCTTCAACCCGCCCGAGCAATCGACGGTGAACGGCGCCTTCTCGATGGTCGAAGGCGCGACCCGGGCCGATACCGAAGAGATGATGCGCACGATGCAGGCGACCGTGACCAAGGTTGCCAAGGAATTCGAGGACGAATACGGCGTGAACCCCGTCGAATACGCGATCGGGCAGATCGGCGGCGCGTCGGGGCGGGGGCTGGCCTCTGCCGATACCAAGGATGCCGATCTTCTCGGCTCGCTTTCGATCGAGGTGATCGATCCCGATTACCGGCCTTATTCCAGCTTCGATTTCGTCTCGCGGCTGCAGGCCGAAACCCCGCGCCTGCCGCTGGTCGAAGAGATCAGCTTCCGCCGCTTCCGCTCCGGCGGGGCTGGGGACGGGATCGCGGTGCAGTTCTCGGGCAACGAGACGCGCATCCTGAAAGACGCCGCCGAAGACCTGAAGACGCAGCTTGCGCAATTCCCGGAAGTATCGGCAGTCGAGGACAACCTCGCCTATGACAAGCAGGAGCTGATCCTCGATCTCACCCCGCAGGGCGAGGCGTTGGGCTTCGACATCGCGACGCTTGGCCGCGAATTGCGCGCGCGTCTCAACGGCACCGAGGCTGCGAGCTTCCCCGACGGGGTGCGCTCGGCCACGATCCGTGTGGAACTGCCCGAGGAGGAGCTGGCCGCCGATTTCATCGACCGGATGCAGCTGCGCGCGCCCGGCGGCGAATGGGTGCCGCTGGCCGATATCGTCTCGGTGCGCAGCCAGACCGGCTTCTCGACGATCCGGCGCGAGGATGGCGTGCGGCAGGTCTCTGTCACGGGCGATGTCTCCGAGGACGATCCCGCGCGGGCCAACGAAATTCTGGCGCGCATCTCCGACGAGATCCTGCCCCGCATTTCCGAAGAACGCGGCGTGGCCTATACGCTCACCGGGCAGGCCGAGCAGGAACGCGACTTCATGAACGACGCGATGATCGGTCTGATCATGTGCCTGATCGGCATCTACATCGTGCTCGCGTGGATCTTCGCGAGCTGGACGCGGCCGATCGTGGTGATGTCGGTGATCCCCTTCGGCGCGGTCGGCGCGATCTGGGGTCACTATGTCTGGAACCTGCCGATGTCGATGTTCGCCGTGGTCGGTGGGATCGGGATGATCGGGATCATCATCAACGACGCGATCGTGCTGATCTCCACGGTCGACGAATATGCCGAGAAGCGGGGGATCGTGCCCGCCATCGTCGATGCGGTCGCGGATCGCCTGCGCCCCGTGCTGCTGACGACGCTGACGACGGTTCTGGGCCTCGCGCCGCTTCTCTACGAGCAATCCAGTTCGGCCCTGTTCCTGAAATCCACGGTGATCACGCTGGTCTACGGGCTGGGCTTCGGGATGGTCATCGTGCTGCTGGTCGTGCCTGCGGTGCTCGCGGTGCAGCTCGATTTCGGCAGGCAGGTGCAGGCGGTGCGTCACGGCGTGCGGGTCGTGCGGCTGCGCGCTGTGCTGGCTGGCGTCGCGACGCTGATGGCCGTGGGCTTCGCACTCACGCTGGGCCGCGCGATGTGGGAGGGTCAGGCGCTGATGCCCGCCTTCGGAGGCTTCGCGCTGATCGCGGGAATGGTGGCGATGGGGGCGGGGCTGATCGCGCCCCGGCTGCTGCGCGGCCATATCCGCCACCGACCGCCGCCGGAAGTCTGACGCCCCCGAACTTCGAGAGAGCTGATTATTCGGTGCAGCCCATGATCTCGACCGCGCCGCGATCCGAGAGCACGGTGATGCGCAGATCGCTGGGGTCGAGGTCGAAGGGCTTCGCGTCCGGCGGCACGAAGTCGGCGCTGGTCACGAGGGTACCGCCCTCGCGATGGCTGTCGGCCTCGGAGACCCAGACCGGGCGCGAGGCGAGTTCCAGAAGCGCGTTTTCCGTGCCGATCGCGGGCGGCAAATCGACCCGCGCCGTCAACCGAACCCCATCGCGCGTCGGCTCCGTCTCGCAGCGCGTCTGCGGGTCGATCTTGCGCGGCTCACGCGCGAGCGCCGCCTGAATTTTCGGATCGGGCGCGCCGTCGCCCGAGACCTCGGTCTGCAGCTGCAGGCTGACCGGCACGCAGATATTGTCGCAGATCCCGATCATCACATCGGCTTTCAACAGCACCGGCTTGCCCGGATCCTTCGGCGTCACCGAGATCGGCAGCACGACGCCGTCGTGATAGCCGACGGTGCGCATGCCGGAGGACAGGAAGACTTCCGGCGCGGGCCAGTGAACCACGGCCGAGGCGAGGTTGCTCGACCCGGTGAACTGGATCTGCGGCGGGATGCCCGCATCGCCCGGCGAGCGCCAATAGGTTTTCCAGCCGGGCGCGAGCGCAATCTCCAGCGCCGCCATGCGGGTGCCGTTGGCGCCTTTTCCGCCTGCGCGCAGCTGCGCCTGTTCCAGCCCCGGAGGCGTCGGCAGTGCGGGCATCGACGCGTCTTGCGGCGTGACCTGCTCTTGCGCGGCGATCTGCGCGACAGCTTCCTGCGCCGCCACGCCGAGCGGGCAGCAGCCAAGCAGAATCCCCATGACTGGTAACAAACGTGTCATATATTTTACCTAGTCGCTTCCCTGCACGTTCAGAAGTCACAAACGCGACAGAAGCGTGCAACATATTGTCCCGGCGCGCCGCAATGCGAAACAATTCCTGCGTCTGGCTTGAATAGACGCGCCGCTCGCGCCACCTTGAAAAGAGATGGGATGCAACTGCGAAGGGGAGCGAGATGGACCTGACAGGCAAGTTTCTGATCGCGATGCCCGGTATGGGCGATCCGCGATTCGAGCATTCGGTGATCGCCGTCTGCGCCCATTCCGACGAGGGTGCGATGGGGCTGATCATCAACAAGCCCTTGCCGACGCCCGCCTTCTCGGACCTTCTCGAAAGCCTCGATATCGAACGGCCCGGTGCGGATATCCGTTTCGATCAGCCGATCCTTTTTGGCGGTCCGGTCGAAACCGGGCGCGGCTTCGTGCTGCATTCGCCCGACTGGACGACCGGCGAGGGGCAGATGGAGGTCACCGACCGGCTGCGGATGACTGGCACGCGCGACATTCTCGAAGATATCGCGATGGGGCGCGGCCCGAACCAGGCGCTGATGGCGCTGGGCTATGCGGGCTGGGGGCCGGGGCAGCTGGAGGAGGAAATCCTCGACAATGGCTGGCTCACCGCCGACAGCGATGCCGACCTCGCGCTCGATGCCGAGCATGAGACGAAATGGGTGCGCGCGCTTGAAGGTATGGGGATCGACCCCCGGACGCTTTCGGCAGCTGCTGGTCATGCTTGAGGGTTGATTGGGTAGGGGGCTCTGCCCCCTCGGCGCGTCCGCGCCTCACCCCCGGGATATTTAAGCCAACACGAAGAGGCGATCAGTCGCGCGGGGCAGCCGCGCGGCGCAGGCGGTCGTTGATTGCGCGCCCGAGGCCGGTCTCCGGGATCGGGGCGAAGGCGAGTGTGGAAAGGCCGCGCGTCTGGGCGAGCGCATCGCCCTTGCGCAGCATCGCGAAGAGGTTCGCCGCCGCCTCTGTCAGCTCGCCCGAAGGCGAGAGGTTCAGATCGGCGGTCGGGCAATCGCCGCCGAAGCCGATCCAGACCGCATCCGGGTGCGGGGCGGTCACATCCAGCAGCACGGCGGCGCCCGGCGCATAATGCGATTTGAGTTGCCCCGGCGCGTTGGGCTTGGCCGCGTCGCCGCCGGTGGGCAGGGGCTGGCTGATCAGCGCCTCGATCTCTTCGGCGGCGACCCCGCCGGGGCGCAGCAGCGCGGGCGGATCGAGCGTGAGAATGGTGGATTCCACCCCGACCTCGCAGGGGCCGCCATCGATCACCGCCGCGATCTTGCCGCCAAGCCCGTCCATCACATGCTGCGCCGTGGTCGGACTGATCTTGCCCGATGGGTTGGCCGAGGGCGCGGCCAGCGGCCCGCCGAATTCGGTCAGCAACGCGCGGGCGACCGGATGCGCGGGCAGGCGGATCGCGACCGTGTCATGCCCGGCCGTCACAAGATCGGAGAGCCCGGCCTCGGGGCGCAGCGGCAGGACCAGCGTAAGCGGTCCCGGCCAGTAGCGCGCGGCGATCTGGCGTGCATCGTCGGAGACCACGGCGATCTCTTCCGCGGCCTCGATCGACGGCAGATGCACGATCAGCGGATTGAACTTCGGACGCCCCTTCGCCGCGAAAATCGCCGCCACCGCGCGGTCGTTGCGCGCGTCCCCTGCAAGCCCGTAGACCGTCTCGGTCGGCATCGCGACCAGCTCGCCCGCGCGCAGCAGGGCGGCTGCCTGCGCATAGCCCTCGGCATCGGCGGAAAGGAGTTTCGTGTCTTGGCTCATGCAGTCGTGACGCAGCGTTGGAGTTGAAGGGGGCTGCCCTTGCGGTAGGGTATCGGCAACCCGACAGGACATAGACGCGCGCGCGGCAATTGCCAAGCTGCCCGGAGGAGACCCATGACTTACCGTTCCCCCGTCACCGATATTCGCTTCATCCTCGACCACGTCGTGCCGCTCGCACCGGTGGCCGAAACCGAGATGTTCGCCGAGGCGACCCCCGATATGGTCGAAGCGATCCTCACCGAAGGCGGCAAACTGTGCGACGAGGTGATCGCGCCGACCAATCGCGACGGCGATCTGACGCCCGCGAAACTGGAGAATGGCGTTGTGCGCTCGCCCGCCGGCTTCAAGGAGGCCTTCGCGGCGCTGGCCGAGGGCGGCTGGATCGGTATCGCGGCAAGCCCGGAGCATGGCGGGATGGGGCTGCCGCAGGCGCTGAACGTCGGTTTCAACGACATGCTGTCGGGGGCGAATCTGTCGCTGCAGCTCAACCCGCTGCTGACGCAGGGCCAGATCGAGGCGCTGGAGCATCACGCCTCCGACGAGATCAAGGCGCTGTATCTGCCCAAGCTGATCTCGGGCGAATGGTCGGGCACGATGAACCTGACCGAGCCGGGGGCGGGCTCGGATGTGGGCGCGCTGAAGACGAAGGCGGTGCCGAACGATGATGGCACCTATGCGATCTCGGGCCAGAAGATCTACATCACTTGGGGCGACAATGATTGCGTCTCGAACGTCTGTCATCTGGTGCTGGCGCGGCTGCCCGATGCGGCCCCCGGCACGAAGGGGATCAGCCTCTTCATGGTGCCGAAGCTGATCCCGGATGACGCGGGCAAGCCCGGCGTGGCGAACTCGCTGAAAGTGGTCTCGTTGGAGCACAAGCTGGGCATCCACGGCTCGCCCACCTGCGTGATGAGCTACGAGGGCGCGACCGGCTGGCTCGTCGGCGAAGAGAACAAGGGCATGGCCGCGATGTTCACGATGATGAACAACGCGCGTCTGAACGTGGGTGCGCAAGGCATCGGCGTGGCCGAGGCCGCCTATCAGCAGGCGCTGGCCTATGCGAAGGACCGGGTGCAGTTTGCGCCGATTGTCGAGCATGCCGATGTGCGCCGGATGCTGGCGGGCATGAAGGCCGAGATTTTCGCGGCACGCTCGATCGCGCTGGCCTGTGGCGTCGCGATCGACATGGGGCGCGCGACGAATGATGCGAACTGGCAGGCCCGCGCGGCGCTGCTGACGCCGATCGCGAAGGCTTACGGCACCGATATGGGCATTCGCGTGGCGTCGACCGGCGTGCAGGTGCATGGCGGCATGGGCTTCATCGAGGAAACCGGCGCGGCGCAATATCTCCGCGATGTGCGGATCACCACGATCTACGAGGGCACCAACGGCATTCAGGCGATGGATCTTGTGGGCCGCAAGATGATGGACGAGGGCAAGGCCGCCTTCCGTCTGCTGCAGGAGATCGAGGACGAGGCGCAGGGTGCGCGCGAGGCCTTCCCGGTGCTGGCCGAAGACGTCTGGCAGGCCGCTGAGGAACTGCGCGAGCACACCGAATGGATGGTCAGCCAAGGCATGCAGGACCGCTTCGCGGGGGCCGTGCCCTATCTCGACGCCTTCGCGCGGGTGCTGGGTGGTTATTACCACCTGCGCGCCGCGATGGCCGAGGGCCGCGATTCCGCGCGTGGTCACTTGGCTGCCGTCTATATCCGCCGCCTGATGCCTGCCTATGCGGCCTCGCTGGCCGAGGCAAAGGAAGGAGCCGAAGGGCTCTACGCGCTGAGCGTCGAAGATCTCGAGGCATGAGGGGCGACGGCGCTCCCGTGTCGACGAATGGCATCCGCTACCCTTGGGCGGAGCCGCCCGAGCCGGGCGGGGCGATCGAGGTCGCGCCCGGGGTGATGTGGATCCGTCTGCCGCTGCCGATGGCTCTCGATCACGTCAATTGCTTTGCGCTCGATGAGGGCGATGGCTGGGCGCTGGTCGATCCCGGCATCGACACGCGCAAATGCCGCGCGGCGCTGCAGGCGGCGATGGATGGTCCGCTGGGCGGCAAGCCGATCACCAAGGTTCTGGTGACGCATTACCACCCCGATCACATCGGGCTGGCGGGCTGGCTGCAAGAGCAGGGCGCGGAGCTGATCACGACCCGGACCTCGTGGCTGTTTGCGCGGATGCTGCAACTCGACCCGCAGGATCGGCCCGTGGCGGAAACGCTTGCCTATTACCGGCGCGCCGGAATGAGTCCGGCGCTTCTGGACAAGCGCGCCAATGAACGGCCCTTCAACTTCGCCGATTGCGTGCATGCGCTGCCGCTTGGCTTCACCCGGATCGTGGAGGGCGATGAGATCACCCTCGGCGGGCGGCGCTGGGCCGTGAAGATGGGCGACGGGCACGCGCCCGAACATGCGACGCTTTGGAGCTTTGACGACGATCTGGTTCTGGGCGGCGATCAGCTTCTGCCCTCGATCTCGGCCAATCTCGGCGTCTATGCGACCGAACCCGAGGCCGATCCGTTGGCCGATTGGCTGACCTCCTGCGCGCGCTTTGCCGAGATCGCGGAGGATCGCCACCTCGTGCTGCCCGGCCATAAGCTGCCCTTCACCGGGCTGCCGTTGCGCCTGCGCCAGATGATCGAGAACCACGAGGGCGCGCTGAAACGTCTGCGCAAGCACCTTGAGACCCCGCGCACCGCCTGCGAGTGCTTCCCGCCGCTGTTCAAACGCCAGATCGACGAGAGCACCCATGGGCTCGCGATGGTCGAAGCGATGGCGCATCTCAACCATCTTTGGCACAAAGGGGAGGTGAGCCGCACCTTGCGAGAGGACGGCGCCTGGCTCTGGAGCCTGAAATGACCGAGATACGCACCACCGCCGAAGCCCATGAGGAAGCCGCCCTTCCGAACGCGAAGGTGGTGCATACCTCGGAGAACGCGCCCAAGACCGCCGAGGTCAAACCGCTTCCGCCCGAACTGGCGCGCGGACGGCCCGAGGATAAGAGCCCGGCGCAATGGGCCTATGAGCGGGTCCTGCTCTATATCCAGAACTTCGAAGAGCAGTTGCAGGAAGACGAGGAGGTCGTGCTTGGTCTCACCGGCGGCGAGGCGGGGGTGTTGCAGATCGAGGGGATCGGCTTTTTCGACCCCGACATCCTCACTTTCGACGGCACCGACGAATACGGCGCGCGCACGCAGCTCATCCAGCATTTAACATCTTCCCCTCCCTGAAGGGCGGGGATTTCCACTTCGGCCCTATGCGGCATCGAACCGCTCCGGGCCGAGATGAGTTGACGCTTCATGGGCGGCTGATGCCTGAGCCTCCACGTCCAGCAACGGAGCGTTCCCCCGTCGATCCTCGTCCCGGGCGAGGGCCCGGGCCAGGATATTCTTCGCCGCGTTGATATCGGCATTGGTTTGCGCGCCGCAGGCGGTGCATGCGAAGAGAGCTTGGCTCTCGCGGCTCCTCGCATCCACATGGCCGCATACGGCGCAGGTCTGGCTGGTGTAAGCGGCCGGGACCTTGATCAGGATCCCTCCCGTTTCCTCGAGCTTGTAGTCGAGCATGCGCTCCAGCGCATGCCAGCCGACGTTCAGAATCCCCCGGTTCAGCCCGGCTTTTTGCGCCACGTTACGCCCCGGCGCCTCCGCCGTGCCGCGCGCTGAACGGGTCATGGCGCCGATCTTGAGATCCTCGATCGCCACCAGCCCATGACCCCGCGCCAATCGGCGCGACAGCACATGGGCCAGGTGGGCCCGGGCCCGGGCGTCCCGCGCCCGCAGGGTGGCCAGGCGGCGGCGCGCCCGCGCATAGCGGGCCGATCCCCGCTTGCGGCGCGACAGCGTCTTCTGGGCGCGGCGGATCGCGGCCCGGCGCCGCTTCACCGTCTTCGGAAGATGGACCATCTCCCCGGTCGAAAGCGCGTAGGGCACGGCCACGCCGCGATCGATGCCCACGGCGGCGGCCGGAACCAGCCGCTCTTCGATCTCGCAGCGGGTTGCGATCGAGATCTCCCAGCCGCCGTCGGGGCGGCGCCGGAGCGTCGCGTTGCGGATCTCGACCGTGCCATCGGCCCGGGCGCGCAGCGGACGGGTGTCGCGATAGCGGATCCAGCCGATCTTCGGGATGCGGACCTCTGACCATTTTGCGTTCAATTTTCGCAGCGCGATCTCGCGGCCAACATGGCGGAAACTGTCCGCCGCGCCCCGCTTGCGCGGGCGCGGATATCCGGCCCGCCCCTCGAAAAAATTCGCATAGGCTCGATCGAGATCGATCAGGGCCTGGTTCTGCGCAGTCTGGCTGATGGCACGGATCCAGTCGAAGTCGCTACGAAGCTCTGAAAGCTCGCGCGAAAGACCTTTCGCACCGAAATTCCTTGGATCGCCGCCGGCAAAAGGCCGACCGCCCCATGTTCGCCGCTGCTCTAGCGCCAGATTGTAGACTAGGCGCGTGACGCCAGCCGTCTGCGCGAGCAGGACTTCCTGCTCCGGCGTCGGCTTGAGCCGGTAGACATGGCCACGGATCGTCTGCATAGTCAAATTATAACATTTGGTCTTAGGGTTCTCAATATGGAATATAGATCGGGAAGACAAGTTGTTAGCTACCTTCATGTCCACTTGGTCTTTGTAACCAAGTCCCGGCGTGGTCTTCTTGACGCTGATGCTCATCAGCGTCTTAAAGGTGCCTTCGAGAAAGTCGCCGCAGGCTTCGGCGCCACTGTGGTTGAATGCGATGGCGAGGACGATCACATGCATCTGTTGCTGGAGTATCCAGCAACAGTGCCGGTTGCGAAGCTTGTCAACTCATTGAAAGGGGTCGGGTCGCGGCTATTGCTGCGCGACCGTGAAGATTTGCGGCGCCGCAGCCCGAAGGGCCTTTGGTCGCCGAGTTACTTTGCCGCCAGCTGCGGCGGGCCGCCCCTCGATGTCATCCGCGACTATGTGCGGAAACAGAGAACGCCGACGGCATAAAACTGCCTTATCCCTCCCCGCCCTAAAGGACGGGGTTCCCGGGCATTGGGTGAACCAGCTCAACGTGATGCTGATCGCGCAGCCGAAACCGGTCGCAGACGAAGCGCCGCGCCGGATCGGCTTCCGGCTCGCCCGCGCGCTGGAGGAAGAAAATGCGTCTGACAGTGCGAACCCTCAAGACGAGGCGTGACAGCTTGTCGCGGCTCGGCTAGTTTTCCCTCTGGGAGACAGCGCAAAAGGGAGAACGCGCAATGGCCGAGTATAAACCGGGCAATATGGACATTCGTGACCAGGAGAGAACATTCAGCGGTTTTGTTCGCTTCGTCACGATTTCGGTGATTGTGATCATCTGCTTTCTGGTGTTTCTCGCTCTCGTAGGCGGCTGACGCGACCGGCGGCGGCTGAAAAAGACACGCTTGGGAACGGGAGATCGGGCAGATGATGCGCGTGCTTCTTGTCTGCCTGATGCTGCCGCTTCTTCTGGCTGGCTGCGGGGCGGATAACATCTATGCCTCGGATGCCGAGGTCGCCAAATATCGCTATGTTTCCGACGAGCCGCCTTCGGTCACGCTCTATACCGTGATCTCGACCAATACCGGCTCGGGCGGGCATTCGGCGCTGCTGATCAACGGGCGCGAGCGGATCATCTTCGATCCGGCAGGCACCTGGAATCATCCCTGGGCGCCCGAGCGCCACGATGTGCATTTCGGCATTACCGAGAAGATGCGGAAATTCTACATCGACTACCATGCCCGCGAGAGCTGGTATGTCCGCGCCCAGAAGCTTCCGATCACGATGGCGCAGGCCGATCAGCTGATGGCCCGCGTGGAGCGCAACGGCTCGGTCAACAAGATGATGTGCGCGGATTCGGTATCGAGCGCGCTGCGCGACATGCCGTGGCTGCACGACAAGGCGCCCTTCACCTTCTCGCCGCTGAAACTGTCGAAGGCGTTCGGGCAGCTGCCGGGCGTGACCGAGAAGGATCACTACGACAACGATCCCGACGACAATTCCGGCGTGCTGATGATCCAGCAGCAGCCCTATAATCACGGGGACACCCAGTTCAGAGAGTGAACGGGTCTTCAGACATCGCCTCGCCTGCGTGACAATGCGCGGGCGAGTGCGGGGCCCGCGACCAGCACGAGCAGGAAGCGGGCGATCTGCATCGCCATGACGAAGGGCACATCGACCTGCGTGCCCGCCGCGATGATCGCGACCGAATCCGCCCCGCCGGGGCTGGTGGCGAGATAGGCGGTCACAGGCTCGATCCCGGCGAAATAGACCAATCCCATCGCGAAGGCCGCGCAGAGCGCGATCAGCGCGATGATCGAGCCGAGGATGCGGGGCAGCAGCCTTGCGGCATGGCGCAGCACGGCGCGGGTAAAGCGCATCCCGATCCCCCAGCCGACGACCGCATAGCTGATCGCGAGCACGGTCTGGGGCAGGGTGATCTCCAGAAGGCCCGTGGCGCTGGCGATCAAGCCGAAGGCCATCGGCAGCAGCAGCCCGCCGCCCGGAATGCGCAGCCGCACGCCCAGAAACGCCGCCCCGATCCCGAGCGCGAGCGTCTCGACTGCGGCGACGACGTCCATCGGGTCTTGCTCGGCGAGTGCCGCGCCGACATCCCTCGCCTGCGCCACGCCGAAAATCTGCACGACAGCGGTGGCGGCGATCGCACAACAGGCGACGCGGGTATATTGCATGACGGCGACAAGACGCATGTCGGCGCCGTAGTCGTCCGACATCAGCGTCATAGCGGTCGCCGCGCCGGGGGAGGAACCCCAGATCGCCGTCGTGCCCGGCAAGCCGCCCGCCCGCGCCATCACCCAGCCGAGCGCGCTTGCGCCGAGCACGGTGGAGAGCGTCCCGGCGAGGAAGATCGGCCAGTCGCGGGCGATCTCGGGCAGGATCGAGGCGGGAAGCTTCGAGGCGATCATCACGCCTACGACACCCTGCGCCGCGATGAAGCCCAGAGGCGGCAGCCGCACCGCCCCGCCGCTCGCGGCAAGCGCGATCGCGACCGCCATCGGCCCCAGAAGAAGCGCCGCCGAGAGATGCGCGAGACTCAGCGCGAAGGCCAGAAGCGCAGAGCCCGCGAGGAGGACGGTCCAGCGCAATGCAGGAGGCCAGCGGTCGGGGGCGTATCGGAAGGGAGGCAATGAGCGCATAGGGGGCTTTGAAGACGGAAATCAGGTGCTTCCGAGCAGATAGGGCTCGTTGCGTCAAGCGCCCAGCGAAATAGGGGCGGAAATTGCCCGGCATATCGGCTTTGCGCGGCGCTCGTGGCAGAACCCCGCCAGAGCCCGCGCAGAGATCTGCCAGCTTTCTTGTCGCAGCGGTGTGAGTTGAATTGATCCCTGCGCGAAACCGGGCACCCTAGAGCCAGTCCCGCTTTCAATGCGGGCAATGACATATGGGAGGAAAGGATGTTCCAGAACATCAAGCTCGGCGCGCTGATCGCCGGGGCAGTGGCGCTGAGCGCGCCCGTCGCGAAAGCCGAAAACTTCATCAATATCCTCACCGGGGGCACCTCGGGCGTCTACTATCCGCTCGGCGTGGCGCTATCGGAAGTCTATGGCGAAACCATGCCCGACGCGCGCGTGCAGGTGCAGTCGACCAAGGCCTCGGTCGAGAACCTCAACCTGCTCCAGCAGGGCCGGGGCGAGCTGGCCTTCGCGCTGGGCGACTCGGTGAAGGATGCGTGGGAGGGCAACCCGGAGGCGGGCTTCAAGGCGCCGCTGGGCAAGCTGCGCGCCATCGCGGCGATCTACCCGAACTTCATTCAGGTCGCGGCCCTCAAGGACGCGGGTGCCACCACGATCACCGACCTCAAGGGCAAGAGCCTCTCGGTCGGCGCCGCGAAATCGGGCACCGAGCTGAACGCGCGCAAGATCTTCGACGCGGCGGGCATGAGCTATGACGATCTGGGCAAGGTCGAGTATCTGCCGTTCTCGGAATCGGTCGAACTGATGAAGAACCGCCAGCTCGACGCGACCTTCCAGTCCTCGGGTCTCGGCAACGCGGCGCTGAAGGACCTCTCGACGACGCAGGACGTGACCTTCGTCGCGATCCCGGCCGATATCGCCGAGAAACTGGGCGCGCCCTACAAGGCGGGCGTGATCCCGGCGGGCACCTATCCGGGCCAGGACGCGGACGTGCCGACCGTGGCGATCACCAATATCCTCGTGACCCGCGAAGGCGTGTCCGATGAGGAAGCCTACCAGATGACCAAGCAGCTCTTCGAGCATC
The DNA here is from genome assembly GCF_002085925.2 of Thioclava electrotropha. NCBI lineage: Bacteria > Pseudomonadati > Pseudomonadota > Alphaproteobacteria > Rhodobacterales > Paracoccaceae > Thioclava > Thioclava sediminum. Next base: position 598,041 of record NZ_CP053562.1, read on the forward strand.
TCGACACGCTCAAGGCGGCGCATTCGGCGGCCAATGGCATCTCGGCCGAGGCGGCGGTGCAGGGGCTTCCGATCCCGCTGCATCCGGGCGCCGAGCGTTACTACAAGGAAATCGGTATCCTGAAGTAACGCCGCGCAGACACATGGGGAGGGCGGCGCGCTCGGGCGGGTCGCCCTCGCCTTTCGAGGGAGGAGAGAGTGATGGATATGGATAAGGAAGCGGCGGTCGATGCCGTGGTGCATGACCCGCTGGCAGATGGGTTCCCGCATAGCCGCGAGGGGCGCGTGCTGTTCTGGCTCGCGGTGGCCTTCTCGGTCTGGCAGATCGCCTTCGCCGCGCATGTAATCAACCCCTCGAGCCAGATTGCGCGGGCGGTCCATGTGGGCTTCCTGCTGGCGCTTGGCTTCCCGCTCCTCTCGCTTGCCAAGGGCTATGGCCCGCTCGGGCGTTCCGTCGCCTACCTTCTGGCTGCCGGTGGCGTCGCCGTCGCCGCCTATCAATGGATCGAATACACGCCGCTCCTGCTGCGCGCGGGCGATCCGAACACGCTCGATCTCGTGGTCGGCGTGGTGCTTCTGATCACCGTCTTCACCGCTGCCTGGATGCTGATGGGCCCGGCGCTTCCGATCATCGCAGGCACGTTCTTCGCCTATGCGATGTTCGGGCAATACCTGCCCTCGCCGCTCAACCATCGCGGCTACGCGTTCGAGCAGGTGATCGAGCAGATGAGCTTCGGCACCGAAGGGATCTACGGCATCCCCACCTATGTCTCGGCGACCTATATCTTCCTTTTCATCCTCTTCGGCTCGTTCCTTGAGAAGGCCGGGATGATCAAGCTCTTCACCGATGTCTCGCTTGGCATGGTCGGCCACAAGATGGGCGGGGCCGCGAAGGTCTCGGTGCTGTCCTCGGGGCTGATGGGCACGATCTCGGGTTCGGGCGTGGCCAATGTCGTTACCACCGGGCAGTTCACCATCCCGCTGATGAAGCGCTTCGGCTATCGCCCGGCCTTCGCGGGGGGCGTCGAGGCGACCTCCTCGATGGGTGGACAGATCATGCCGCCGGTGATGGGGGCGGTCGCCTTCATCATGGCCGAGACGCTGGGCGTCGATTACGTCGAGGTAGTGAAAGCCGCGCTGATCCCGGCGATCCTCTATTTCGCGGGCGCCTTCTGGATGGTGCATCTGGAGGCGGGCAAGCGTGACCTGCGCGGCCTTGCCAAATCCGAGCTGCCCTCCCCGCGCAAGGCGCTGAAGGAAGGCTGGTATCTGCTGCTGCCGCTGGCGGTGCTCGTCTACCTGCTGTTCTCGGGCTACACGCCCCTGTTCGCGGGCACGGTGGGCCTGTCGCTGACGGGTCTACTGATCCTCGGCGGCTCGGTCGCGCTGGGGCTGCCGAACCAGGTGCTGCGGATGATTTTCTGGGTGGTGATTGCGCTGGTCGCCGCCGCCTTTTTCGAGATCGGCATCTGGGCGGTGCTGGGCGCGGTGGCCGTTCTGGTCGCGATCAACGCCTTCAACAAGGGCGGGCGCGAGACGCTGGCAATCTGCCGCGACAGCCTTGCCGATGGCGCACGCACCGCGCTGCCCGTCGGTATCGCCTGCGCGCTGGTCGGCGTGATCATCGGGGTGATGACGCTGACGGGGGCTGCCACGACCTTCGGCCAGTTCATCGTGGGCGTCGGCAAGTCGAGCCTGTTCCTGTCGCTGATCCTGACGATGATCACCTGTATCGTGCTCGGCATGGGGATCCCGACGATCCCGAACTATATCATCACCTCCTCGATCGCGGGTCCGGCGCTGCTCGATCTCGGCGTGCCGCTGATCGTGAGCCACATGTTCGTCTTCTATTTCGGCATTCTCGCGGATCTCACACCACCCGTCGCGCTTGCCTGTTTTGCCGCTGCGCCAATCGCGAAGGAAAGCGGGCTGCGTATCAGCTTCGAGGCGATCAAGGTCGCCGCCGCAGGCTTCGTCGTGCCCTTCATGGCGGTCTATACGCCCGCGCTGATGCTGCAGGATGGCGGCCCGCTCGCCGCCGAGATCGGCTACTGGCCCGCGGTCGCCTATGTCATCATCAAGGCGCTGCTGGCGCTCGCGCTCTGGGGTGTCGCGGTGATCGGTTGGCTGGGCCGTCCGCTGGCTCTTTGGGAGCGGGCACTCGCCATGGTCGCGGGCTTCACCCTGATCGCGGCGCTGCCGCTGACCGATGAGATCGGCTTCGCGCTGGTCGCGGGCTTTGGCGCGACCCTCTGGCTGCGCCGCACGCGGGCGGCGGCATGAGCGCGACCTGCCTCATGGTCGGGGCTGCGATGATCGCGCTGGCGCCCTCGGGCCAGTTTTCGCTGGAATGGACCCATTCGGTCGAGAAAGAGGGCTGGCGCGAACATTGGCAGGTGACCGACCACGACACGCTGCGCCTCGTCGGCGCGGCGGTGAAAGGATCGGGCGCGGGGATGGAGCCGGGCCCGGGCGGTCATTTCGAGGATGGCTGGTGGGTCTGGAACACGACCGGCCCCGAAGTGCCCGATCTGGAACTGGCAGCCTCGGGGGCGACGGTCTCGGGCTGGACTTTGTGCTCGGTCGATTGTCAGGTGATCGGAGCCGTGCGCGAGGCACCGATCCGGATCGCGCCTTGCCCCGCCGAGCCGGGCGACGGCTAAGAGCGATCGAGAGGGAGGGCGCATGGCCAAGCCTGCCGCGCGCATGACATTCTGGCGGGTGATCGCGGTCTGCGCGATCTCCGTCGCGGCGGCGGTGGGCGCATGGCGCATCGCGCTGTCGGGCATCGACGCGCGGCTCGATCGCAGCCTGATCCTGACCCTGCGCGCGCTGGAAACCGAGATCGACCGCTTCCGCTACCTGCCCGCCGTGGTCGGGCAGGATGCCCGCATCCGCGCGGTGATCCGCACGCCCGATGCGCCCGGCGCGGATCTCGCGGCGAACCGCTACCTTGCCGAGGTTCTGGGGCTCTCGGGGGCCGATCAGCTTTACCTGATGGACGGGCAGGGGGTGACGCTTGCGGCGTCGAACTGGGACAGCCCGGCCTCTTTCGTAGGCCACGATTACAGCTTCCGTCCCTATTTCCGCGATGCGATCGCCACCGGGCAGGGCGCCTTCTACGCGATCGGCGTGACGACCGGGGTTCCGGGCTATTTCCTCTCTGCGCGGATCGGAGATCGCGACGGTCCGCCCGGTGTGGTGGTGGTGAAGGTCGATCTCGACCCGCTGCAACAGGCCTGGGCGCAGGCGGGGCAGGCGGTGGCGGTGGCCGATCCCGATGGGGTGGTGTTCCTCTCGGGCAATCCCGACTGGCTCTATCACCCGCTCCATCCGCTCGCCCCCGAGGCGCGCGCGCGGCTGGCGGATCTGAAGACCTATCCCGGGCGCGATCCGGCGACACAGGGGCCGCTGATGCAAGGCAACGCCGCGTGGATGTTCGATGCGAGCGGCGCGCGGCTGCGCAGCCAGACCGCAGCGTTTGGCGATGGCTGGACGGTGGTGGCCGCAGCCCCGGTGCAGCCCGCGATGCTCTCGGCGCTGATCGCGGGGGTGACGGCGGCGCTGGCCTCGGTGCTCGGTCTGGCGCTGGCGAAAACGCAGGCGCAGCGGCGGCAGCTCGTGGCGCTGCGCCTGCGCCAATCCGAGATGCTGGAGCGCAAGGTGGCCGAGCGCACCCGCGCTCTTGGCCGCGAGATCGAGGCCCGCCGCCAGACCGAAGCCGAATTGCGCGCCGCCCAGGAAGGCTTGATCCATTCCGAGAAGATGGCCGCGCTTGGCCGGATGTCGGCCGCGATCGTGCATGAGGTGAGCCAGCCGCTTGCCGCGATGGAGGCAACCCTTGCCGCCGCCGAGATGGGCGCCGCGCGCAGCACCGAGAAGACGGTCGCCCGCATCGAGACTGCGCGCAACCTGATCCGCCGGATGCAGCGCACGATCAAGCACCTGAAAAGCTTCTCCCGCAAAGACACCGCCGCGCTGGAGCGGATCGAGATCGGCGCCGTAGCGGCAAGCGCGCTGGAACTGGTTGCGCCGCGGGCTAGAGCGCTCGGGATTAAGCCGCGCGTGGTTGTCCCCGATGGTCTGCTTTTCGCCAATGCGGGACGGGTGCGGCTGGAACAGGTCCTGGTGAACCTGCTGCTGAATGCACTCGATGCGGTCGAGGGCCAGCCCGCGCCCGAAGTCGAGCTGCGTCTGGAGGGCGCGGAAGAAGAACTGCACCTGAGCGTCCGTGACAACGGCCCCGGCATCGCGCCGGAAGACATGCCGCGCGTGACCGAGCCATTCTTCTCGACCAAGGAGGAGGGGTCGGGACTTGGCCTCGGCCTTGCGATCTCACAGGCGATCCTGTCCGAGATCGGTGGGCGCCTCGATATCCGCTCGACGCCGGCGGCGGGCACGCAGATGATCGTGACGCTCACACGGGTGCGCGAGAAGGAGCCGGTATGACCGCATTGATCCATGTCGTCGAGGATGATGACGACCACCGCGCGGCGCTCGCCGATCTGATCGAGGCGGGCGGCTATGACTGCGAGGGGTTCGCCCATGCGCAGGCGGCGCTCGATGCGCCCGCTTTGCCCGATCTGGTGGTCAGCGATCTGCGGATGCCTGGCATCGACGGGTTCGGCCTGCTCGAGGCGCTCAAGGCGCGCAGCCCCGATCTGCCGGTCCTGATGATAACCGGGCATGGCGATGTCTCGCATGCGGTGAAGGCGATGCAATTGGGGGCGGAGGATTTTCTCGAGAAGCCCTACGACGCGCAACATCTGCTGGCGGTGGTCGACCGGGCGCTTCGGGCCCGCGCGACCCGGGCCGAGCTGGGGCGGCTGCAAGACGAGATCGCGCGGCGCGACGGGGCGGAGATCCTTGGTCAGTCGGCGGCGATCGCGGCGCTGCGCTCGCGAATCGCGGCGCTCGGCCCGCTGGAGATCGACCTCGTGGTGACGGGGGAAACCGGGACGGGGAAGGAACTCGTCGCCCGTGCGCTTCATGCGGCCAGCCCGCGCGCGCAGGGGCCGTTCGTAGCGCTCAATTGCGCCGCGCTGCCTGAGACGCTGTTCGAGATCGAGATCTTCGGCCATGTCGCGGGCGCTTTCCCTGGCGCTCAGGACAAGCCCGGCAAGCTGGAGGCGGCCTCGGGCGGCACGCTGGTGTTCGACGAGGTCGAGGCTATGCCGGCGGCGGTGCAGCCGAAATTGCTGCGCGCCTTGCAGGAACGTCAGGTGGAGCGGCTGGGCGAAAACCGTCTGCGCCCGCTCGACCTGCGGATCATCGCTCTGACGAAATCGGATCTGCGCGCGCGCACGCTCGATGACAGCTTCCGCGCCGATCTGTTCTATCGCTTCGCCGGGGCCGAGATCACGCTCGATCCGCTGCGCTCTCTGGGCGAGGATATCGTTCTGCTGTTTCGCCATTTCGCCGAGCTTGCCGCGCGCCGCTATGGCCGTGATCTCCCGGACCTGCCCTATAGCTTGCGCGAACAGCTCAAGCGCCGCCCCTGGCCCGGCAATGTCCGCGAACTGAAAGCGGCGGCGGAACGCTTCGCGCTAGGCCTTGATCTGCCCGATGCGCCGACCGAGGCACCCTCGGCTCCGCAAAGCCTCGCCGACAAGGTCGCGGCCTATGAGGCGCGCGAGATCAGCGCCACGCTCGAACGCTGCCGGGGCAATACCGAACGGGCCGCCCAGGCGCTCGGCATCGCGCGGCGCACGCTCAACGACAAGATCAGCCGCTACGGGATTCGCGCCGATTAGGCGGTGGTTTTAATCGGGGAGGGGGAAGTGGTGCTGCTGGAGAGACTTGAACTCTCGACCTCTCCCTTACCAAGACACTTGTTCACGCTCGAAACCGCGTAAATCACGCAATTTCGCATTCCCTGAATTGGCCGATGTTCTCCCGGCGTTCACGGGTTTCTGTGCGGTTTCTGTGCGGGCGCACTCTCACTTGGAGGGGGCGCAATGAACGAGAAACGCACTCGGCAACAGGCGTGGCGTGCAAAGCATCCGCGCCGCTATCGCGCGCACCTCGACGTGCAACGCGCCCTCCGTCACGGGGAGCTTGTTAAGGAGCCTTGCGCGGTCTGTGGCTGCGACAAGGTGGACGCTCACCACGAGGACTATTCGCGCCCGCTGGCCGTTCAATGGCTCTGCCGAAAGCATCACGCACGCCTTCACGCTCGGGAGGCTGCGCAATGCTGAGATTTGACCCGAACAACCTCGAAGACCTGCTGCTTTTGAAGCCCGATGGCGTCTTTGAAGTGAGGGCCGAACACGGGGCAACCGTGATCGTGGTTCACCGCTTCGGAGAGGACGACGAAACCATCGTCTGCACTTCCCCCGGACATGCAAATCAGGTGCGCCAGCGGCTCACCGATAAGGGCATGGTCGGGCTGGTAGCTGACGCCCGCTGATGAACCCTCGCCCCCGTGCCTCGGGCGCGGTGCGGGGGCTTTCATTCATCGGAGCAAACCGGCCTCGATCCGGGCATATCCCTTCACCCGCCCTCGCTTTTGACCGCTGAGCCAGATCAACGGGAAAAGACGATCCGGGAACTTTTAACCCACTCCGAGCGCAACCGGCTCCGACTAGGACGCTCAGAAACGTGACAACGAAACCCACCGGCGGGATACCGAGCCAAGGAAGGCGAGGGAAGACGATCGGGGACCGCACCGGCGCAAGGCTGCAAAGGGCGGGGCAGGTGAGAAGCCTGCGGGGAAGCGGCTGGCCCTCGATATGTGGCATCACGTGGATACGGATCGGGGAAGCGTCGGGCCTTCACCCAAGATCGGCAAACGCTGATCGTGCTTTAAGCGGGGGGAAGGAGCGGGTGGCCGGAGTCTATCTTGCGCACATATGTAAGCAATGCTGACCCAATATTGACCGGTGATAATAGGTAAGCTAAACTGACCCAAATCAGGACATAGCCCCATGACCCTCAACGCATCCGCCCGAGCTACTGCTGATCGCCTCATCGCTGCGCACGGTGGGCCTGCCACGCTGACGCATAGCGAGACAACGGCGAGTAGCCCCTATGACCCCGGCACCACCACCATCACGAACACGCAGGTGCAGGTCGCGCGAACGGGCTTCAATGCGAACCTCACCAACCCGCTGTTGCTGCAAGGTGGCGAATGGATTGGCGTCATGCAGGTGGCCGAGGGTGTTGTGCCGCTGCCGGTGGATGACCTCACGGTGGGCGGCAAGACCTATTCCATCACCGATGTGAAGCGGCTCGGCGCTGATCCCGATCAGGTCGCGGCATACGAAATCGTCGCGGTTGCCTGATGCGTGGTGAGCGGTCCCAATGCCCCGGTTTCAGTTGGGGGAGGGCTCTCGCGGAGCGGGGTAGCCATTCTACACACACGGGGGGCGCAGATGGCTAAACCCTCGACCCTCGCCAAGCGTTTTGCGGCCTCTCTGAGCGTTCCGACCGGGCGTCTTGCGGGTGAGCCTATCAAGCTGGCTCCCTATCAGCGCCAATTCATTGACGGGGCCTTCGCGCCCGAAATCAATGTGGGCGTCCTGAGCGTTGGCAGGGGCAATGGTAAATCCACCTTGTCGGCGGTGCTGGCCTTGGGCGAGCTGGTCGGCGCGTGGAGCGATGCGGCGGAGCGCGAAATCCTGATCGCTGCCAAGACGCAGCAACAGGCGCAAATCTGCTGGCACTACGTCGCGAGCCTGACGCGGACCCTGCCCGAAGATATGCAGGCGGCAATCACGATCCGGCGTCAGCCCCGGTTTGAGATACAGTATGACGACGAACGGGGGCCGCACATTCTCCGGGCTATCTCGGCGGATGGCAAATCAGCCCTCGGCACTTCTCCGACCTTGGCAATTCTCGATGAGCGGGGCCATTGGCCCTTGGCTCAGGGTGACGAACTGGAAGCGGCCTTGCTCACCGGCCTGTCAAAGCGTGACGGGCGGGCGTTGATTATCTCGACCTCGGCAAGCTCTGACGCGCACCCGTTTAGCCTCTGGCTCGACCGTGACGCGCCGGGCGTCTATCGGCAGGAACACCGGCCCGAAAAGGGCTTGCCTGCGGATGATGTGGCCTCGCTGATCGTCGCGAACCCCGGCACGAAATACGGCATCGGCCCGAGCCTCGACCGCCTCAAGGCTGACGCGGCGCTCGCTCTTGAGCGGGGCGGCTCTGCGCTGTCGCGCTTCCGGCTGCTGTCGCGCAATGAGCGAGTGCAGGAAGACAACCGCGACGTGCTGCTGGGCCTTGATGATTGGCTCAAGTGCGAGGTGACGGACCTGCCCCCGAAAGAGGGGCCATGCGTGATCGGCCTCGACCTGGGCGGCTCTGCGTCCATGTCGGCAGCGGCCTATTTCTGGCCCGAGACGGGGCGGCTTGAGGCTTACGGCACCTTTCCCGGTGCGCCGGGGCTGGACGCGCGCGGGCAATCCGACGCGGTGGGCGACCTCTATTGCCAGATGGCGCAGCGGCATGAGCTGTTCACCTTGGGCGATAGGACTGTGCCGATTGTCGAATGGATCGAAGGCGTCTTGCGCCGTGCCGTGGCCGAGAATGTCGCCTGCATTGTCTGCGACCGCTTCAAGGCGGCTGAGATGGGCGAGGCTCTGGACAAGGCCGGAAGCCGTGCACCGGTGGTCTGGCGGGGCATGGGATTTAAGGATGGCTCGGAAGACGTGGAACGGCTGCGGCGGCATGTCTTCGACGGGCGCGTGAAGTCTCCCGAAAGCTACCTGTTGCGCCACGCCTTCGCGGAAGCGGTGGTGCTGACCGACCCTGCGGGCAATGCGAAGCCCGCCAAGGGGCGCAGCATGGGCCGGATTGATGCGGCCTGCGCGGCAATGCTGGCCGTCTCCGAAGGCGCGCGGATGCTCAGCCGACCGGCTCCAAGAGCGGGGAGGGTGATGTGGGCGTAACCTTCAAACGATACGGCACATGGGTTTATCGCGATCGGCGCTGGCCTGCGCTGCGCCTGATGGCGAAGCGGCGCGACGGTTTCCAATGCGTCAAATGCGGCTCTCGTTACCGGCTGGAAGTGGATCACATTCGGCCCGTGCGTGATGCGCCTGAAAAGGCGTTCGACCTCGAAAATCTGCAAACGCTCTGCGGCCCGTGCCACGGCGCGAAGACCCGGATCGAGGCTGGGCATCCTGAACTATCCCCCGAGCGTCAACGGTGGCGCGATTTGCTGCGGGACATGCAGCGCAACCCTTCGAGCAAAGAGGTAAAACATGCTTGATTCTGTGAAGATCCAGCGGCGGCAATCGGAAATCCGCCAAAAGCTGGCCGAACTGTCGGGGAAGGAAACCCCCGACGAAACCGAACTGCGTTCGATGAATGACCTCGACGTGGAATATCGGAGCAACGAAACCCGCTATCGCGCAGCGCTGATCGCTGAGGACAGCGAGCGGCGCGAGGCTGGCGAAGAACTCGAGACCCGTTCGGGCCGTGAATGGTCTGATCTGGTGTCGGGCTATGAGCTGCGCCAAGCGGTGCTGGCCCTCGATGAAGGCCGCGCCCTCGATGGCCGCACGGCTGAGGTGGTGCAAGAGCTGCGCAACGCTGGCGGCTATCGCGGCGTTCCCGTGCCTCTCATGGCTCTGGAACAGCGCGCAGGCGAAACCGTCTCGACCGGCACCCCTGACCCGATGAACACGCGCCCGATTATCGACCGGCTGTTCCCGGCTTCGGTGGCCGCGCGTCTTGGCTTCCAGACGATCAACATTGACCACGGCTCGACCGAATGGCCGGTGGCGACCGCTGGCGCGGTGGCGGGCTGGGCTGCGACCGAAGGCGGCAACGTGGCCGGACCCTCGGCATTTGCCACGGCGGAAAAATCGCTCGCTCCGAACAACACCCTAGGCGCGCATATGCGGATCACCCGCAAGGCGCTGAAACAGACCGGCAGCGGGCTGGAGCAAGCAATCCGGCGCGACCTCGCTTCGGTGATCGGCGTGGAGCTGGACAAGGCCTGTTTCTCCGGCACCGGCGCGGACGGCGAACCGCTCGGCGTGGTGGCTGGGGCCGCGACCTACGGCATCACCTCGACCGCGATTGACGCGGCGGCGACGTGGGCGGCGATCCGGGCCGAGGTGGTGGCCTTCATGGAGGGCAACGCGGCATCGGCTCCGACCGATGTGAAGATCGGTTTCGGCCCGAGTGTCTGGGCTGATCTGGATGACCAATTCGTCACCGGCACGGCAGTTACCGAGCTTGACCGGCTGGTCGCGAAGGTGGGGAACCCGGCGCTGTCGAACACCCTCGACACAACGGCGGTGTTGACGACCTCGGCGGGCGGCATTGCTCCGGCCTTCCTCGGCATCTGGGGCGCGGTGGACCTGATCCGTGATCCGTATTCCGACGCACAGTCGGGCGGGCTGCGGCTGACCGGGCTTGTCACGGCTGACGTGACCGTCGCGCGCGGCTCGCAACTGCGCATCCTCACCGGCTTGGCGGCGGCGTAATGGACTGGGGCGGCCATAGCGGCGGGCTGGAAATCCGCAAGCGGGCATCTGGCGCAATGGCGCTGCATGGCCGCTTTCCCTACGGCAAACGCGCCGTCCTGAGCGATGGCGGGAAGCGGGGGCGACCTCAAAAGGAAGTCTTCGCCCCCAAGGCTTTCGGCTATCGGGTGAACGATCCCAAGGCCGAAATTCACCTGCTGATCGGTCATAGCTATGACAAGCCGCTCGCCTCGAAAGGGGCGGGCAGCTTGACCCTCACCGATACCGACGAGGCGCTGACATTCGAGGCGGAAATCCTGCCCGAAATTCAAGCCTCGACGTGGTGGAAAGACTTTCTGGCGCAGTATGAAGCGGGCTTGGTCGGGGGCATTTCCCCCGGCTTTCGCATCCCGCCCCCGGTGACTGTGCCAAACGCTGAGAAGATCGTGGCGGAAGACCCGAGCCAAGGCCGCGCGATGATCCGCACGGTATTTCAGGCTCTGCTCTTTGAGCTGAGCATTGTGACTCAGCCCGCGTATCAGGAAACGCTCTTGGAGCTGTTCACCGGCGACAAGCCACAAGACCAACCGCAAGACAAGCCCGAAGGGCGCTCGGCAGTTTGGCTGCCCGAGGGCGCAGGGCTTCAACGCACCCTTAACCGGTGGAGGCTCTGATGGCGGTGACGCTGAGACAAACCGAAGAAATCCCGGCGAGCTATCCGACTGTTTCCGGGCTGTCGGACGCGGCGCAGGCGCTCGACGCGGCGGCGCTCTGGCAACGGATCGAGGCGTATTGCGCGCATCGCTGGACCGTGCGCGGCGTGGTCTGGATCGTGGAAGGGGCAGGGGATTGGCAACCGCCTTTGACCCCGGCGACCCTCGACACGGTGGAGGAATGGCAGGCGGGCGAGTGGGTGGCCTTCACCCCCGGCGCGTCACCCTTCGGCGGCTATGACCTGCGCGGCTCGGGGCCGTATCGGATCACGGCAACGGTGGGCGGCGGCGATCTTCCTGCGGCTGTCTCCGAAGCGTTCCGGCGCTTGGCTGAATACCTGGCAACCGCTCCGGCTCCGACCGGGGCCAGCGCGCAAACCGTCACTGTCGGGCAGCTATCCGAAGCGGTGACGCTCACCCCCTCGCATATCGCGCGGGCGATGCAATTCAGCGGCGCGGCTGACCTGCTGCGCGCATATCGGAGGGCATGACATGGGCCTCTTGCAACGGATCTTCGGAAAGGCTGAGACGCGGGCGACCGGCACGGGCTACACGTCGCAGGTAATGACCTCGCGCGCGGCTTACATCACGGGCCGGGATGGCGCGGCGGAACTCACCGCGACGGTGCAGGGCTGTGTGTCTCTCTGGGAAAGCGGGCTGAGCCTCGCGGACGTGCAGGGAACGGACGTTCTGACCCGGCGCAATCTGGCGCTTGCGGCGCGGGCCTTGGCGCTACGCGGTGAAGCGGTGTTCTATATCGCGGAAGATCGGCTGATCCCGGCGACCGATTGGGATTTGACGACCCGCCTTGCGCAGCCGGTGGCCTATCGCCTGACCCTGCCAGATACCGGGGGCGGGCGGACCATGACCGCCCTTGCGGGCGAGGTTCTGCACTTCCGTATCGGCAGCGACGTGAACGCGCCTTACTCGGGGCAGGCACCCTTGCGCCGCTCGGGCCTCACGGCGGGACTGTTGCACCACGTTGAAACCGCGCTGGCCGAGGCGTTCCAGAATATGCCGCTCGGCTCGCAAATCGTGCCTATGCCGGAAATGCCCGATACGGACATGAACACGATGGCGGGCAGCTTCCGGGGCAACCGGGGCAATGTGCTGATCCGTGAAAGCGTCAATGTCTCGGCGGCGGGCGGGCCTGCGCCGGTGCAGGATTGGAAAGCCTCGGACGTGACCCCCGACCTTTCCAAAGCAATGACCCGCGAAACCCTCTCGGCGGCGCGGGACGCGGTGCAGATGGCCTTCGGCGTTCTGCCGGGGCTGGCCAGCTCTGCGACAACCGGGCCGATGGTGAGGGAGGCGCAGCGCCACCTCGCGCAATGGACCCTGCAACCGCTGGCAATGTCGATGGCCGAGGAAGCGACCGAGAAGCTCGGCGCGGTGGTGGACATAGACACGCTGCGACCGCTCCAAGCCTATGACGCAGGCGGGCGGGCGCGTGCGGCCGCAACCGTGGTGCAGGCGCTCGGCATGGCGAAGGAAGCGGGCGTTGACCCTGACCAAGCTTTGAAGCTGGTGAACTGGGGGAAAGACGACGGGGCCGCGTGATGCTGGTGTCTCTGGTCCAACAGCGCAAACTTGAACGGCAGGCGCGGGACGCTCGGCGCGGCAAGCTCGGGCGCGGGCGATATGACAACATCGTCAAAGAGCTTGTGGACGTGATCCGCCTTGCTTTCGAGGCGGGGGCGACCGGCTCGCTCTGGGGGCTGGAAGGGCCGTTGCGGGCGGGCCTGCGCTCCGATCTGTGTTTGCAGGGCTGGGGATGGGAAAGCGCTGATCTGATCGCGCGGGAGATACTGGCCGAGGCGTTCCGCGCTGCTGGCGCGAAGCGTCCAACTTGGAATGAGGGGCAACCGGAATGGACCGTGGAGGCAGGAACGATAATCGAGCGGGCTTCCTGCGCTCGCTGTCACAAGCCTCTGCCAGATGGCAGGCCGAAGTTTTGCAGCGACCTGTGCAAAGCGTCTCACCATCAAAGGCTGATAAACCTGAGACGGGCGAACGAGGACACGGCAATAAGGATGGCGACCCGCTCGATATGAGGGCGCTCTGCGTCGTGTGCGGCGTCGATATGGGCAAGCGCCGGTCGGATAAGAAGTTTTGTTCTCGGCGCTGCAAGAAGGCCGACGAAAACAGAGTGGAGCGCGAAGCGAGGCACGAGGCTTTAGCGGGCCGGTGCTGCGAACGGTGCGGCGAGCCTATCCCCGTGGAGACGCGCAAGGATGCGAAATATTGCGGCCCGAGGTGTCACCCAAAGCTCTACGCTGAGAGGCGGACCTGCGGCGCATGTGGCAAGGTGTTCCGTCCGAAGAACCGCGATCAGGTTCATTGCAGCATATCGTGCGCGATCAACAGCAAGCGCGCGGCTGAGCCTCGACCCTGCCAGATTTGCGGGACATTGATTCCGAACCCGATCCCTCAGCGCAAGTATTGCTCGGACGTGTGCAAAGCGCGCGCGTATCGGCTGCGGAAGCGTGGGGGCTGAGCCGCGCGCTGAGTAGCAACTTGATACTCACGCTCTCCGACAACTTGTCGATCAGCCGTTTGTGGCAACTTGGCACAAACCGGTTTCCGACAACTTGGCGGGAAGCCTCTCTTCCAACTTGGAAGGCTGACCCGCGCGCGTTGGACGCTCCGTGTGTCAAGTTGGCACACAGGAGTTGCACCCACGCGCGCGTGGGCGCAACGCAATCCCAACTTGGGAGAGCACCCCGCCCCTTATCCAAGTCGGTCTACGCGCCGCGCTCTGCCGACAGAAGCTCGACCAGCTTCCGGGTGTTCTCGGCGGTGTCGATCTGTGCGCTTGCGATCTGCGCGGCAAGGACAAGCCCGAGACCGGCTATCGCCACGCTGCCGCCATAGATTGAATAAATCACCTCACCGTCAGACGCGGCGAACGCGATGAATACGAGCGCCACCCCCATGAGAAGGCCGAACCACCCAACGAAAGCGATGAAATTGAGAATGGACCGGGCGAGCTTATAATCTTGCGTAATCATGTAATAGCTCCCGAAATGTCTGGGGCGGTCTTCCCGCCTTAATCGTTAAAGGCTTTGATCTTCTCAATGATTTCCCACTGCTCGTGAAGCAACGGTTGATTTTGATTGAACCACACTTCGGCGTCTATGTCGCCGTTTTTGTAGGAGCTAGCGAGGCGATCCATCTCGCCGTTGAGCCATTCAAGCCGCGCTAGATGTTTCTCGAACTCTGCTCGGCGTTCTTGCGGAATAGTGACTGGTTTCAAGTGGTCTCTCCAATTCCGAATTAAAAATTTCCGTCTTCATCGAAGACAATTTGGAAGTCGTTTCCTGCGGTAACCAAATCAGAGATGACCAACTGTAGGTACAGTCTCCTTTTGGGATCAGTCTCTTTCTCGTAGATATCGAGAAGCTTCCGAATATCGTCCACGTGCAAATGCAATACATCCGTTGGAGCCGGATATTCGTTCTCAAGTAGCTGGACAATTTCCGCGTTCATACTGCGACCGTGTTCGTCCGCTTTAGCCTTGATCCTGTCCTTCAGTCCGTCGGGCAGGCGGAGCATGAACTTGTCCTGTTTGTCGCTCGGATACTCAGCCACTGCACGCCTCATTTTGACTATGGTGTCGAGTTGCCAGCTTAAGCGCATTGACGCAATGATGTCGAGTCGCTACATATAGATGATATCGACTCGACACATCGGAGGTATCATGGCTCAGGAAAAAGACACGACTGTTAAATTTATGCTCCGCTTGCCGGATGGCTGGCGCTCGTCGCTGAAAGCTGCTGCTGCCCAGAACGGGCGCAGTCTCAACAGCGAGATTTTGCAGCGGCTCAAACCCTCGGTTGAACTGACTGAGGCTGCGGAGAGCGCGGCATGATCCCCCCGAACCAACGCGACAATTACGAGCGCACCGACGAACAGCTCACCGAACTGCGAGCGCTTCTCGTGGCCGTTGACAACCTCAATGACCTAGACGCGAAACACCCGGACAGGATTTGGACCATCGCATTGACCCGGATGGCTCTCGCGAAGCTCGATACGATCGACCATCACCATGCGATGGAGTGGGTCGGCATCGGCGGCTCTGCTGGCGATCAGCTCACCGAAGCTGAGATGATCGAGGCGCGAGGTGCTGAGCGCGCGGAGAAGGCGGCCTGATGCACGATCCTCATCCCGACAATCTTGAAATGATGACCTTGGCCGAAGCGGCGGCCAAGGTTCATTCCAGCGTTACGGTAAACACGCTGCGGAAGGCTCGCCGGGATGGGCGGTTGTGGGCGGTGAAGGTTGGCCGGAACTACCTGACGAACCGTCAGGCTATTGAGGAGTTTCTGCAATGCCCAGACAACGAAAGCCCGCGCGCCTCTATTTCCGAAAGGATGAAGGGCAATGGATCATCCGAGACGGAAGCCGGATGCAGCGGACAGGCTTTAGCTTTGGCCAGCGTGGAGAGGCTGAAAAGGCACTCGCTGAATACCTCACCGGAAGGCAGCCGGAAGCCCGGCGCGGTCCTGCCCATCCGGGCGAATTAACCGTGGGTGAGGTGCTGGCTCGATACGTTGACGACAAGGGGGCCAAAATTGGCGCGGCGGGAACGCTCGCCTATTCCGTCCAAGCTCTCGCGCCGTTTTGGGCGGATCTGACCTGTGACGCAGTGAAAGGCTCGACCTGCCGCCTTTACGAGCGCGAGCGCGCGAAGCCTCGCACCACCACGACAACCACGAAGACAGGGAAGACGATCACGCGGACGCTTTCCGCTAGTCCTTCAACCGTCCGGCGCGAACTGGGCGTTTTGCAAGCGGCACTCAATCACGCGCACTCCGAAGGCCTGTTGATCCATCCGATTGCAGTCACCTTGCCCGAAGCTGGCGAACCGCGTGATCGGTGGCTGACGCGCAAAGAGGTGGCGGCGCTGATCTGGTGCGCTGAGCCTCATGTGCGCCGCTTCATCATTCTGAGTATTTACACCGGGCGGCGCGCGAGCGCGATCCTAGAGCTTATCTGGACCCGCGTTGACCTCGATACCGGAGTGATCCGCTTTCGCGCTGAGGGGCAAGCCGAGACAAACAAGCGGCGCGGTCGCATCCGTGCGCCGCGTCAGTTGCGCGGCCATTTGCTGCGATGGAAAGGCTACCGTGGAACGCATGTCGTTTCATTCCGAGGGAAGCCGATCGCGAGCATCAAGACAGGTATCCGGCGCGCTGCTGAGCGGGCTGGGATTGAAGGCGTAACACCTCACGTTCTCAAGCATACCGCGATCACTTGGGCGGTGATGAAGGGGCTGAGCGTTGAAGATGCTGCCGAGTATTTCGACACGTCGCCTGAGACGATTCGAAAGCACTACTGGCACCATAGCCCGCACCACCAAGAGCGGGCGCTTGAAATCATCGAAAGGAGATAACTGTGCGGATAACTGTGCGGGCGATTGCCTCGAAATCCGGTAAGTTGTGGTGCTGCTGGAGAGACTTGAACTCTCGACCTCTCCCTTACCAAGGGAGTGCTCTACCGCTGAGCTACAGCAGCGCCGGTTTCGGTCCGTCGCTTCGACCGTGGCGGGGATTTAGACGCAATCGCGCGGGGGTGCAAGGGCAAATCTTGCTCTCTCTCGACAGGATTTCACAGGCGGGTTAAACGAGGCGCCATGACAGGCGGAAAGAAAGATGGATCGGGCACGTCCCGCGATGCGGAATTGAGCCGCGAAGAGCGTCGGGCGCAGGCGCTGCGCGCGAATCTGCAGCGGCGCAAGGCGCAGGCGCGCGCCCGCAAATCCGAATCCAAGCCGCCGAATAACAACGAATCCGAGGGCAGTTGACATGGACAGCATCGTCGTACGCGGCAACGGGCCACTTTCCGGCCAAATCCCGATCGCGGGGGCGAAAAACGCCTGTCTCGCGCTGATGCCGGCCACGCTGCTCAGCGACGAGCCGCTGACCCTGACCAATGCGCCGCGCCTGTCGGACATCCGCACGATGACCGAATTGCTGGCGAGCCTCGGCGCGGAAGTGACCGCACTGCAGGACGGCAAGGTTCTGGCGACCTCGTGTCATGGCGAGATCAACCCGGTCGCGGATTATGAAATCGTGCGCAAGATGCGCGCCTCGAATCTGGTGCTGGGGCCGCTCTTGGCGCGTCTGGGCCATGCGGTCGTGTCGCTGCCCGGCGGCTGTGCGATCGGCGCGCGCCCGATGGATATCCATGTCGACGCGCTCGCGGCGCTCGGAGCGGAGATCGAGCTGAAGGACGGCTATCTGCATGCCGAAGCGAAGGGCGGGCTGAAAGGCGCCACCCACGAGATGCGCTTTGCTTCCGTTGGCGCGACCGAGAACTTCCTGATGGCCGCCTCACTCGCCAAGGGCACCTCGGTGCTGAAGAACGCCGCCCGCGAGCCGGAAATCGTCGATCTGGCGAAATGCCTGCGCGCGATGGGCGCGCAGATCGAGGGCGACGGCACCTCCGAGATCGTGATCGAGGGCAAGGACCGCCTGCACGGCGCGACTCACCCGGTCGTGGCGGATCGGATCGAGCTCGGCACCTATATGCTCGCACCCGCGATCTGCGGCGGCGAGGTGGAGTGCCTGGGCGGTCGAATCGATCTGCTGGAGAGCTTCTGCGAGAAGCTCGACGCGGCGGGCATCTCGGTCGAGCAGACCCATACTGGCCTCAAGGTCGCGCGCAAGAATGGCCGCATCCGCGCGGTCGACGTGACGACCGAGCCGTTCCCCGGCTTCCCGACCGATCTGCAGGCGCAGATGATGGCGCTTCTTTGCACCGCCGAGGGCACCAGCGTTCTGGAAGAAAAGATTTTCGAGAATCGCTTCATGCACGCGCCCGAACTGGTGCGGATGGGGGCGAATATAGACGTCCATGGCGGTCATGCGACGGTCCACGGCGTCGAGAAGCTGAAAGGGGCGCCGGTGATGGCGACCGACCTGCGGGCCTCCGTGTCGCTGATCCTCGCAGGGCTGGCCGCGGAAGGCGAGACCGTCGTCAGCCGTGTCTATCACCTCGATCGCGGCTATGAGCGCGTCGAGGAGAAGCTGGCAGGCGTCGGCGCGCATATCGAGCGCGTGAAAGCGAATTGATCGGCTGGCAATCCCCGCCGTCTTCCCCATATCGAATGCAGAGGTGACCCAATGACCCGTGACGCGAAATTCGAAGATGGTGGCGAAGGCGCGATCGCGCTGCGCGCCGAGACCCGCGACGACCTCTCCGTGATCGCGGCGCTGGTGCAGGATGCCGTGCTGCCGATCACCGAGATCGCCTGGGAGGCGAAGTCCCGGCGTCTCGCGCTGCTGATCAACCGGTTCCGCTGGGAGGACAAGGCGCAGGCCGAGGCCGAGAAGCGCCCCTATGAGCGGGTGCGGTCCTTGCTGGTGATCTCGGATGTCACCCATGTTTCGAGCATGGGGATCGATCGTTCGGATCGCGACGTGGTGCTCTCGATCCTCGATATCACCTTTGAAGAGACCGAAGACGGCGCGGGTCGCGTGACCCTGACGCTGGCGGGCGATGGCGCGCTGGCGGCGGATGTCGAATGTCTCGATGTCGATCTGCGTGATGTCGAGCGGCCCTATCGTGCGCCTTCCGGCAAGGTGCCGCATCATCCCGAGTAAGCCGCGTTCTGCTGCGGGGGATGCCTCCGGCGGGGATATTTACGCCAAGTCGAAGTGGAATTGCCCTTGCGGGCAGTGTCGTGCTTGCGGGGCAGGGCGGGAGTCTCTAATCCGAAGAGCGCAATAGGAGACTGTCGATGCCGCACTTTCTGGACACGCGCGAAGAGGGCTTTGAGGCCCGGTTTGTCGAACTTCTGGGGATGAAGCGCGAGGACAGCCCCGATGTGGATGTTGTCGTGGCCGATATCATCGCGGATATCCGGAAACGGGGCGATGCGGCGCTGATCGAGCTGACCGCGAAATTCGACCGTCTGGAGCTGACGCCGGAGACGCTGGCTTTCTCCCCCGAGGAAATCGAGGCCGAGGTCGCCAAGGTGCCCGCCGAAGAGCGCGCGGCCCTGGAACTGGCGGCAGAGCGCATCCGCGCCTATCACGAACGCCAGATGCCGCATGACGCGCGTTGGATCGACGCGAGCGGGGCGGAGCTTGGCTGGCGCTGGGGGCCGGTCTCGGCGGCGGGGCTCTATGTGCCTGGCGGGCTGGCGAGCTATCCCTCTTCGGTGCTGATGAACGCGATCCCAGCGAAGGTCGCCGGTGTGGAGCGCCTGGTCGTGGCCTGCCCGACGCCGGGCGGGGCGGTGAATCCGCTGGTGCTGCTGGCGGCGCAACTGGCGGGCGTCGATACGGTCTACCGGATGGGCGGCGCGCAGGCGATTGCCGCGCTGGCCTACGGGACCGAGACGATCACGGCGGTCGACAAGATCACCGGGCCGGGCAACGCTTTCGTGGCGGCGGCCAAGCGGCGTGTCTTCGGGCGCGTCGGCATCGACATGATCGCGGGCCCGTCGGAAATCCTCGTGATCGCGGATGGCACGGGCGACCCGGACTGGATCGCGCTCGACCTGATGAGCCAGGCCGAGCATGACGAGAGCGCACAGGCGATCCTGATCACCACCGACGAGGCCTTCGGCAAGGCAGTCGTTGCGGCGGTCGAGAAACGGCTCGAGACGCTGGAGCGCCGTGCGATTGCGGGCGCGAGCTGGCGCGACTTCGGGGCGGTGATCGTCGCGCGCGATCTGATGGAGGCGGCCGAGCTGTCGAACCGGGTCGCCCCCGAGCATCTGGAGCTTTGCGTCGCCGATCCCGATTGGCTGTCCGAGGCGATCACCCATGCCGGCGCGATCTTCCTTGGCGCCTACACGCCCGAAGCGATCGGCGATTATATCGGTGGGCCGAACCACGTTCTGCCCACGGCGCGCTCGGCGCGGTTCTCCTCGGGCCTCTCGGTGATGGATTTCATCAAGCGCACGACGCTGGCGAAGATGACGCCCGGCGCGCTGAAGGCGATCGGCCCTTCGGCCGAGGTTCTGGCGAAATCGGAAAGCCTAGAGGCGCATGGGCTGTCGGTGCGTGCGCGGCTCGATGCGCTCAATGACGAAGGGGAGGGGTGATGGCCCGGATTTCGCATATCCAGCTGGACACGGGCGGGCTGCCCGCGCCCTCGCCCGAGATCGAGCAGGAGCGCAAGGTCGCGATCTACGATCTGCTCGAGGATAACAGCTTCAACATCCCGGGCCGCGACGGGCAACCTGCACCAGAAGGGCCGTTCGCGCTGACGCTTGGCGTGCGCGATCGGCGGCTGGTCTTCGACACCGAAACCGAGAGCGGCGCGAAAGTGGCGGAATTTCATCTGTCCTTCGGCCCGTTCCGGCAGGCGGTGAAGGATTATTTCCAGATCTGCGAGAGCTATTTCGAGGCGGTCAAGAAACTGCCGCCCAGCCAGATCGAAGCGATCGATATGGCCCGGCGCGGTATCCACAACGAAGGCGCGCGCATTCTGCAGGAACGCCTTGAAGGCAAGGCCGAGATCGACATCGACACGGCGCGGCGCCTCTTCACCCTCGTTGCCGTTCTCGCCCCGAGGTAAACGGATGGGCGAGATCCCCAACTCCGTTCTTTTTGCGTGCGATCATAATTCCACGCGCTCCCCGATGGCCGAGGGGATGATGAAGAAATTCTACGGCACCGAATGCTACGTGCAGTCGGTGGGCGTGAAGGCCGATCTGGAGATCGACGGCTTCACCATCGCGGTGATGGCCGAGATCGGCGTCAATCTGGAGCGTCACCGCGCGCGGTCTTTCACCGAGTTGCAGGAATGGGGCGACGATCTGTCGGCCTTCGACCTGGTGATCGCGCTCTCGCCTGCCTCGCAGCGTCAGGCGCTGGAGCTGACGCGGTTCTTCCATCTCGATGTGGAATATTGGCCGATCCTCGATCCGACCGGGATAGGCGAGACGCGCGAGGCCAAGCTCGCCGCCTATCGCGACACCCGCGACCAGATCCGTCGCCATCTCATTGAACGTTTCGGAGAGCCGACCGTCTGATCAGCTGCCAGACTGTGCAGGCTGCGTGCCAAGTCGGCTCAGGTTCGCTTCGATCCAATGCGCAAGCTCGAAATAGCGGATCGCGAGCGCCTCTCCCGCCTCGGTCAGGCAATAATCCACGCGCGGTGGCACCTCGCCATGATCGCGCCGCGAGATCAGTCCATCCGCTTTGAGCACCTGCAAGGTCTGGGCCAGCATCCGCTCGGAAATGCCGCCGATCCTGCGACGCAACTCGGAAAAGCGCAGCCGCCCGTCGCGCAGCGCGACCAGAACCAGCCCGCCCCAGCGCGAACTGACATGCGACAGGATCATGCGCGAGGGGCAATCGGCGTTGAACACATCGGCGACGGGCAGTGCGGGGTCGGTCTGTTGCATAATGCGGAGGCTCCTGTGCGGGGCTGCTGAACACTTACCAAAATGTAGGTACTTCCTTTTGCGCAGTAAAGAGCGCAGCTTTCACTTCAGCGAAAGACAAAAGGAGGTCGCCATGACCATCGCCGTTACCGGAGCCACCGGCCATCTTGGCCAACTCACCCTTGCCGCACTGGCCGCGCGCGGCGCGACCGATGTGATCGGACTGGCACGCAGCCCTGAAAAGCTGACGGGCGCCGCGCGGCGGTTCGACTATTCCGACCCCGACAGTTTCGACGCGCTGGCCGGCATCGACACGCTGATCCTGATCTCGTCGAGCGAGGTCGGCCAGCGCGCGCCGCAGCATCGCAACGTGATCGAGGCCGCCAAGGCGCATGGGGTCGGCCATATCCTTTACACGTCGCTGCTGCATGCCGACCGTTCGAAAATGCAACTCGCCGAAGAGCACGTGGCGACCGAGGCGGCGCTGGCCGCATCGGGGCTGAGCCATACGCTGCTGCGCAATGGCTGGTATGGCGAGAATTACGACAGCGCGATCGCCTCTGCCGCGCAGTCGGGCACGATCGCCGGGGCGTCGGGCGCAGGCCGGATCGCGGCAGCCGCGCGCGCGGATTACGCCGAGGCGCTGGCCGCCGTGGCGCTCGATCCCGGCTTGCAGGGCAAGACCTATGAGCTGGCGGGCGATGCGGGTTTCACCCTCGACGAGCTGGCCGCCGAGATCGCCGCGCAGGCCGGTCGCGCGGTCGAGGTCTCGCACCTCGCCGAGGCCGAGTATCGCGCGTTGCTCGAGACGATGGGGCTGCCCGGCCCCTTCGCCGCGATCATCGCGGATTCGGATGCGCAGGCCGCCAATGGCGCGCTGTTCGATGACAGCCACGACCTGTCGCGGCTGATCGGCCGCCCGACCACGCCGCTGGCCGGGATCGTGCGAGCCGCATTGGGGTGACCCGCGACGGCGCCTTTGACCGCGTTTGACGCGGCGCGTGGCGCGTGGCACTCAAGGCCAGACAGCTTTACGGAGAATGGCCATGCCGCGCGCCCGCACTCTCGACACGATCAGCCGCTATTACGATGCCTTCAATGCAGGCGATACGGCAGGGATGGAGGCCCAGCTGGGCGAGCCTTTCGCGCATCATGTGAACGAGGGAAAGATCCGCCACGGGATCGAGGCGTTCCGCGAATTCAACAAGCATATGAGCCGCTGCTATCGCGAGCAGCTGACCGATATGGTCATCATGGCCAATGACTCAGGCACGCGGGCGGCGGCGGAGTTCATCGTGAATGGCGTCTATCTGGAGACGGATGACGGGCTGCCCGAGGCGCATGGGCAAAGCTATGTTCTGCCGGTGGGGGCTTTAACAGCTTCCATTTGACTTATGCTTTTCGCATCATATATTATCTAAATGATGAAGAGGCTTGTAAGTATTGGCGAGGCCGCAAAGGCCCTGGGCGTGACTCCGCTCACCTTGCGCAGATGGGATGAGAGCGGCAAGCTCAAACCCGACCTCGTAACCGAGGGTGGGCGGCGCCGCTATGACCTCGCCAAACTTCAGCCGGAGCTCCATCGGCAGCAGGATAACGCTGCTCGGCGCACGGTTGCCTACGCACGCGTTTCCTCCCATGACCAGAAACCTGACCTGGAGCGCCAGGCGCAGCTTCTCGAGGCCTATTGCGCCGGGCAGGGCTGGACCTACGAGGTGCTCACCGATCTCGGCTCTGGCATGAACTATCGCAAGAAGGGCCTCAAGCGCCTACTCGAAGACATTGTCGAGGATCGCGTCGGCCGACTGGTCATCACTCACAAGGATCGTTTGCTGCGCTTCGGCGCCGAGCTCGTCTTCGCGATCTGCGAGGCGAAGAACGTCGAGATTGTGATCCTGAACCAGGGTGAAGATACCAGCTTCGAAGAGGACCTCGCCCGGGACGTGCTTGAGATCGTCACGGTCTTCAGTGCGCGGCTCTACGGTGCGCGCTCCCGCAAGAATGCGAAATTGATCGCCGACATCAAGGCCGCGGCTGAAGGAGGCGATGATGGCGCTTGATGGAGCAGCGATCTCTACCCGGATCATGACAGTTCACCGCATCGCCCTCGATGTAGACAAGGCGCAGGACGCACTGTTTGCGCAATGCGCCGGCATCGCCCGGTTCAGCTGGAACTGGGCTCTCGACCGATGGAAATCCCAATATACCGCGCATTGCGAAAACAATTCCCTGCCCAAGCCTTCCGAGGCTGCGCTACGACGCGAACTCAA